>NZ_KV819471.1:0-450 GCF_001815175.1 Corynebacterium sp. HMSC034H07
AGCATGTCGGTGCGGTAGAACCGTGCGGAGTAGTCTTTGCGGCATGCTGCTGTGATCAGGGCTTGGGCGAGGTAGGTTTTGCCGACTGAGGATTTGCCCAGGATGACAATGTTTTGGCCCAGGTGGCACCATTGTCCGTGAGCGAGTCTGCTGACTTGCTCGGGGTTGATGTTGCGGTCAGGCGTGCAGACCACGTTTTCAAGGCAAGCATCAAGGTTCGGCGATCGGGATGCTTTCAGCAGTTTGTTGATGCGTCGCTCGCGCCTGGCCGCGACTTCTTTATCAAGTGCGTAGAGCACCTTTTGGGAAAACGTCCATGTGTCGAATGCGGGATCGTTGGCGATGTCGATGACGCTTCTGCCAAAGGCTGTCATCCGCAGCGCGGTGAAGTCGGGCAGGACGGATTCGTCAAGGAAGCGATCTGTTGGCGGGGTTGGTGATGACAAGGGG
>NZ_KV819472.1:0-260 GCF_001815175.1 Corynebacterium sp. HMSC034H07
TGATGAGAACACTGGTGAGATCACCGTTACGTTCCCGGACAAGTCGAAGCTGAACAAGGACACCGTTGAGGAGTTCGATGTTCCGGTTACGGTGACCTACCCGGATGGCAGCACCGATAAGACGGATGCGAACTTCAAGCTGGATACCGATGGTGACGGTAAGCCTGACACCGAGGACGAGGATGACGATAACGACGGCATCCCGGACGAGGAAGACAGCAACCCGAAGGCTCCGAACCAGAACACGATCTTCGAGCCTG
>NZ_KV819473.1:0-665 GCF_001815175.1 Corynebacterium sp. HMSC034H07
CGTTTTAGAGCCCTGCGGGCGTTGCGGTGGGTGTACCACCATTTCTGGTTAGCGCTGACCCATTTCGGTACTTGGCCTGCCGGTATAGCACTGCGGTAGGTGCGCTGTTTAAGCCAATCAGCAAAGGTGATGCGGGTGTGGTGGACTGCAGCAGTAAACCGCGCAGCATCTTCACGGTTGTGTACCTGAACAAGCATGTAGCCCAGTTTCCGGATTGCTTTATGCGCTGGGTGAATCGGGTTGCGGCTGATATCGGCGAAAGTGTTGCGCTGGACGTGAACTAGGCACCGCTGGATTTTCACGTCGGGCCATTTAATGCGCAGTGCCTTGAGCGCTCCGCCTGCCCCGTCGGTGGTGACGATAAGTGGTTGCGCGATTTTGTCGAGCAGCTTTAGGTACTCGTATGAGCTTTCGCGCAGGCACCAATGCCAGGCGATGACGTGTGTATTGGTGCAGGCGACCAGCAGGCATTTCTTGTGAAAGTAGGTGCCGTCGATAAAGACCTGGTCGTAGACACGATAGGGGTCAGTAGACGTGGGCACGGTGATAAACCACAAAAGCTTGAACCATCGGGTCAACGTTCGTCTGGTTACCCCAAGGCGTTTAGCTAAATGGTCTGCGGATTCACCGGAAAGAATCCAGTCAATAAAGATTTTGAAGTGCCG
>NZ_KV819474.1:0-645 GCF_001815175.1 Corynebacterium sp. HMSC034H07
GGTGAGATCACCGTTACCGTTCCTGAGGATGCGAAGCCGGGTGACAAGGTCACTGTTCCGGTTGAGGTGAATTACCCGGATGGTTCGAAGGACGACGTTGATGTCACCGTTACGGTTGAAGAGCCTGACGCTAAGGACAAGGACGCTGACACCCACGAGCCTGGTTACGAGGATGGCTCCGGTAAGCCTGGTGAGGATGTCACGGTTCCTGCTCCTGAGTTCAAGGACGAGAGCGGCAACCCGACTGACGCTCCGGATGGTACGACGTTCACCCCTGGTGACAACGCGCCTGATGGTGTGAAGGTTGATGAGAACACCGGTGAGATCACCGTTACCGTTCCTGAGGATGCGAAGCCGGGTGACAAGGTCACTGTTCCGGTTGAGGTGAATTACCCGGATGGTTCGAAGGACGACGTTGACGTCACTGTCACCGTTGAGCAGCCTGATGCTCCTGAGGCCAAGGACAACGAGAATTACGAGCCTGAGTACAACGGTGGCACCGGCGAGCCTGGCGAAGACGTCACAATTGACAAGCCAGACTTCAAGGACAAGGACGGTAACGACACTAAGGCTCCTGAGGGCACGACCTTCACTCCGGGTGACAACACGCCTGACGGTGTGAAGGTTGATGAGAACACCGGTGAG
>NZ_KV819474.1:745-5455 GCF_001815175.1 Corynebacterium sp. HMSC034H07
GTTCCTGAGGATGCGAAGCCGGGTGACAAGATCACTGTTCCGGTTGTTGTGACCTACCCGGATGGCACCACGGACACCGTTGACGTCACCGTCACGGTGACCGAGAAGGACGCTACCCCGGTTACTCCGGTGGCCCCAGTGGAGAACAACCCATCTCTTGGTGCGACTGCCGACGACCCGGCATCTTGTAAGGTTCCGCCGTTCGTCACCGTCGAAAAGACCGAGGGTGTCGAGTACAAGGTGACCGTTGACGGTAAGGAACTGACGCCGGACGCTGACGGCAAGTACGTCTACGAGTACGGCCAGACGGTCAAGGTCGAGGCAACCCCGGCCAAGGGCTTCACCTTCCCAGCTGGTACTCAGACGACCTGGACCTTCACTAGCCAGAAGAGCGAAGTCTGCGATGCTCCGGAGACTGAGAAGCCTGACTGGAAGGATGACTCCGGTAAGCCTGGCGACAAGGTCGAGATCCCGAACACCGGCGGTGACGTTCCGGATGGCACCACTGTTGAGACCGAGGGGCCGGGTAAGGCTGAAATCGATGACGAAGGCAAGCTGATTGTCGACGTCGATAAGGACGCTAAGCCTGGTGACAAGATTGTTGTCGTTGTCAAGGACAAGGACGGCAACGAGATCGACCGCGTAGTCGTCGAGGTTGAGAAGCCTGATGCTCCTGCTGATAAGCCGGATTGGAAGGATGACGCGGGTAAGCCTGGTGACAAGGTCGAGATCCCGAACGCTGGTGGTCCGGTTGAGGATGGCACCACGGTTGAGACCGAGGGTCCGGGTAAGGCTGAAATCGATGAGGACGGCAACCTGGTTGTCGACATCGATAAGGACGCTAAGCCTGGTGACAAGGTTGTTGTCGTTGTCAAGGACAAGGACGGCAACGAGATCGACCGCGTAGTCGTCGAGGTTGAGAAGCCTAAGAAGCCGATTATTCCGGGTGGACCGACCTGGCCGATTGACCCGAACAAGCCGGGTGAGGACGATCCGTCTGAGACTCCGGAGGTCATCAAGCCGACGATTGATCCGGCTAAGGATGGTGACAAGGAGATCACTGGTACCGCTAAGCCTGGTACGGATCTCACCGTTATTGTCACGGACAAGGACGGCAAGAAGACCGAGAAGACTGTCAAGGTTGGTGATGACGGTAAGTGGAAGGTCGTTGTTGACAAGGAGCTGAAGACCGGCGACAAGATTGTTGCAACGGATAAGGATGGCAACAAGGCTGAGCGTGTCGTCACTGGCGATTCCAAGCCGGCTCCGAAGCCTGATGACTCCGATTGGACTGGTTCTTCGAACCTGTCTGAGCGTTGCATCAACACCGGTCTGGGTATTGGTATCCCGCTGCTGTTCCTGATTCCGGTTGGTCTGGCTTCCCAGATGAACATTCCGGGTCTGTCGGAGTTTGTTGCTCCGATTAACAAGCAGATTCAGGATCTGAACACCCGTCTGCAGCAGCAGGCTGGTCTGTTCAACGGCCCGTTGGCTGACCAGGTCAATGGTATTAATGCGCAGCTGAAGCGTTTCGGTGCTGATTACCAGCAGGCTGCTGGTGCTGTGGCTCTGATTGCTGCTGGTGCTTTGGCTATCGGCTTGTTGGCTGATGCTTGTGCACCGGGTGCTGACGAGGGTTCCTCTAAGTAAGAGGAAGACCGCGATAACCGAGGGCCAGCCGGCCCCTGTGGCCGGCTGACACGCTAGAAGGTCAGTCTGTAGCGCCAGGCCCCCTTTCTCACTGTTTCCCTGCGGTGGGTGAAGGGGGCTTTGGTGATCCTGCGCCCCCGGGCCGGAGCCCGGGGCGGCAATGCGTCGTCGTGGGACACAGTGAGTTTTGGTGGTTGTGGGGAACAGGGGGACGTCGCCAAGCAGCGAGGCGTCAAATGTGTGCGATAATTCGAGAATGACTACCGCAGGCGACATCGCAGGCCAGATCGGAACCCCCCTAACAGGAAACGCCACCAAGGTGCTGCTCCTAGGGGCGGGTGAGCTGGGCAAGCAGTTAGTAATTGCCTTTCAGAACTTAGGGCTTGAGGTTCACGCCGTGGACCGCTACGCAGGAGCACCCGCGCAACAGCTTGCGCACTTTAGCTACATCGCAGACATTAGGGACCCATACAAGGTGTGGGAGCTGACTGAGAAGATTAAGCCAGACTACGTAGTCCCAGAGGTGGAGACTGTCGCGGTGGAGACGCTGAAGCGTATAGAGGAATTCGGCACCACTGTCGTGCCGTCAGCGCGGGCTTGTGAGCTCACGCAGTGCCGTGAGAGCGTGCGTGAGGTCGCTGAGAGGATTGGGCTGCCCGTCACTGCCTATCGCTTTGCTGAGTCCGCTGAGGAGTTGCAGGAGGCAGTGGGGGAGTTGGGGCTGCCGTGCATCGTGAAGCCGGACATTACGACCTCAGGGAAGGGGCACATCCTTCTTAAGGAAGAAGAGGACGTGGAGGAGGCCTGGGCCATGGTGCGCCACGTGTCCTCGGAGTATAAGCGCGTCGTGGTGGAACGCTTCGTCGACTTTGACTATGAGGTCACGCTGCTTGCTGTGCGCTCCATTGACCCGGCTACGGGCAAGATGGCCACGTGGTTCAGTGAGCCCATTGGCCACCGCCACGAGAAGGGGGATCTGGTGGAGTCCTGGCAGCCGATGGCGATGAGTGAAGACGCCCTAGCGAACGCACGCTCCGTTGCGGCGCGCATCTCCAACGAATTGGGCGGGCGCGGTGTTTATGGCGTTGAGCTCTTCGTAGCGGGTGATGAGGTGTACTTCTCCTCTGTCTCGCCGCGTCCTTTGGATACCGCAATGCTGACTGGATACACACAGCGCTTCTCTGAGTTTGAACTCCATGTCCGCGCAATGTTGGGCTTCCCGATCGATGTGACGTTGGTCAGCCCCGGTGCGGCAGTCATTCTGCACGCGGACGCTGAGCTTGATGATGTCTCCTACTCCGGCCTCGATGCTGCCATGGCTTATGAGGAGACGGACGTGCGTCTGTTTGGTAAGCCGTGGGCGTATGCAGGGCGCCGAATGGGGATGGTGGCTACGACTGCAGAAGACGTTGAGACAGCCCGCGACAGGGCAGCACTCGCGGCGGCGAAGATTACTGTGGAGCCGGGCTCGTCTTCAGGGGGAGATCAGGCGGATGCGCAACCTGTGGCGCCCGCGGGCTCGCCGGTCTCCGACATCGAGGTTATTGAGGTCCCTGAGCCGGTTGTCGACGTTGACCCGAAGCTCACGCGTTCCGCGGATGATTAATGAGGGCTCGGCGAGCCATAAATCTGATTAATGGGGGTAGTGGTCTAAGCCCCGTGGGATGAGGTTTCTAATGGGGAATGACGGCCGTGCTTTGTGCACGGCCGTTTCGCGTGTCTGCGAGGTGTAGCGGCAAGGGTGTTAAATGCTTGCGAGTACGAGTTTTCGCGGGCCTTGGGGTGCTGCAAGGTGGTGAGGTTCGTAGGTGCGTACAAGGGGATTAGGCCAGCGCGGGTGCGGACAGTGCTGTTGCGCTGGCGGAAGGTTTCCTAGCGCAATCCGGGTGGGAAAAAACTGATATGCAAACTTAGTAAATCTTAGATTGAGTATTATAAGAAATACTTAGAAGTTGACGATGTGAAGGAAAAATAGAACAAGTGGGCGGTAGATAGGAGCTGCCTGACTTGAAAACGGTCTAGTGCAGCATAAATACGCTCCAACTTGGGTATAGGCGAAATTTATAGAGCAATGAGATACCTTGCAGCTTCCTGTGTCGAATGATAGTCTCCTGAGTGGACCATAAGAGTTCGTGAGATTCGTGAGAAGAATCGCCGGTAAAGGTGTAAAAACCTACGTCCCGATTTCAGATTGGTTCAGTGGTCTAAGGCTGCTGTGCAGAAAACTTGTAGACATTCACATCATTCGAAGAGGAAACGATGAGTAGATTAAGGAATATCTCCAGAGAGGGGTGGATGGTCTTTACTGCTGTGCTTACAGCAATTGCAGTAATTGCGGCCATGGTTACCGTTCCCTGGGCGAAGGCTGGCGCGGCCGAGCCGACTGATTTCGTGCCTAACACCACCTTGGGCGCTGAAAATGCGAAAATTGGCGGAGATCATAGCTGGGGCCAGCTTGTGTGGGCTGGTGTTCCGCCAGAAGGTGCGAGAAACCCTCACAAGAACAACGATGTCGGATGGGGCTGGTGTATTGATTACACTGTTGCCGATCCCATGCTCAAGAAGGGCAGCTACAAGAAGTCCACAGCAGGTGCGATTCGCTTTGATGACCCGAAGTTCCAGAATGCGGCTATCGGCATTGCAATGAAGCTGCGTGATGCTACGGCGGCTGGCGATAAGAAACTTGCTAACCGTTACAGCGTTTACTTGGCAGCGCTCGTCTCTGATGCGTCGGGTAGGGCTGCCGCGATTAAGTTTATTCACGCAAACGACGGCGGAAATGTTTCTGGTCTGGCACGTCCGCTCCACGGGTTCGACGGCAATTCAGAGGATTTCACGGCGAACACGGGGCTGCGCATTCTAAAGGACAATGCCCAAACGCTCGACCAGCAGTTTGAAGCCGATCCGTCGGTTACTATCCCTGAGCAGCCGGCGGATGCCTTCATCACTGTGGTTGGTCCCAACGGCATAACCACTCATAACAGTGGTGGGGGACAGCGTGTGGTTCCGATTGACCAGCCTGGTCTTCCAGGTGAGTCTGATACTCCGAAGATTTCGACG
>NZ_KV819475.1:0-299 GCF_001815175.1 Corynebacterium sp. HMSC034H07
GGATCACCTCCTTTCTAAGGAGCATATTTTTTGGCACCAGTTGGTGCTGTAAACCACACGGTTTGTTGTGTGGTTGGTGGTTTATGTAAGCGATTGTTTTACTGCCACCGAATGATAATCGGGTGGAGATACATCTTAACTGGGATGATTGATTAACTAATGCTTTAAAGAGTACTTGGTGCATTGTTGGGTGTCTGGGGCATTGTTCCCTGGTTGTAACCCACACGAGTTTCAATGGCTGCTTAACCTTTTGTGGTGTGGTTGTTGAAGTTGTGTGGGGTGTTGTGTGAGAACTGTAT
>NZ_KV819476.1:0-396 GCF_001815175.1 Corynebacterium sp. HMSC034H07
CATACAAGACACCCACTGCCTGCTCGACATTGAATCCCTCATTGCTATCGATCAACCCATGTCAGCACTGACAGCCTTGACTGATGAAACCCTGGATTTTATCGACACCCTCCTGGCTGACTTCTTCACCCCTTCTAAGCCGACCCAAGCTTTTCCTACACGTAGTCAAATTAGGCGCAAAGTCCGCGATATTTGTAAAACCCTGGATGATTCCATTGCCTATCGGGATACCCGGCCTAAAGATACGTACCGGTTTTCTTCTAACGGCACCTCTGCCTGGTTGGAACTGCAGGTTGGGGAAGACACCGGCATTAAACTCGATGCCTTCATCCACCAGACCGCCGCCAAGGAAGACATCACTGTCGCTGAGGCAGTCATCAAACTGCTTTCCGGTGA
>NZ_KV819477.1:0-8153 GCF_001815175.1 Corynebacterium sp. HMSC034H07
TACGTGTCCACGATTTGCGGGCAACCCCACTTCTTGATGAGCCTGAGCTCGGTGGTCGTCGATCCACAAGTAATCATGGCTAGACAATTCAATGAGGCCTAAGCTCGCACATAGCCAATTGCACACCTGCGATGTGTACCTACTTCATTACAAAGGAACAGCACCCTCAGCCATATCTGCAGTACGCGGCGAACGCGCCACGGGCAAGGACGACGCAACAGCTGCAACTACCAACGCAGCTGCCAAGGCAACCGCCGCAACACCAGGATGAGAAGAAAGTGCCGCGAAAAGAATCATTCCAAGTGGGGTACCGGCGGTAAAGACCAGCTGATCCTTCGTAGCGAACTGATGCACCAGACCATCATCCCCCAAAGACTGCCCGAGAGAATCCCACGCAATGCCTGCCGCAGTCATCAACAAGGACGCAGCAGCAGCAACTGCGGCGATGAGCACGAAGACAGAGGAGAATGCCAAAGCCAAGATCTGCCCGGCCAGAAGAATCAGCATCAGGATTTGCAAGGTGCTAAAGCGCACCCGATCTAATGCCTTCAGAATTGTTGCGGCTGAGCCAAGCAGCGAACCGACCGCAAGCGCAGTTGCCATAAACCCCCACGACTTTTCGTCGAAAGTATTCATAATCCATGTAGGGCCAGCACTTCCCAGGAAGCCGTTGACCACTGCCGCGACCAGCCAGGTGCCGAGCCCTACCCGCACCCAGCTCGGGAGCGTTGGGGACGCAAGAGGCTCGTTCGAAGTCGTTGAACCTGCGCTGTCCGGTTCTGGTTCAGCCGCTGCGCTATTAGAGCTTTCTCCTGCTGGTTCGCTACGTACTGAGAGAAACGGAAGAACAAAGAGCATGGCCACGAGGAAAGTGGCGCCGTCGATGAGTAATACCGTGTTAAATCCCAAGGTGAGCACTGCGGCAGTACCGATGAGGGGGCCGGCGATAAACAGCACATCACCGAGCATCGACAGGGTTCCATTGACGCGAGTGCGCTGCTCATCGGAAAACAGCTGCGACAAGAGGCTAAACCTTGCTGGCCCAAAGAATGACGAGGCACAACCGTACACGCAGCTTGAGAGCGCGAACGCAGCAATGGAATCGCCGCGAGCAACCACCCACGCTACAAGTCCCCACTGTGCCAGCATCCGAACGACATCACTACCCAGCATCCAGGTCACTGGCCGGTGAGGTGGCGGCAGCTTTCGGACCACTAAAGAACTAAGGAAACGGCCCGCCCACAGCGCGATAAGCACCACCGTCAAGCCGCGCCCCGACGGATCTACTCGGTGTGCCTGAAGCGCAAAAGCAATCGGGATGAGGCCGTCACCTAACCCGGAAACGACAGCGGCTGCGAAGACGAGCGAGAACGTAGATTTAAAAGAAAGACTATTCATCGACCTCAACATTTTATAGTGTTACACATCATAGTATTTAACTATAGAGAGTCAGGGTACATCCCCCTGTCCAGTCAAAGTTTTAACCGCTGAAGTGCTTTAGGAGACCCCATGTCCACTTTCGTCATCGTTGCCATCGCGGCCATCCTTCTCATTGCCATCCCAGCAGGCATGATGAGCCGACGGATTCACAAACGCACGGAAGACCACGACCCCGAGACACGCCAAGCCGCGCTGGATTTCCAAAGAGATGTTGATAGAGGGCGGGCTGGCTTCTAAAAATAAAAAGACCGGCACCCCAGAGCTAAGAACTGGAGTGCCGGATCTGGCGGTGGCGGCGGGATTTGAACCCGCGGTTGGGGGTTACCCAACAATCGCTTTCGAGGCGATCACCTTCGGCCGCTCGGACACGCCACCGCGTTCCAGATTACGGGAGTCATCCCGAGCGACAAAATCGCTGCCCACACCACGCGGCGCGGACAGCGATTCAGCTAGATGAGGCTAGGAATTAGTCCTTGAGGTTTCCGATGACCTCGTTGGCCTTATCCTTGACGCCCTCAACGGCGTCGGAAGCCTTCTGCTTTGCCTCAGAGGTAACCTGGTCGGCCTTGCCCTCGTTCTCCAGCTTCTCGTTATCGGTCAAGCCGCCAGCGGCTTCCTTAGCCTTGCCAACGAACTCGTCCTTCTTGTTCTCAAAATCACCCATGATTTTCTCCTTACTCTCTACTTCTCTCACGTGGACCACCCAGCCTACACGCGAATCGGAAGGTGGCTCCGGGGCCACTAACCATTTCAAGGGCTAAGCGCCGCTGCCGCGCAGACCCCCGAAGAAGCCCGTGAGCAGCTCCGCGCATTCTTCCTCCAGCACACCGCCGCGTACCTCGGGAACGTGGAGGGCGCCCGGGGCGCGCAATACCTCCACCAGCGAGCCGCACGCCCCCGTCTTCGGCTCAAAGGCCCCGAAGACCACCGAAGACACCCGGGAAGCCTGAATCGCGCCCGCACACATCGCGCAGGGTTCCAAGGTGACAACCAGCTCGCAGCCTTCCAGACGCCAGCCATCGCCATGCACGCGTACCGCCTGGCGGATAGCTTCCACCTCTGCGTGCGCGGTGGGATCATTCAGCTGCTCGCGGCGGTTAACGCCGGTGGCGAGTTCGTTGCCGGAGGCGTCGTAAAGCACGGCACCTACCGGGATATCCCCCGCCGGCGTGGTGCGTGCGACCTCCAGAGCGCGGCGCATACGGGCCTCCGCGCGCACCAGCCCCGCCGCTGGTTTAAGAGTCATCCGAGTCGAGGCCGTCGATGAAATCCTCCAGCTCATCGCCAAAACCCAGCTCGCCGGCGATGCGCAGGAGCATATCGGAAGGCCAGTCCTCATCGTTATCGATGATGTAGCCCACCTGGTCCTCATCGAGGCCGAGGTCCGCGAAGATATCGAAATCGCCGTCACCGTACGGGTCGGCGTCCTCCCACTCGTCTTCGTCTAAATCCGGGATCTCGAGATCGCGCAGGTCCAGGAAATCCGCGGCGAAGTCGTCCTCGGAGGCGTAGGTGGCGTCGGAAAGCAGCATGCGCACATCCCCCGGCACCGGGCGCACGACGACGAAATAGTCATCCTCCACGCACAGCAGCGCGAATGCCGCCCCCTCGGAACGCAGGTTGCGCACCGCTTTGATGGAGGTGTTGACGTCGGTGAAGTCATCCTTGAAAGGGCGAATCACCCAGCCGCCTTCGGCACTGGCAACGGTGATGGCAAAGGACAGATCGTCGTGGCTCATACCTCGTCAGATTAGTCGGGTTGTGCCACAATTGTCACCGTGAGTTCTCAAGATGTTCAACGCCCCGTCTGCATTATCGGCCTCGGTCTCATTGGAGGTTCCCTCCTGCGTGACCTAGCTGCTGCACACCATTCCGTGTACGGCTATAACCACTCCACTTCTGGTGCCCGAACGGCCATTAAGCAGGGCTACGACGTCACCGATGATCTGCCGGCCATCCTGCGGCGCGCCGAGGAGGACAATGCGCTTATTGTCATCGCGGTGCCCATGGATGCGGTTGCCTCGGTCCTCGACGCCATCCAGGAACACGCCCCGAGCTGCGGGTTGACGGATGTCGTCTCGGTCAAGACCGAGGTGCGCCAGCTCATTGTGGAGCGCAACATGGAATCGCGCTACGTGGGTGGCCACCCCATGGCCGGCACCTCCAAGTCCGGCTGGGAGAACTCCCACACCGGGCTATTCAACCGCGCTGCCTGGGTAATCACCTATGACTATGCCGCCGAGTGCGAGGCCCGCGGCGAGCGCATTCCCGCCGCATGGGAGAACATTTTTGCGGACGTGGTCCGCATGACCCAGATGGTTCACGCGGAGGCGGTTCCGGTGCGCGTGGCGAACCACGATGCCGCGGTTGCCCGCATTTCGCACTTGCCGCACGTGCTGGCGGAGACCCTCGCGGTGGTCGGCGATAATGGCGGCATTCTGGCGCAGTCCCTCGCGGCCGGCTCCTTCAAGGACGGCACCCGCGTGGCGGGCACTCGCCCGGATCTGGTTCGCCAGATGTGCGAGACCAATGCACCGGCACTGGTCCAGGCCCTCGACGAGGCTCTTGAGTTGCTGCAGGATGCGCGCGAATCGCTGGCCTCGGATAAGCCTTCCATCGCCGCGCTTGCCGACGCTGGCTTCCGCGCCCGCACCCGCATCGAAGCCCGATCCGGTGCTCGAAAGGAATCGGTCTCCCCGGTGAAGATTTCTTCCCGCCCGGTCTTGCGGCTGCACCCGGGTGCGCCGAACTGGGTGGCGCAGCTGCGCCAGACGGAGTCTTTGGGCGGGCGCATCGAAATCTTCTAGCCCGCTGGTCGGCTTCTAGGCCTGGCTTTCTTTCCTAGCAGGCGGTTCTCAACGGGTTCCCCTCACCTGGTTCCAGTCAAAAGGTTTCTTTGCCCCCAAACGAACCTTCTACCTGGCTGCAGAAGGTTTACTTGCCCCCAGAGGAACCTTTTGACTGGAGACTTCTGAGTGAAGCCTTTTGTGTGGTGCCGGCCACTGGGAAGTTTTTCAAATGGCATCTTGCAAATGGCATGTTGCAGATGGCATCTGTCAAAAGGCGTTTTCTCGCCTGAAAACGCCTTTTGGGTTGTGCAGATGGCGTTTTGGCCCCAAAGACGCCTTCGAGCAGATGCCTTTTGTGGGGTGCCATCTGGTGACCGGCTGTGAGTAGCGTGCGCGGCAGCGTGGGACGGCGCGGGGCGGCACGACACGACGCGGTGTCGGGCAGCGTAGAGCGGTGACAAAGGGGGAGGTGGGGCGCTTAGTCGCGGAAGGTGTCGTCGCGACGTTTGCGGGCTTGGGACTCATCGCGCGTGATGCCGAGCAACGGGTAACCAGCAAAGCCCGCCGCTAGGCCCACCGGCAACATCCAGAGCATGCCGGAGGCCAGCCACAGCACCACACCAAGGATGGCACCGGCAATCAGACACGGAACGAGTTTCTCCTTCATGGAGAAACAGCCTAGTTGCTACCCCGCTCAGCACCAGATTTGCGGCGAAGCAAACGTGAAGCGATGGCTAGCACGATCAGGCCCACCACCCCAGTCACGCCGGCTGTCAGAGCTGCGGGCGCGCTGACCTGCATCGTTGCCGGCGGCGCCGGGGAGTTATCGGCGTTGAGGACGCCGTCGGTATCACGGCCGCTGGTGACGTCCTCGATCCAGTCGCGGACTTCGACCACGGACGTAATCGCCGCTGTTGGGGAAGGTAGGTCCGGGTCCGCATTCGATGTACCAGCCGTGGCCACGCCCACGAGGCGACCGTCGACAAAGAATGGGCCGCCGGAGTCGCCGCCCTGCATGCCCTCACCATTAAGGGACTTCACGTCCATGATGGCAGCGGCAATCATCGGGCCCACTCCCCCGAGTTCACCGGCCGGGATACTTTCCGCGCCATCGGGACCAACAGCGATCTCTGGCATGTCGCCGCCCTCCATTACCTGGGGTGCATCGGACGAACCAGGGGCGGGAGCGACCATTCCATCGGGAGCAGGCACTGCCATGTCACCAGGAGCCATGGCCCCGGAATCCCCCGGCGCCACCGGCGTCATCTTCTGGCCAGACTCGTCTGGGCTTGCCGGCGGGGTACCGCCGGATAGCAGTTCGCCTACTTCCATCTCTGCCATCGGTAGCTGGCCTTTGCGGGCCATGCGGGAGCTGCTGCTCCAGCCGTAGAAGTGCCCCTTCTCGCCGGCGGTGGGGACCGCATCCGCGAGCTTGGCTGGCTTGATGCCCTTGACGGGCTCGGTCAGGTGCATGAGGCCGGCGTCGATAGTCGGCGAAACAGCCCAGGAGTCCACGTCATACACGCGGGTGTCCTTGCCCTGGCCAAAGCGAGCCTGCGAGCCCTCGTTGTTGACGGACTCCAAGCAGTGGCGGGCAGTGAGCACCCACTGCTCGGCAACGAGCGTGCCGGTGCAATCGCCGAAGTTTCCGATCTTGCCCATGCGCAGCGCAGCCACGGCAGCGCTTTCCTCCGACTGCGGAGCGGGCTGGGCGAATTCCAAGGCCATGGCCGGCGCAGCGCCTAGCCCCACGACCAGAGCGCTGGCCACAACAGCAGTTATCTTTCGTGCCACCATTACGCGGCCACCTCCTTGATTGCCCAGGCCACGACCCTCTCGGCCGGGCCCTTTCCACAGAACTTCTTCCACAGCGCGCTCAGCACCAAGAACGCGAGCACAAAGCCCAGTGCCGCCATGGTGTTGTGCAGTGAGACGTGTGCTTGCCAGTAGCGTGCGGTGAGAATGTGCAGGATATAGATTGTCAACGACATCGAGCCCAATGCCGCGAAGGGGAAAGCCAAGCGTGGCAACTGACGGCCGATAATCAGGCACAGGTGCAACACCACCGCGGTGACTGCCACGGAGAGAAGGATTTCACCAAGCACACCCGTATGTCCGGTAAAGCGCAGCCAGCCGGCAATATCCGGGTTAAAGCGCTGCCAGAGGCCGATACCGGTAATGACGACGGCCACCGCGGTCGTGACGATCTGGGTGCGGGTGGGGCGGGTGAGGTAGACGTCGTAAAGCAGCATGCCCGCCACCATGTACGCCAGGAACGCCACGAGGGGGTAGACCTGTGGGAGGGTATACGGCGCGTAGAGCACCGTGGCGCCCGCAGTAGCCAGCGCGAAGAGCAGGACCTTCCAGCCGGTGGCGAGCGGCGGCACCCAAGCGGTAAGAGCCATGGCCGCGCCCATCACGACGAGCACCACCTGAATCTCACCGCCCACAGGTAGCAAGGCCACGCCGATGAGCATGACTATCAGGCCGCGGGCGACCAGCTTGAGGAAGACCCGCAGCGAGTAGTCGCGGGCAAGGATCATCATCGTGGTACCTGCAATGATGGCAAAGCCCGCCGCCGGCAGCCCGGAGAGCACCACTTTGGCGCTCCACACCAGGTTGGCCATGTGCAGAATAATCATCCCGATGATGGCCAAGGAACGAGCAATATCGAGGCCCACTATTCGGGCGCGCGCTGACACCTATTCATCTCCTTGCAGTTGAAAACGTCGAAAGACCGACCAATGGCTCTGGCCGGTCTTCTTATTTGTGTGCGTTTTCAGCTCTGCATTTCACTCAGCGCTGCGTGATGTGCGTCTCAGCGGGTAAGGGCGATGGCTTTGCCATCGCGCACGAAGTAAATGCGCTCAGGGGTTGCGGAGGCATCGGGGTCCACCATCACCGTTATTGGACCTGCAAGAAGTTTCATGATGGCCCCGTCAGGTTGCGCGCCGAAGCAGATTTTGTCCAACCTCAAATCCCGAGTGATTTCTAGCTGACCATCTCCGTTGCTCTCAAAGTGGAAACTGAGGATATCGCAGGAGAACTGCACGACCCGATCCCTAAAGTTCACGCGAATGGAATCCGGCTGCTGCGCGGACTCCCACTCGGAATTCACCACGAACTCCATCTGCTGCGCATTGGCGGTGACTAGGCCTGCGGGCACGCCAGTAACAATGTTGCGCTGCGAGGATCCAACTTCCGCTATGCCCGAGCTCCCCGGCAGCTCCGAGGAGCCAGCAAAAGAAAAGAGGGAGGAAATGAAAAGCAGGATAGCGGAGAGAATCGCTTGAATCATGAGCATCATTGTATCCCTCCCAACCGACCAACCATTGGCTCTGGCCGATTTTCTCATTTCTGTTTGTTGTCAGCTCTGCGTTTCACCCAGCGCTGCGCGATATGCGTCTCAGCGGCTAAGCGCAATGGCCTTTCCATCCCGCACGAGGTAAATACGCTCAGGTGTTGCGGAGGCATCCGAATCCACCATTACCTTCGCCGGTTCGGACAGGAACATAATGAAGGGAAGGTCGACCTTTCCTCTAGGGCAGGCCTTATCCGTCAACATGCTGAGCTCCACGCCGCCATCAACCAAGGTGAAGTCGCCGCCGTTACAGGGCAACCACACCCTCTGGTCCTGGAAATTCAAGGAGAAATCCTCTGGGCTCGCCACAGACTCCCAACGAAAAGCAGTGATATGTTCCATCTGCTCATCGTTTGCCTCGACCAAAGCTGCAGGCGTGTTCGTAATGATGCCGTGCTGGGCGACGTTCAGCCCCCACGCCTCCGAGCTCCCCGCCAGCTCCGAGGAGCCCGCGTTAGAAAACAGCGAGGAGATGAATAGCAGGATGGCGGAGAGAATCGCTTTGATCATATTTCAGAACACTACCGGGTTTGCCGGCTTAAGGGACATTTCGTGTGGATAAA
>NZ_KV819479.1:0-8314 GCF_001815175.1 Corynebacterium sp. HMSC034H07
CACCGCTACCATTTCAGTCTTCTGAACACTGGTCGTTGACCGGCAGTATCAAGGTTCCGTGGGAGCATGTGCGAGGCGCTACCCATGACCCTGGCATGAAGCATGAGCCAAAAGGTTTTCGTGCGCCGGGGCTGCGCAGTGGACAGAAGCTAGCGGGCACCTTCCACGCGGATGGCGGCCGACATTTCTGGAACATTAGCGGCTATGAGAATGCCGTTGTCATCGAGCTTAAAGACGAGCATTTCGATCGGTTCATCGTTTCCTTGGAGAACCCGACTGAATGTGTAGCGCGCATCAACGAAAAGGCTCAGGCCGTCTGAGCCTGACGTGTCCCAGCGTCAGTGCTTGATGTCATTCACGGTAAATGGCAGGCGAAAACTGTGAATTCTCGTCCACACTATTCACGGAGAATGACACGTTTAGGCTGAACGGCTCTCGGTTCTGGAGTTAAAGTGCCCCAGGTTTTGTCCTATCTACTCAGTCGGGACAAAACAGGGACACTTCAATCATCACTGACCTGCAGCTCAACCTGACGCAGGCGCAGTGGGTCAACAGCCTCTATGCGGTGCTACTGGCGGAGCTGCTCTGCGACGGGGCAAGATTGCGGATACCTGGGGACGCAAGCGCGCCTTCCTCACCGGCCTGACAATATTCGTGGCAGGCAGCGTATTGGCGGGATTTCCTACCTCGACCGCCACGTGGATCTCCGCGCGCGCAGTACAGGCAATCGGTGCTGCGTTCATCATGCCTTCCACGCTTTCCACGGGTAAACCGTATTCCGCGGCAAATACCGCGCAACAGCCTTTGGTGTGTGGGGCGCGGTAATTTCCGGTGCGGCAGCGGTCGGACCCTTGCCGGTGGTGCACTGACGGAATGGGTGTCCTGGTATTCGCGATTATCGAGGGCCCGACCTAGGCTGGTGGGAGCCCCAATCCTCATTCAGCTTCTTTGGCTGGACCTGGTTCGAAAACGCGGCTATTTCACCGGTTCCGCTAGGGCTCACGGTTTCGGCCGTGGGCTTCGCGCTGTTAATCAGGTCGGAAAAGCACCGCGAGCGGGGTCACCGCTCGGTGCTGTTGTATCTTGAATTGTTTTCTTATTCCACGTTCTCGTGGGACAATATCACCGCTGGTGCGGTAGCAATCGGCGAGTTTGCCATCATCTTCGTGTTGCTGCTGTACCTGATTAATACGTTGGACCTCTGCACGGTGTTGTCTGGCCTGGTGCTGGCAGCCACGGCAATCGGTGCATTCTTCTCCGTTGCAGCAGCCCCCACGTCGCGGCACGGTACGGGGCGCCTGGCACCGTGCTCATTGGGCTCGGCTTGGAAGCCGTCGGCGTCCTTATCCTCGTCCTGCTTATGGGGCCGGATACGAATGGTTGGATCATCGCCGCGCCGCTGACCCTGTACGGCTTGGGCCTAGGGTTCGCCTCCGCGCAGCTGACCGGCACGATGCTGCGGGATATTCCCGTCGATGACTCCGGGCAAGCCTCCGCAACGCAAACCACCGTGCGCCTGGGGCAGTGGTGTGGGCCTTAAGCGAAGGCATGGCCAACGCCGCGCAGTGGTCGCTCGTAGCCGCTACTGCATTCTTCGCTTCGAGCTTTGTCGGTGCACTTAGGGTGCTCCGTGCTGCGGCGGAGAAGGGTGCCCCCGCAAACAATGCCGATCTCGGTGCCCGCGTTAATCGCGTCCCGAACTGATTTTCCACCCGCTTGCTGCTTTGCGTTGCTGCCAGAAGTGACGGTAGATACCGGGGACATCGGAAAGCTCAGAATGCGTGCCCAGCTGGCTGACTTGCCCGTGTTCATCCAAGACTACGATTTGATCAGCAGATTTGATTGTATCCAGCTTATGGGCGATGACAATAAAAGTAGATTGCTCCCGTAGCTCGTCCATCGCAGCAAGAATGTTTGCCTCATTTTCTGCATCGAGCGCGGAGGTAGCCTCATCAAAGAGTACAATCGGCGCTTGCTTGAGAAGCGCGCGAGCTACAGATACGCGCTGGCGTTCACCACCGGATAGAAGCCGCCCGCCTTCACCAACAGGAGTATGCCACCCTAGGCGGTTGGCAATAGAAGTCACGCCTGAAAGATCAGCTGCGCGGAAGACTTCCTCATCGGAGGCGTCGGGACGACCAACGCGGATATTAGCGATTAACGAGTCGTCGAAGAGGTAAACGTCCTGAAAGACCATGGACAGCCTGGACATTAACTGTTCGGTTCCAAGCTCGCGGATATCTACGCCGTCAACCATCACCGCCCCGGAATCTACATCCCAGAATCGCGAAATAAGGCGCGCAATTGTGGTCTTTCCGGAGCCAGAAGGACCGACAATGGCGGTAACGGTGCCTGGTCGAGCATGGAAAGTGACATCTACCAATACTGGTTTATCGCCGTATCCAAACGTGACATTAAGCAGCTCTACATTTCCCGAACCATCGCCTAGGCGCGGAGTAGTGGGTTCTGGCAGGGAAGGAGCATCGGTGATGAGCTCAGTTTCTGCAAGCGCGATACGGCCGGCATCTAAACCGACGAAAGAAGAACCCAGCTGCTCAAGCGTGCGGGTAAACCTCAAGCTGATTCCGATGATCGCAATTGTTTCTAGTGGCGATAGGGCGCCTTCAACGGCAAGATCCGCGGAGACCATAATGAGAGCCACAATGAAGATCTGCACTACTATGCCGTTGAGTAGCAAAGCTAATGTGGATACCCATAGCTCGCGTATTCGTGCTTTATGGTCGATTTCTAGCGCTTGCTCTAGTGGCGCAAAAACTTGTGATTGTCCTGCCGCGCGCAGGGCTGGTTGACGGTTAGCAAATTCTACGATGCGCTGGGAGAGCTCTTTACTCGGCCCCAGTGCGCGGTTCGATGCTTTCTCACGAATCCATGCAGCCAACTGCATCACCACGAGCGCCAATGGTGCGATGATAAGAAGGACCAAGCCCAGCTTCGGGTTCCAGAAACACGCTCCTACTAACAAGGTGACAAGTGCCGCGCTATCGCGGTATATCGTTCCTTGAATATGCGCAATGGTCTCGGCCGCCACCATAAAGCGATCTGAAACGAGGCGAGATAGGCCGCCGGTATTAGCCGGTACGAACCAGCCGAGCGGTAGCGTTGCTAATTTATCGCCCACAGTCGTGTGCGCGGCTCGGATGAAATCCAAGGCCGTGTGGTAAGAGGCCATGGTTGCGAAAAATCGTAGCGCAAAAGCTACGAGCGCAATTGCCAAAAGCGTCCACATCCATGGTGCGATCGTCGTATCCCCATCGAGTGCCTTTGTAAGTGGCACGAGCGTGAGAACGGCGAGGCCATCAAGCACGCCAACGATAAGCGATAGACAAGCATACCTTTTATTGAGCTTATGGCCTACAGGACTTTGCAGCTTTTTGACACTGCGAGTGAGTAGCGGATCACGAAGACGCGAACTAACAGGCGTAGTGGCATTAGACATGAGAATTATCCTTCATAGGCTTGAGGCAGATTATTTGGTCTGCTCCTTGGATGGACTCCGGCTTGTGGGCGATGACTAAGACGGTCTTGCCTCTGACGAGTGTGGCTAGAGCTGCTTGAATTTCTGCTTCGCAGTCAGGATCAGTTGCCGCAGTAGCTTCATCTAGGATCAAGATTGGGGCATTGGTAATGATTGCCCGGGCAATAGAAATGCGTTGCTGTTGTCCACCGGATAAAGAGGTGTCCTCACCAACAACGGTGTCGAGCCCAGCCGGTAAAGCGCGAATATCAGCAGCTATGTGCGCAGCCTCTGCGGCTTGCCAGATCTCTTCATCGCGGGCTTCTGGGCGTGCAAGGCGAATGTTTTCCCGAATACTCATACGCAGTAAGTGAGGATCTTGTAAGACGAAAGCCACAGTGCGGTACAAACTGTCGAAAGTGAGATCACGGATATCCACGTTGTTGATAGTGATTGTGCCCGAATCTGGATCCTGGAAACGCGCCAACATCGTTGCTGCTGTGGATTTGCCAGACCCGGAGGGGCCAATCAATGCCGTGACAGTGCCTGCATTTAGTTGCGCAGAAAAGTCTTGGAGGACTGGTGTGTCTGGGGCGTAGCTAAAGCTGACCTTATGGAACTCCACCTCCATGTCTTGACTATTGGCGTCGAGGCTCTTTTGGCCTTCTTTCACATGGGAAATTGTCATGACTTCATCAAGGCGCAACGCCGCATTGCCAGCGAGCTGGTAAGACCACATCATTTGGCCGACGGTTTGAATCGTGCCCGGGAGCACCAGCGCAATTAACGTTGTTGCGATGACTTCAGCGACCGTGACATAGCCACCAGCTATCAGCAGGGAACCCACTCCTAGATTGATAAGGATGAGGACAGGAACCGCCACCACAGACTCTGAGATTGCGGAAACACGCAGAAGCGGACGTACCCACTCGTAATAGAATTCCGCGAATTTTTGGGCAGCTTCGCGATATCGAGCGTGGGCTTTGCCAACGGTGCCGAAAGCCTTGACGACGGAAATACCTTCGGAGAACTCCACCGCAGTCGCAGAGACCTCACCCAGATAATTATCCATTTCCGCAGTTTTTGTGCCCATATCTTTCATTGAATATGCTTGGATTGCTAGGAAAATGGGCACAGTGGCAATAGAAAGTAGACCAAGGCGCCAATCCAAGATAAAGGCATAAACCAGAAGCGCGAGGGGCGTAAAGATCGCGGCGACCTTCTCTACAGGAGCATGGGCTGTCAGGGTGTGCAGAGTTAACGTATCGTCCTCGACGGCTTTGCGGACTTTGCCGGAATTAGTCTGGCTAAACCACGAGAGTGGTGCTTTCGCAATAGCGGTAATAATTCGGCGCCGGTTAATCCCCACCAGCTTTGCATCAGCGAAGTGGGTGATTGCAAGGGCAAGGAAATAGAAGAATAGCTGGCCCAAAAATGCAGCAAGTAGCCATTTCACAATGGACGCGACGTCATCAGTATTGCCGTCGATTAGAGCATTTCCCAGTGCCACCAACGCGACGTAGGGTGCTACGGCGAGTACCGAGGATATAAGCGCGAGAAACTGTGCGAAGTAGATGGTTGTTTGCACTGGGGCCAGTAGTTTTTTTAGAGCGACCTGGCCGGCTTTTAGTTTTGCGCGAGCCTCTTCTTCCGGTGACGCACCGTGTGATTCTGGTGCGTGGGTTCCGCTTGATTCTGTGGAACTTTGTTTTAGTTCAGACATTTCTTTCTCAATTCTTGTTGATGTCAGTCATATCGATGATTCTGGTGACTGATTCTTGGATGAATTCGTGGTCATGGGTGATGACGATGACCACTGCTCCGCTTGCTGCAAGAGATCGAAGTAGCGCAGAGATGGATTGCAGTTGGCGCCAGCCCACGCCAGAGGTAGGTTCATCGAAGATGTAGATCGCTGCTTGCTCGGCTTGGGCTGAAGCTATGGCTAAGCGTTGCCGTTGCCCACCGGACAGAGACTGCGGATGCCGTTGGGCCATTCCTGCCAGATCGAGGCGATGGAGAATCTCATTGACATCGATGTGGTCCCGCTTCTTCTTTGCCAGTCCGAGCGTGACTTCTTCTTCGGTGGTGGCTGCGAATAATTGGCGGCCAACATCTTGCATCACCATGTACGCGGCACGTCTGCGGGCAGCCGCTCCGACTCGTTTGCTGTTCAAACGGAGACTACCGCCGCGTTTGGGAGAAGCAAGACCACAAATGATCCTGGCGAGGGTGGTTTTTCCAGCGCCGTTGGGCCCGATTAAGGCGGTGACTTCGCCGCTGGGGAAAAATGCGTGGTCAATGTTTAATACCTCATGTGCGCCATAAGAAAAACAGATGTTGCTTAGCTCGAGTCCGCTCCGCTGGGGATCGGCGTTTTCGAGCGTGGGTGGTACCGGCACGCTCGCGGGCAGGGGAACATGGTGTAAGCTGCGTAGCCCCAATTGTTTGCGTTCGGGTTCGTCTAAGGCATAAAACTCCTGAGCGCGGAAACTCCGCGTTATTTTTCCCTGAGTCAAGTAAATAACTTGGTCAGCGATATCTTTTAAGAAAAAGAGACGGTGATCAGCGATAATGATCGTTGTGCCTAATTCCTTCAAGCGGTGTAGCACGCGTGCAAGAATATCGATGCTTTCCATAGAGAGATTGGACGTGGGTTCATCGAGAAGCACGAGACTGCCCGGGGACACAAGCGCGCATGCGCATGCCATGGTTTGTAACTGCCCACCGGATAATTCTTTGAATCGCCGGCCCCGAAGATCGTTAATGCCTAGTAGCTCGACCGCTGATTGAATCCTCGACTCAATTTCTTTGGGATCTACACCAAGGTTTTCTAGCCCGAAGGCCAATTCTGCATTGACGCTTTCAGTGAAAAATTGTGTCCTTGGATTCTGGAATACTGAGGCGCTGAACTCGATGGCTCGGGACAGCGGTTCTTCCGCAGGGGTAAAAGCCTGGTCATCCTTTATAATAGTGATGGTGCCTAGTAGCTCTCCTGGATTGAAATGGGGGATGAGTCCGTTGATCAACTTGAGTACCGTGGACTTTCCCGATCCGGAATCACCGGTAATCAGTAGACACTGTCCTGGAGAGACAGAAAAAGACACATCAGATACACCTTGAATGCCTGGCCGAGCTCCCAATGGATATGTAAAAGAAACGTTGTGGGCGTCTACACTGGTTGCGATACTGCGTTCGTTCATAAGTGGACCTCCGTGGGAAGCCAGACAGAGGCAACAACGAGGCCCAACCCAGCTAGTGCAGTTGCATCGACAAGCTTGAAGGAAAGATCGGCGGTGGTGGTTGGGCGTGCGGGTCCTCCCAATCCCCGGACAAGAGCAGAGGCAGCGAGCTCATCACCAGCGCGGACGACGGCACCTAATAAGGGGATGATCAACATCGCGGACGATTGTGTGGGCTGTGTGATCCAGCTTTTTACTCCAGGCTGGAGACCCCGAAGGACCATGGCATCGCGGATGGCTTTGGCTTCTGCCACGATGATCGGCAAAACGCGCAGGAATACCGCCGGTGGAATGGTGGCCCAGCCTGGTAAACGCAGGTCCCGCAGTGCTGAGGTCAACGTGGATGGTGTGAGAGTGAGCAAGCCGAATGTGCCGATGGACATGCTGATGACAAAACGGCTTAGCCACGAAAAAATTGCCGCTGAAAAAGCGAAAAATGTGGAGCCAGGAAGCTGTAATAGGCCCCAGTACCCTAGATAGGATAATGCAAAAGCGAACAGGCAAATAAGACCATAGTGTGGTTTTACTGTAGCTAGTGCGATGGAGCTGAAAGCGATAGAAATCAGCAGTGTCGGTAGGTGGCCGTGGCTGAGAGCTACCGCATTGATTACTAGAACAGAAAGCAGCACGGTCCGTGGATCGATCGAAGATCGATGAAGCACGCCCTGTTTTTGCAGGCTCACAGGAGACCAGCGCTTTCAAAGTGTTTGCGGCTGACGCGAACTCCGACCTTTCCTCCGATAAAGCCGACGATGAGCGCACAAATGGCCAGTACTCCAATGGTCCATGGCTGGAAGATATCCGACATGGCATCGGCATATTCTTGACCCATTTGGTCTGCGATATCGACGTAGTAGGAGTCCGTATCCAGAATTAGCGGGATAAAAGGCATAGAAATCCAGACACAGAAGACGCTGTAGGAAATAGGGAAGGATTTGGCAATACTGAGGTGGCTTTTTGTAATAATCAAATCCGCGATAAACCCTAGAATTATGCTTCCCAGCAGGGTCCAGAAGTAGTGTCCGGTGAGCATGAATGCTAGTCCGTTAATACCACCGACGAGGGTGAAAGCACCCATTTTGGGCGTGCGGGCGGCATAAAGCGCTAGCACGATTCCGTTTGCGATTGCCGCGATGAACCATCCAATAAACATGAATTGTGGTCCTGCGAATCCAATCATTCCGCTTACAAAGGTGATTACAAAGTAAAGTGCAGCAAAGATGCCAGCGTTGATGAGATCTCTGGTGTTTAAACGTGCCGTCGACCCACTGGATGAGCTTGCACTCCGTGCGGGCGTAGAGGACTGTTGGGTCATAGTAAACCTCGATTTATGAACAGCAGGAAAGGTAAGGCTTGCCTAAGTTAGGTAATACTGTTTATAAAACATTTCAAGTTTTGATCTGAAGATTCACCCTTAATGGGGGTGAATGCAGATAAGTAGACATCAAACCAGACCACGACTACCGACTAAGTACCGACAAAATCGGCACCAACGGCAAGACAACCCTGCGATGGGGAGGCAAACTACGCCGCCTCTACATCGGACGCAGATGGGGCGGGGAACCAATCACGGACCTGACCCCTGTTTGGTAGACACCTG
>NZ_KV819480.1:0-3106 GCF_001815175.1 Corynebacterium sp. HMSC034H07
AATCAACGCACTCTAAAACCGGAAGGGCCAATTAACGGCCTTGTATCACGTGACGGTTACTGGTCTGGTAGTTGACAGAGCCGGCCACCACTGGGACTGCGCTCCCCGAATGAAAAGCTGACCTGAAGGATGCTCGGGATAGTCACAATCATGGATTCCGTCTCGAGAAATTCCGACGCCTTAAAATGCTTTGCGGTGAAGAGACGGAAATTAGTCTACTTCGTCATTTTTGAAGCGTTCGCGCGGAGCTGTTGCGCTTTCCATCTGGTGATTGCTGACTGACTGTTGCTCAGGGCGTGCAAGAGCCAGTTTTGATCTTCCGCATGAAAGTCTTTGAAAATCTGGGCGTTCACCACTCGAGATAGAATTGCTAATGCCCCTTCGCCGGAATTCTGAATAATTGTCGAAAGTAAGCTTTTAATTGCGGTGGATCTGTGCTTTGCTCTGAGGGACAAAGCTAATAGCTCAACTACCCCCGCATTGAGAGTCGGATCTGAAGCAGCTATGTAGCCGGATATTCCTTCGACGATTTCATCAGGGTTGTTGAGAGCCTTGAGCTTGAGCACCGCCAAAGCCATTTCAGGCGAGTATCCAGAAAGTATTGCGCGTTCGGCTGGAGTAGGACTCTCGTTAGAGAGCAGCCAGTAAGCATATTCTACGGCTGCAAAAGCTGACTCTTTTTCTTTATTTGAACTCGGAAAAAGGAAAACAGTCTCCTTCTTACGGCGTAGCTTTTCTAACGCCTCCCTCAATGCCTTGCGCGTATACGGGTCCAGTTGGTGGTTGTGGTCTGCAAGGAGGGACAAAGCTGGTGAAAGATTCTGAGATGTCAGAGGGCCCAGTGAAAGATAGCCAAGAACTACTTCCCATTTGGAGATGGTTGGGTACAAGAGATTGAAATGGATCAAACACGTTAGATAGGGGAAACCGCCAGAGGAAGAGACACCTTTCTTCAGTTCTGACATTATCTTCTTCAATTCAACCACACACTGGTCGACAATTTCGGATGCGATTTCTATTGGAATTTCGCTCCAATCAGAAAACCCTTTTAGTGCCCACGTGAATTCTGTTGGCAATTTCTCCAATAATTTACTTCGCTCCTCCTCAGAACGCCGGGCAAACAGGATCTGAAGAGACTGCGGCATACTTATACAATTGTCGTTCACCATCGACCGAAGTTCTTTCAACTCATTTTCTGTCCATTCGGCATCTGGGATAAGCTCTGATAACAGACTATAGGTGTATTGCAAATCCTCTTCGCCAGGGTTGATGGTGATGATGTTAGTTCTGATTTCAGACCGGATCTGAGAAGAGGCCGAGAGATAGACAGAGCATACTGTGCGAAGGATCTCTGCCTTATAATTTCGCATAGGGTAACTCCGCCAGTTGCCGGGCGCGTTCAGCCTGTCCAATAACTGGCTGAGCAAGCGATCGGCTATGCTCACGGGAAGAAATTCTCCAGCTACTCTCAAGACTGATAATTCAGCTTGGAAACTGATTCTTGAGATATTAGAGAAATCAAAAGTTGAAATGAGCTCTGTTAGAGGAGAAATCCATCCATCTAGGATTAGCCTCTCGGCCGCATTTGAAGCAGCAAGATTTGCCCCGGAAGCTGTCAATAGGGTGAGACCTTCGGTGGCGTCCGCCGTGCTTTCTGCTGATTGCAAGAGGTACTTTCCTCCTGCTTCTGCGGCTTCCTTGAAGTTGGCAATATCTCCTGCCAATCGGGCAGCGCCGGTGCTGATGCGTAGTTGAAACTTCGCGTTATCAGCGCCAATTGTAAAGGACTCTGACATAGACCACTTGTGGAAGGACTTTTCGAAGAGCCTGCGAGCTAAAAATTCCGAAGGAGGATCGGTCCAGAGCGTAACGGAATTTAGAAGATCTGCCCTTTTTTGAGCGTCGTTGCGAAAAGCTGCTATACCTACCATTAGCGAAAGGTTTCTTGCTCCTAATAGGATCACCTTTCCTGATAGGTCGTGCTCAAGCTCTGGAGTTCGCAAGTATAATTCAACTGCTATTTCTTGGGCCCTGTTGACGTTCCCTACGTCAGCGAGCTCGATAGCTAGGATCAACCGTATCCATGCGCGGTCAATTTTATCCAAGCTGGGGGATTCGTATTCTAGAATTGATTCCAGTTTCGCGATCCGATGTTCACTCGTTGGGAGTAATAAACAGTCAACAATGAGCTCAAGCGCATTTGTGTCATCTGCTTCAGCTGCTGTGGGTCCTTCTAAGAGCTCTATTCGAGACGTGTCCAAATCGACCCCAAGGTAGTTAAGGACTTTTCTGAATAGTCTAGCTTCCTGCGGCCAAGCTATGAATCGCCTTCGTTTCTCGTTGCTTGTAAACAGATCAAGAGAACTGAGGTAGAGCGAAGATAACCACCTAGCTTGGCCTGACAGAAGGTAGGCAAGGGCTTCCTGTATGCCGATTTCTTCTCTCGAATGAGAAATTTGAGTATAGGACAACTTCGGCAAGAGAACCGTCTGCCGGATGAGGGCGTTGCCTGTTAAGTATGGTGTCGACCAGATCTCAGCAAAGTTTCGTAGCTTCGAACTGCTTTTTTCTGAAAGGCGGATCAAAGCTTCTTGGGTGGGAACAGCGTCCCTCGAGTTTTGGTACCTAGGTACGAAGATCTTAGAAGTTTTTCCTGCTTTTTGGACGTTCTCAGCACAGATTTCTTGCCAGTACCAGATTGCATTTTCGAGATCTACTAAGATGATAGCCACGGGCAGCCGGCTTTCAAGCCATTCGTCAAGTTGTTTCTGGTCCGGTCTAAACCACCAACCGTCAAAATCTGCTGTGTTTTTGCGCTTTACCGGCTCCTTGAACCAAGAGGATCCTGTCTTAACCTGTGCACAAAGAATCGCGTTATCGATCGTTCCGTCCGGTTTAGGGGGAACAATAAACCGGTCGAGACCGTAATCTACAGTTGGTCTGAGAATTTTCCATCCCCACGTTTGGACAATCGATTCAAAGAGTGCTTCGCCAGCGGCACCGATATCGCGAGCTTCAGGAACGGCGGGAGAATAGAAAGGCATACGAACACATTAAAAGAAAGGGACGGGCTTCGATGGCCCTTCCGGTTTTAGAGTGCGTTGAT
>NZ_KV819481.1:0-29312 GCF_001815175.1 Corynebacterium sp. HMSC034H07
AGGGTGTCCACTAAACGAGGGTAACCTCAGAAGTAGAACAAATTTTGTTTGTCCACATTGGATGGGTCAATGCAGCAAGCAGCCTCTGCAAGGGCAGAAACCTTGCCATAGTGGATAATCAATTCATCTGGTTCTTGGTCAATGTGTGCTTGATGGGTTCTCTCATCACTCGCCTTGAGCCATCGCTCCGCGCTCTCGAGATTTTTGGAGAACTCGGATTCTCTAAGTCGATTAATGATTTCCGGAGGAATCTCTTCGAGGAATGGAGCAGACACCGCGAGGAATGTCTTAGCCATCACTTCCAATTTCGATGAATCGCCCGTCAAACTTAGGGTTCTGGAGATGACAGGATCAAACCGAAGGTGGTGGTCCTCTAATGAGGTCAAGATATACCTACTCCCGTTGAACTGGCTCAAGTAGTTTGTCGTTTGCTCGTGCGATGTCTTCATTTAAGGAGGCCGAAAGCCCTTGGTCTTGGGACTGTAGTTTGGATTGCTTGGGATTCCCTAGGAAAAACTTTGGGGGATGATGGTCTAGTGCACCAGTTCGCTGCGAAGGATCTGCTGGTCTTTACTGCCGGTACCCCGCTTGGAATGATTCTTTTCGCGGCGTTTTCATCTCATCCTGGTGCCCAGCTGGGCGTGCGATACCGTTAGGGCTTCACAGCCCAACTGGTTAAACTGGTGCACATTCGTGTCCACCACCAAAGCTTCCGCGAGCAATAATCGCGCATGTGAAGGGGAATTTCCGTGGCAAAGCTGCTCTACCACCTAGGCCGCTGGTCTTACATCAACCGATGGAAGGTCATCATCGCCTGGATCTTCATCGTGGCGGCCGCGGGTGGAGCAACCTTGAGCTTGATGAAGCCGATGACCACGGAGTACTCCATCAGCGGCACGCCCGCTATTGATGCCACCCGCCGCGCGGTGGAGCTCTTCCCGGAAAATGGTAATCCGGCAAATGCGCCGTCGGTTAACCTCGTCTTCAAGGCCCCGGAAGGGCAGAAGCTCAGCGATCCGCATAATAAAGAAGCGGTCGAGGACGTGGTGCACCACATTGCTGAAGGCCTTGATATCCCGGAGGGCAGCCAGCAGCGTTGGGGCAACCCGCTTGAGGTATCGCCAGCACTTCAGCAGCAGGTCATTGAGCAGTTCACCTCCATGGGTTTGCCGGAGGAGACCGCGCGGGCGGATGCCGATAACCTGGCCATGGTCAATGCTGATGAGACCATCGCTTACACCACCTTCGACTTCGATGCGGAAAGCCCCTATTCGGTGGACCCCGCGGATAAAGACGTGGTCCATGAGGCCATGGATATCGGCCGCGCGGCGGGGCTGGAAGTAGAGGCCGGCGGCGCGGGCTTCGGTGATGAGATCCAGGTCAATTCGATTTCTGAGGTCATCGGCCTAGCCGTGGCGTTTATCGTCCTCATTATTACTTTTGGTTCGCTGGCCTCCGCAGGCATGCCGCTTATCTCCGCGGTCGTGGGCGTGGGCCTGGGTGCGATGGGCGTCATGATCGCGACCCACTGGATGGAGCTCAACAACCTCACCCCGGTGCTGGCCGTCATGATTGGCCTGGCCGTGGGCATCGACTATGCGCTGTTCATCATGTCGCGCTACCGGCAGGAGCGCTCCCGCATGGATGGGCCGGATGCCGCCGGCATGGCCGTTGGCACGGCGGGTTCCTCGGTGGTCTTTGCCGGCGCGACGGTCTTCATCGCGCTCTTCGCGCTGCTCGTGGCGCGCATTAGCTTCCTCACCGCCATGGGCCTGGCCGCTGCGGGCACGGTCTTCATGGCCGTGCTCGTGGCGCTGACCTTGGTGCCCGCGATGCTGGGACTGCTCGGTGATAAGGCCTTCGCCGGGCGCATCCCTGGCGTAGCCGGCAACCCCACGAAGCGCCGCCCTCGCCGCACGAAGCCAACGATGGGCAACCGTTGGGTGCGCACGGTCCAGCGTGTCCCAGGCATCGTCATGGCGCTGGTGGTGCTCGGCCTGGGAGCTTTGACCGCCCCGGTCCTGCACATGGAGCTGGCCCTGCCGGCGGATACCACCTCCAACCCGGATACCACCCAGCGCAAGGCGGCGGACCTGCTTTCCGAGGGCTTCGGTCCCGGCATCAACGGCCCCTTCCTGGTGATCGTGGATGGCGCCAACGCCAACCCGGAATCCGCGGCATTGCAGCCCTATATCCAGGGCCAAGAAGGCGAAGAAGATGAGCAGAAGAAGGCCGCTCTTTCCTCCTTCATCTACTCCGTGCAGCGCCTGAACCAGGTCGGCGGCGTTAAGCACGCCCAGCTGGTGGGCGTGAGCAAAGACATGAAGGCTGCGCAGATTATGGTCAGCCCCACCACAGCGCCGACGGATGAGGCCACGGTTGGCACCGCCTCCGCCTTGCGCACCGCCGGCGCGGAGCTGGAGGATGCCACCGGCGCCGAGATCGGAATGACCGGCCTGACCGCGGTGCAGCTCGACATCACCGAGCGCCTCGAAGAAGCCATGGGGCCGTACCTTGCCATCGTGGTAGGCCTGGCCATCTTCCTGCTGTTGGCGGTGTTCCGCTCCATTTTGGTTCCGCTGGTGGCCGGCTTGGGCTTCCTGCTCTCCGTCGGCGGCGCCTTCGGCCTGACCGTGCTGGTGTGGCAGGACGGCCTCACCGGCCTAGTACCCGCGCCCGGCCCGCTGATTTCCTTCATGCCCATCTTCCTCATCGGCGTGACCTTCGGCCTGGCCATGGACTATCAGGTCTTCCTGGTCACCCGCATGCGCGAGCACTTCTCCCGTTACCCGCAGGGCAGCGGCGGGAAGTACAGCAAGTACAACGCCAACGACGAGGCCACCATCGCCGGCTTTACCGCCGGTGCCCGCGTGGTCACCGCCGCGGCCATCATCATGATTTCCGTCTTCGTGGCCTTTATCAGCCAGCCCCTTCCCTTCATCCAAATCTTTGGCTTCGCGCTGGCAGCGGGCGTGCTTTTCGACGCCTTCTTAGTCCGCATGTCGCTTGTCCCCGCCACCATGTTCCTCATGGGGCATACCACGTGGTGGATGCCGAAGTGGCTGGACAAGCTGATCCCGCAGCTGGACATCGAGGGCACCGCACTCGAGGAAGAATGGGAGCGCAAACACGCAGCAGCATCCCGTGAAGCAGAGGATAAGGCAGCGCAGCCCGTAGAATAGTTCCCTATGACTCACCCTAAGCCGCTGCTGGAGACCGACCTTTCCTTCGACGTGAAGAAGGAGCTGGACTTGAGCGGCCCAGCGCAGCCGGGAAAGCACGGCCGCACCGGTGTTATTCACACACCGCATGGCGATATCCAGACCCCGGCGTTCATCCCGGTGGCCACCAAGGCCACGGTGAAGACGCTGACCCCGGAGCAGATTCGCCTGACCGGAGCGCAGGCCATCCTGTCCAACGCCTACCACCTTTACCTGCAGCCGGGCCACGACATCGTGGACGAGGCCGGTGGTGTGGCTACCTTCGAGAACTGGCATGGGCCGACCTATACCGACTCGGGCGGATTCCAGGTCATGTCGCTCGGCGTGGGCTTTAAAAAGGTACTCGCCATGGACGTGGCAGACCTGACGGACTCCGATATCCGTGCGGCCAAGAAGGAGCGCATGGCGCAGGTGGATGAGGACGGTGTGGACTTTAAGTCCTTCATCGATGGCTCCATGCACCGTTTTACCCCGGAGGTCTCCATGCAGATCCAGCATGGCTTGGGCGCGGACATCATGTTTGCCTTCGATGAGCTCACCACGCTCGTAGATACCCGCACCTACCAGGAGGAATCCGTGGAGCGCACGCGCCGCTGGGCGCAGCGCTGCCTGGATGAGCACGACCGACTGACGCTCGCCCGCGGCCCGCAGAAGCCGCGCCAGTCCCTGTGGGGCGTGGTGCAGGGCGCGCAATACGAGGATCTGCGCCGCCAGGCCGCGCGCGGGTTGGTGGAGCTTTCCGATCGCGCCGAGGCAAATGGCCGTCGAGGATTCGGTGGCTTCGGCATCGGTGGCGCATTGGAGAAGGAGAACCTGGGCACGATTGTGGGCTGGGTATGCGATGAGTTGCCCGTCGATAAGCCCCGGCACCTGCTGGGTATCTCTGAACCGGATGATATTTTTACCGCCGTTGAGGCTGGTGCCGATACTTTCGACTGCGTGGCGCCGACCCGTCTGGCGCGCCGCGGTGGCGTCTACACTCTCGACGGACGCATGAACCTCACTAATGCGCGCTTCAAGCGCGACTTTTCTGGTGTGGACGAGGAGTTTGGCGGTTACGTCTCGGAGAACTACTCCCGCGCCTACATCCACCACTTGCTCAAGGCCAAGGAATTCCTGGCCGGCACGCTGTGCACCATCCACAACCTGGAGTTCATGATCCGCCTGGTGGATAACATTCGGGAGTCCATCGACGGCGGCTATTACGAGGCATACCGCGATGAATTTATGGGGCGCTATTACGCCAAGTGACCAGTGACGATGACGTTGTACTCCAAGTCAGTGGTGCCGTCTACCGCACAGGCGATGAGTACGATGCGCCCGGGAACCTCGGTATTCATCAGGTCCGCGTCGCTTCCTAGTTGTTCCTTATCAACTAGGAAGGCGTTATCCACGATCCACTCGCGCCCGGCACCGCCCTCGGAGGTCATGCGGATGTGGGAGCCGTTGAGGATGGGCGTCGTAAAGCGCTGCACTTCCATACCCTCGAGGCCCTCCACGGTGGTGGGGTTGCTCAGGTCCACGTTGGCGGTGACCACCTCGGAGAAGGGGTTGAACACCAGTTTCTGTTGGCCCCAGGCGTGTCCCAAAACGTAGGTGGTGCCGTGCTCTGCCGTGGCGGGGGACTCGCCCCAGTCTTGCACCCAGCGCACCATGGTCTCCTGTGGTCCGGCCGGGTTGAGAGGCAGGACGAAGGGCATCGAATCATAGGTCGCGCCCGTGATGGTGGCTGGGCCATCCATCTCAAACGTGCCGGTCAGAGCGGGTGCTGGGCCTTGGTTGAGCGGGGGAGGGGTGGTGCTGGGTGCTGCGCTTGACGACGCCTCACTGCTCACCGCCGTCGTTTCCGGTGCCGCGTGGCTCGTCGTTTCAGACGACGTGGTGACTTCCTCTGTACCCGAGCATGCCGCAAGGTTGAAGGCTGTAGCCAGGCCAAGGATGGGGAGGAGGGAACCTCGTAGATGCTTATGCATCGTAGATGTCCTTCCGGTGGCCAATAGCGAATACCTCAATCGTTACTTTCTGGTCGTGGATGTACGCCAGAATGCGGTAAGAACCGACCCGATAGCGCCATTCACCTGAACGGTTTGAAGTCAATCCTTTTCCGAGAGCTCGAGGGTCTTCGCAGCCCTCGAGGTTCTTTTGGATCCACGTCACGATGATTCGCGCATCGAATCGGTCAAACTTCTTTAGCTGTTTCCGGGCTTTCGAAGTGAATTCGACGTGATATGAAGTGATTCCCTCCGACATCTTTAGAGATCCTCGAGGACCTCATCAAGGCTAAACCGTTCGCCAGAATCTTCTGCCATTGCTGCGCGCAGTTCCTGAAGGTCGTAGTAGTCTTCGACCCGTTCTAAAAGTGCTGCTCGGGCAAAATCAGATATCGTCCGGCCTTCAAAGGCGGCTAAATTCCGAACGAGTTCCGCGTCGTTATCATCCATGCGAATTGTCAAAGTAGCCATATTTCCTCCTTAACCATCGTGAATACATTGTATTCATTGGGGCAAGTGAAGGGAAGAGTGAAAAGTCCCCCTCAGCACAGTGCGTGCTAAGGGGGTGAAAGATCGGGGCGGGTCGCTGCTACTTAGACGGCGCTGACGTAGGGGTGTCGGCCTCGTCGATAGGCACGTAGTCCTCGCGGCGCTTGACCCAAGAGATAACCAGCGTGGTCAGTGGAAGCATGATGACCTCGCAGGCGGTCTTCCACAAGAAGCCCACGATGACGTAGTTCAGGAAGCCGCTGAAGGAATCGATACCGATGACAGGCGCTGCGATGGCGCAGAACAGCAGGGTATCGCCGAATTCGCCGACGACGGTGGAAGCAACAAGGCGGGCGATGAGGCCCTTCTCGCCCGAGCGGGCCTTCATCTTCACCAGGGTGAAGGAATTGAGCAGCTGGCCCACGACGTAGCCGACGAGGGAAGCCAGCAGGATCTGCGGAACCAGGCCGAGCGTGGCGGCGAAGGCTTCCTGGCCTTCGTAAAAATCAGCCGCGGGCAGCCAGATTGCAATATAAAAGGAAACTGCGGCTAGAAGCGCCATGGCGAAACCGATGTACACGGCTCGGCGGGTGGACTTGAAGCCATAGCATTCAGAGAGAACGTCGCCCACGATGTAGGCGATGGGGAAGAGGAAGAAGGCGCCATCGGTGATAAGCGGGCCGAGCTGGACGCCCTTCGTGGCGTTGATGTTCGAGATGAGGAAGGTAACGACGAACACCGCGACCAGCCACGGGTACAAAGTGGAATGTACCGGGATGAATCGGATGCTCTCGCCACCCTTTGCGGTGGTTGCGGTTGCCGATTGAGTTGTCATGGCTCAGCATCTTTCCACGAAAATGGGGGAAGCAGAAATGGGGAAATTGATTCCCATCAGACGGGGAGTGCTCCCATTCCTCCTCGTTCCTTAAGAAAGAGCAGTTGAGCTGCACCTTCCTGGGAGGCAGTTCCGGTAGTCCACCCATAAAGATCTGTGAAGTGGGCAGAAAAAACGCTCCTAGTGTGGCATTCTTTTGCTTGCAGTGTTTTCGTGTTCCCTGCACGTTTCCTGTCTACTGTGCCACGGTGCGCTCGAAGAAATTCGGGCGCGTTCGAATTTCGGGCCACTGAAGGGCAGGCCGTGTCAGGGGGCACGGCTACCTTGGTTCTAGTCCTTAAGCCTCCGGCTGGTCTTTTTCGCCTTCTGCGCCTTTCGATGGAGTAGGTAGAGGCTAGTCGGCGGCACAACTTCGCATTAGGGAAGGTCATCGATATGACGTTTGGTTCCCCAGGCTCGTCACCACAGTTCGGCGGGCGCCCGCCACAGGGGGCTCCCCAGCCAGGCACAGGGTCCGGAAACAGTTCTGGCTCTGGGTTTGGCGCGCCCGGTGGACCTGGCGGATTCGGTGGCTTTGGTGCACCGAATCCTGCGCAGAACCCCGTACAGAAGCCTTCCTCGGGTTCTGGGTTTGGCCAAGGCTCCGATTCGGGTACCGGTGGCTCCTTCGGCGCGCCGGGCTCGCCGGATGGCTTCGGCCAGTCCTCCCCGGCGCCGGACTACCGCCGCCAGGTGGCAACACCCACGGGTCCCACGAAGGGACCGTGGCCGCTTCTCATTGCAGCGGGCGTATCTGCGGTCATTGCGCTGATTCTGTTGATTGTCGCCCCGCTCGTGGCGGCCCCTACGCAGGTCTTGTTCTTTGGCCTGGCTATTGGCGGCTGGCTGCTGGCTGGAATCGTGTCCTTCATCCTTTTGGGTATTTATACGCTGAAGAACACGCAGCGCCAGGCTGAGACGTTTTATGTAGAGGACACCACGCAAACCTTGCTGTACCGCCTCATCATGGGCGGGAGCTTTGTCCTTGTTATTGTCGCTGCGGTGGAAATCGCCTTCTACGTAGGAAAGGCGGTTGGCGTCTAATGAAGAAGCTCACTCGTGTACTTGCCCTGTCCGCGGCGATGGCACTCGCCGGATTCGGCGGCAGCCTGGGAGCGGTGGCGCAGGAGGCTCCTCCGGCCCCAGACGCCCCCGCGCCGGAGGCTCCTGCACCAGAGGGATCGGAAGGCCAGCCGGAAGAACAAAACGGGGAGAACCCAGAAGACCACGGCGGAGAGAATCCGCCGCCACAGGAGCACGTTGAGGGAATCGGCTCCGAGTCCGCGCTTTCTGAGGTCTCGCAAAAGAACCTCTCTGATTTTGGCTCCTGCATCGCCAGCGAAAAATCCGCGGACCTGTTGTTCGTTCTTGACCAGTCGGCCTCGCTGGTTGGCTATGAGGGATCGAAGCCGACGGATGCTGATTTTTTCCGCGTTGACGCCACGGCGGACATCGTCAAGCAGCTGGCTAACCTCGGGGAGGACAATGGCGCAGACATCAACGTCAAGCTCGCCGGTTTCGGCTCCGAGTACTACAGCGATCCAGCTGACTATGGCGGGTGGACCAATGTCTCCGGCAACGGGGATGCTCTCAAAGGCGAACTGGACAAGTTCCGACAGGAGGACCGTGTTGCGGATCTAGAGACCAACTATGGCGCGGCCTACAAGGGAGCACTCAAGGAACTGGCTTCCCACCAGGGCAGCAGCTGCCGCGCCATCGTGTTCTTTACCGATGGCAAGTACTACACGGATGCCGAGGCTCACGATCTCCAGGGAGCGCAGGACAAGCTCTGTGAGGTAAATTCCTCTGTCACCGCGTTCCGCAACTCCAATATCCGCCTCTTTAACGTGGGCCTCGTGCCGGCTGCGGAAGCACAAGATCAGGTCCGCCAGCTCACCCGCATGGCGGAGGGCGAAGACTGCGGCCAGGGCGCTCCCAACGGTGCTTTCTTCGACGCGGGTGAGGATCCAGCGGCGCTGTTCGCTGCCTTCCGTAACCTCATCCCCACCTCGGGTGGTGTGACCAAGGAGGGAAACCTCAAGGACCAATTCGATTTCGTCCTCGATAACTCCGTGTCCCCAGTGCGATTGTCGGCGGTGCCGAAGAGCTCGGTTGGGGAAGGAGAGCTCATCCCTACCTTGACTGGGCCCGATGGTGAAACCGTTGAGCTCAAGCCTGATACCACTCACGTAGCCGGCGCGAAGGTCTCCGTGACGGAGAACAGCAAGCTTCCAGGCATGGTTGATATCGCGATGGAGAAGGACGGCGACCCCTGGGCAGGCGCCTGGACTTTTGGCTACAAGGTGGCTGAGGGAACTGATGGCGAGTACCTCGCGTCCGTCGTTATGGTGCCGGGCCTCAACCTAGACCTCAAGACGGAAGACGGCTCCAAGGTGGAAGGCGGCATCAACTCGGACCAGGTCCTGAAGGGGCAGTTGGTCGATGGCCAGGGCGAGCCGCGCACGCTGGAGGGCGAAGGTACCCTCCACGCCGAGTTCGTACCGGAGGATGGTTCCCCGGTCACCCTCGTGGACAATGCGCCCATCACGGATGGGCAGCCAGTCGACATTCCGCTGGACCAAGTGGAAAACGCGGCATCCGGTCAGCTGGTGACGCGCGTGGAGATCACCACCAAGGGCACCGATGAGCGTCCAGGCTCGAAGCTGGATCCCATCAACGCGGAAACGCCGCTGACCGTTACCCCGGTTAATATGCCGACGGTGGGCTCGGCGCAGACGATCACCATGACGGAGAAAGAAATTACCGTCGATGTCCCCGTGACCGGTCCCGGCAAGGTCTGGGTAGCAGACCAGACTGTGGATTCCGCTGACGGCATGCTTCCCGCAGGAGTACCTTCCGTTTCCGTGAGCTCCAAGCACAACTCTGAGGATTCCGCGCTGGAGCTTTCCAAGGATGAGAAAACGACCATCCCGGTGACGGTGAGCGTTGAGGAGATGGCGGATGGCCCGCTGCGCGTGGAGCCGGTGATTAACCTGCAGTCGGCTGAGGATAACCAACAGCTGGAGCTACCGCTGACGCTGCAGGGCTCCATGAGCGCGCCATTGAACAAGTCCGCGTTCGGTCTGTCCTTCGTCCTTGCGGTTGTGCTCGCGTTGCTGATCCCCCTGGGAATTCTGTACTTGATGAAGTGGATTAGCGGCCGCATTCCGGAGAAGCCGCGCATGTTTGCGAAGACCATCCCGGTCAAGCGCGATGGCGCGAACCTCATACGCACCGATAATGGCCGCCCATTTGCGGTGTCCAAGGACGAGTTCCAAGGTGCCGTTCCAGTGGAGACCTCTGCACGTTCTGTTCGCCTGGGTGGCAACGACGCCAAGGTAAAGATGGGCCTGAGCCCCTTTACCGCCGCCCACGTGGAGGTTCAGCGCGATGGCACTATCTCCAGTAAGGGCAAGAAGTCCGGATATCGCGCAGTGCTGCCACTTGCTGTGCAGAACACGTGGTTCTTCGTGGGCAACGCGAAGGACCGCAACTCCGGAGAGATCGTCCTGACTGTCGATACGTTGGCGCAGGCCAGCGCGTACGACGAGATGTCCAAGGAGATCAGCCGCCAGGCCCTGCAGCTCTTCGACCAAGTGGAATTCCCCGCCGAGAAGTCACAGTCGCAGGCACCGCCGCAGACGCCGCCGCAGGCGGGCCAGCCTGGCCCGCAGCCGCCGAATGCCCCGCAGAGCGGACCACACCCTGGCCAACCACCTACGCCGCAGCGCGGCCCGCAGAGTGCTCCCCGCAATGGTGCGCAGCAGCAACCGCCGCAGCACGGAGGCTTTGGGCCGTCCCAGCCATCCGGTCCACCGAATCACGGCCAGCCAGGGCCCACAGGCGGGCCAGGGCGCCCCGGCTTTGGCAGTGGCCCCAACGTTGGTGGCGGATCCAGCTTCGGTGGAGGCCCCGGTTTCGGCCAGCCAGGCCAGCAGCGACCGAACAATCCTGGTAACCCTGGTAACAATGGCGGCTGGCCCCCTAGCCCGGGATTCGGCTCCCAGGGCTAAGCCGGTTGAGCAGCACGCACCAACCCTAAATAGAACAGAAGCGAACCTCCCCTTCGAAAGGTAATTAGAGATGAAGAAGTTCCTCGTCGTCGGTTGCGGTGGCTCCGGCGCCAAGACACTGGCGTTCATGATGGACCAGCTCAAGGCCGAGCTGCGAAGCATCGACCCGGACTTAACCGAGCTGCCCAAGGCTTGGCAGTTCGTCAACATCGACGTGCCGCTCGAAGAGGAAGCCGGCCCGCAAAAGCTGCCGAACGTTACGCAGAACGGTGGCCACTACGTGGGCATTGGTTCGCGCCAGAACTACAACACCTTCGATGAAGGCGTATCCAGCATCCTGGGCCGCTCCGGCAAGCTCGGGGAGATCGCAACGTGGGCCACCCGCAACCCCGCCACCAATGACGTGAAGCTGGCTGACGGTGCCGGCCAGTACCGTGCGATCGGTCGCATGCTGACCCTTCCGCACCTGAAGGAGATTCGCCAGGCCCTCAAGGATGCGGTGGATGAGATGTTCACGCAGGAGGCGATCCAGGAGCTCAACCGCCTCAATTACAAGCAGACCAAGCTGGACTCTGATACCGGCGATTCACAGCCGGTTGTCCTCGTGGTCTCCTCCATGGCAGGCGGTGCAGGTGCTTCGATGTTCCTCGACGTGTGCCGTGTGCTCACCACCATTCCGAACGTGAACCCGCAGGGCACGCTCGTCTTCATGTACTCCCCGGAGATCTTCTCCGATAACAAGGCAGATGACATGGCCGGCGCGTGGCCGAACTCGCTCGCCATGTTCGGTGAAGTCGTCGCCGCGCAGATGGGCAACTCCAGCGACCATGACCGCGCCGTCTTTGAGGCCTTCGACATGGGTACTCCGCCGGAGGGCCAGATCTTCAGCCGTATTTTCCCGATCGGCTCCAAGATGGGTACCACCAGCGCCCGCTTTGGTGACGGCTCCGCCATGTCCATCTACCGTGGCCTGGGACGAGCCTTGGCAGGACTGATGGCCTCCACCAAGGCCAGCGATAACTTGGTGTCCTATGCAATGACTAACACTCCGGCCGGTGACGGCGGCCGCCGCTTCTTCGGCTGGGATAGCCCGACGGGTGGAACCCCGTGGGGTCGCCTGCCTTGGGGTTCGCTGGGTTATGCCCAGGTGTCGATGGGCCGCGATCGCTTCGCCGAGTACTCCTCCCAGCGCCTTGCGCGCAGTGCCTTCGAGCGCCTCTTCAACGGGCACCTCGACCCGCAAAACCCCGAGGCCGGCGAGATGCAGATTGCCAAGAAGCTGGAGGAGCGGCTGCCCAATGCTTTCGGCTCCATCACGCTCGATCCTTCTTGGGCGCAGGGCGGGCAGATCGACAGCGGCAGCGTGTGGAACTGGCTCAACAGCGTGTTTGGCGGTCAAGCCCAGCAGGCCGCAGACAGCGCCACGAAGTACCTGCAGAGCTTCATCCCCGTAGGCCAGGGCCGCAACGTCAACGAATGGCGTGAAGAGTTCGAGGGCAACATGGCGGATCCGCGCAACGAGCAGGCCATCGCATCTGTTCTTAACAATGCCGCCTATGACATCGTCTACCGCTACGCCAACTTCTTCAGCGATAGCGTGCTCGCCGCCGTGGAGGCGGAGCTGGCCGCGGTGGGCGTGCCTTATGTGCGCGAGATGCTCTCCAAGATCACGGATGTTCTCACCAACTCCGACCGCCTCCTGCCGTGCCTGGCGGAGTACTCCGGCTACTACCAAAACACCCGCGTGCTGACGAAGCCGGAAGGCGCGGATCCCATCCTCAGCCCATTGACCGGTAAGGGACAGATGACGGATCCGACCCCCACCGTCAATGCGCTCATGGGCCTGTACTTCAACCAGTTCTACAGCTACGCCCTCATGGCGATTGCGCACCTGCTCAAGGACGTCCTTCAGGACTATGCCGATGAGAACCTCTTCCACCTCAAGCGCGAGCTAGGGGATGCCCACGCGGTGTTGGAGAAAGCCGTGTCGAAGCGCCCAGAAACCAACAAGCTTGCTGACGTCCGCACCGATGAGGTCAACTCGTGGCCGACGGAGCTCGATGAGGTCGTGGAATCCCGCTTCAAGGGCGCAGAGAACGAAATCATGTTGACCGACGTCAACAGCTTCATCTCGGACTACCGGGACCAGATGCTGCGCACCATCCAGGGCCAGCAGTCCACCGCGGATGTCACCAACTACGAGCAGGCCTATCCCTTTGCAGTGCGTGCGGTCATCCGCGGCGAATGGGAATCGCTCGATGCGGCCCAAGCGCCGAATGACACTTTGGCGCCGCAGAAGCGCACCAACGATGCCTACTCCAACCGGGCCGGCTGGGTTTCCAAGTACCTCTCGCGCCATCCGCAAAACGGCGAAACCCGCGAATCGCAGCGCGCGCACTACCGGGCGAAGATTCGCCCAACTGATCTGCTTGAGCGCTCGCGTCAGTGGATTAATCGCCGCGACTACGAGTTCCAGAAGTTCAATTCGGTGGACTTGCGCCGCTATCTCACGCTCACCCCAGACATCAACGAGGTCGAGCACGCGGAGCGTCAGCGTCGCTTCATCGAGGCTTTCCAGCTGGCCCTGAGCTATGCCCGCCCGCTGGCTGCCGTCAACGATGAGATGGTCCAGCGTATTCACGGCAAGTCGGTGCAGTACACCTATTCCTTCTCCGATATCCCGTTTGCGGAGCTGGGCTCTGCGGAGACCGGCATTGCCGCTCAGCTGGAGTCAGTGCTGAGCCGCCCTGAGATTGACGGTCCTTCTTCCGTAGCTTTGCGCAACTCGCTCAACATGTCGGACCACGTCCAGCACATCGAGATCTTCGGTTCCTACCCGAACTACTCGCCGATCGTCTTCTCCTCCATGTTCAACTACATTGCCAAGGACATTGAGAAGCAGGACAATTTCGACGGCTCCTGGTGGTCTGAGCGCCGCACCCGCCCGTTGCCGGCAGCACTGCCTTTGACGAACACGGAACGCCAGGCCATGGTGGCTGGCTGGATCATCGGGCGTATCACCGGCCGCGTCTACATTTCGAACCCGGATGCCGCCAACGCTGCGGCCCACATTTTCGATGACACAGATGGCGGCGTCAACGATTGGGTGGACTTCCCGAACCCGCTGCTCATCTCACCACGCCGCATGATCAAGAAGTCGGACTGGATGTCCTCGGTGCTGGAATCCATCTTCATCGCCTACGCCAAGGTTCAGGAAACTGGGCGTTACGGTTTCGCCTCCTCGCTGTACCCGTACCAACTGTTGCGTGGGCTTTTCGACGACGGCCTCGACTTCGCCCACTCTGGTGCCTCGACGCACCCAGTGGTGCATCGCCTGGCACAGTTCCTGGCTAACGGTGACGTCCCGAACCGCGGAGTTGTAGGCACTTCTATTCAGGATCGCTACGAAACTTTCGTCAACGAGCTGGACAAGTTTGCTCGCGGCGCAGACCACTTTGTGCCGGGGCACTCCAATGCTCTGCCGGGCCAGGGCCGGAAGGAAAAGCCTTTCGCTGAGATCCGTTCCCGCGAAGTTGCCTCGATAACGCCGTACTACCGTGACTTGGCGCTGGACGTCATCGCGATGGTTCCGGTCATCCGCAACTACCTGGATCAGGCTAAGACGGTGGCGGAGAATCCCGTGGCCCAGCCGGAGCCGCAGGTGCGTAGCTCCGAGTCAGGCTTCGCCCAGCCCACCGCGCCGGAATTCAACCTCAACGACCTGGATGACACCTTCTAATGACGAACGTAATTATCTTTGGACACGGCGCCACCGCGGATGACATCCGCTCCCGCCTGAGCGATCTGCGTGCGGTTGGTCTCCTGCAGAACTTCCTCTGGATCGACTATGCCCACCCCACCAGTGGGGCCGTCGTGCGCTCCTTTACGGAAGAGGGAACGGCGCGCTTGTCGACGCTCGACGAGGCCCTCCGCAGCTTCAGCGGGGACGTCCTCCTCGCCACCATTGACCCGATGGACGCGGAACAACCGCAGGACGTCGACAAGCTCACGGAGTGGGTCAGCGCCGTCGATCAGCGGCTCATCCAGGCCTCCAATCTGCGCGTGCGCCTGCTGCTCTCCGCCCTCCCGCGCGAAAGCGTGGACATCGCCCCGTTGCAGGGCTGGAGCAACCTCGTGCTCTCCCCGGAGGAGGGCGGAACCCCGGCGTCATCGCGCATCCGTCCCATCAAGCGCACCGCGGACGGCTTCGAGCTGGCACAGTTCGCAGCCCCGGCCGTGGCCAGCATTTTCGGTCTGTGGCGCGGCATGCCGGAACCGGCGGTGTTGGATCCGGAGACGCACCGCGTCATCGAAACCGGTGACCGGCAACGCTTCCGTCTCGTGCGCGCTTTCCACCGCACCATCGATGCCAATGACATCGAGGACAAGGTGAAAAAGGCTGTCTTCGATCCCGGCCAGCGTCTGCCGCAGCCACAGGTCAACAACATTTCGCGCGCCGTGCATTATGCCAACCCGGAGCAGCTCACGGAGCAGTGCGCGCAGATGTTCATCAACCAGGAGATATCTCCGCTGGTCAGCGCCCCGACCGCCTATGAAGAGCTGCAGTCCCATAAGGTCAGCGGCTGGGCAGCACTGAAGGATAATCTGCGTCTGTACTGGTCCACGGTGGTGGGCAAGCCCCAGGATTGGGTTGAGGGCCAGCGCGGTGCGATGAACAAGAACGCGGCTACTTTCCTGCAGAAGATGCTCTATGGCGAGGACTCCAGCGTGGAGGTCGTCTTGGCGGGGCACTCCGGCAAGGGTAGCGGCGCGACGAGCGTCGAAGAGCTGCGCCAAGCCAGCGAGCACACCATGCGGGTCGCCCGGGAGCAGCACTTTTCCTTGGGGCAGGAACCGCAGTTGTCGCGCACGTGGGAGGCATATCACGACTATGCACTCGGCTTGGTCGATGGCTCGTGGCGCGAGAGCATCGACACCAAGGGGCTGCGCAATAACCAGGGCAACATGTACATCGTGCAATACGGTGGCCAGTCTGTGCAGGATGTCAGCGCTTCCTTCCAAGGCTTCCACCCGCTGATGACCAGCACGCTGGGCTATACACACGAGTCCCAAGCCACCGTCGCGCCTTTCGATCCAGTAGGTGCCGAGCGTTTCGCCGCTGACATCGAGTACACCAGCCAGCAGACCCGCAACGAGGCGGTGAGCCGCAAGAAGCGCGAGTTCGCCTCGTGGCGAGCAAAGAACAGCACCACTTTCGCCTGGAAGGTGGGCCAGGGTCTATGGGAGAAGCTGGGGCATGCCCAGCAGAAGTACCGCGACGCGCACGCCAAAGCACGCGAGCTGCAAGAGCTGGCCAATAACTTCCAAGCGCGTGATTTCAACGCGGAGAACAAAGCACTGACCCGGAAGCTGCGCACGATGTGGATCGTGCTCTTCGTGGCGCTTGCCCTCATGACCTACATGGTGGCCGGGCGCTACAACCCAGACTTGCCGCTGGGTGAGTATTCGCAGTGGTTCGATTGGCCGTGGTACGTCGTGGGCATCATCCTGGCGGGCATGCTTTTCCTCATCTGCTCTTGGGCGGTCTTTACTAAGGCTCAGCGTGAAATCTTTGACTACGTGCAGAGGCGAAAGCTGCTCAACCGCAATCAGGAAATTGCCGCACAGAATCTGGCCACCTCCTCCGCGGAGATCTCGCGCATTTCCAACGCCTACAACCAGTTCCTGAGCTGGTCGGCTCTGCTGGGCCGGGCGATCTACGCACCCTTCGGACGCAAGGAGACCTCGAGCGACCGGCTGCGGACACCGCAGGCGGGTCTTCCAGAAAACGCTCGCATTGCCCAGGCCGTGCTCAACCGCGACGATGCCGTGCGCATGACGGATGAAATCCGCTCCTACATCTACCAGACGGAATGGGCACACCGTTCGCTTAAGTCACTGCTCGACGACATGAATAACACCTTCGAGCGCAACCGCACTGGTCACTCGGCCGTGGCGCTCAATGAGATGTGGGGCATGGCTGGACTGGGATCCAGCACCGCCTTGGATAACCTGTCGCGCAACCTCGATCACGCTTACATGCAGGACCGTGACCTGAAGCAACAGGAATGGCAGAAGGTCATCACCGATCCGCGGATGACCCGCAGTCTGCAGCGCTACCTTAGCCGCGTGACCTTCCGCGAGGAGGGCGGCAGCCGCGTGCAGAGCACCTCCGAGTTCCTCGCCGGAATGAACCAGGAAAAGGGAGCCCTCCAGGCCTTTAGCCCCAACGCACTCACCAGCGCTGGCGGCGCTGAAGGTTATACCGAAATTGATGGCTCCCGCACGCGCATCGTGGAGGTCGACAGCCAGACCGCGCTGACCAGCCAGCTTTCACGCTCTGTGACCGTGGTGCAGTACGGAAAGATTACGGATTTCAAGTACTTGATTCCGGATGCGTCGTCCAGCGCACAGTCCTTTGCTCAGCCCTCGGATCTGTCCTTGGATGAGCTGGATGATACGAATCACATGGACTTTAAGTCGCCGGTGCAGGAGAACAACGAGGGCTCAGCCGCGCGGCCATTCTTTGGTCAGCCGGCAGCCCCGGACCTCTCAGACCTCGACGAAACCTTCTGACGGAACCTCTTTAAGGAACGTTGATGACACACAACCCGAAACCTTCGATTGCGGACGTGCCGCTGAGTGAGCTGAGGACGCTCCACGAGCTCAAGCGCGTGAGAGCCGATGATGTGCGCGACGCCGTATCAGCACCGTTTAGGCAGTTCGCTGAACAGATCGCCGCCACGTTCAACGGCGAAGAGGTAACGCATCCGGAGCTGAGCGCGGAGGCGCGCAACGCTGCGGTGACGCAGGAAGAACGTGCCGCGCGTGAACGTGCCGCGCGCGAGCGCGCGGCACAAGAAGAGGCCGCCGTCCGAGAGCGCGCAGCACGGGAGGAAGCCGCTCAAGCCGAGCGTGCCGCGCGCGAGCGCGCGGCGCGAGAAGAAGCGGCACGAGTGGAGGCAGCCCCGGCATTTCCCCAGCCACAGCAGTCACAGAAGGCACAGCCTGCGGCAGCAGGTCCGCGCGACTTCTTCGCTGAGTGGGAAGCACTGCAGGCTGAGGAGGAGCAAAAGACTCAGGTCAACGAAGAGGACTACATCACTATCCCGGGCTTCGGTATCCGGGCGGAGTATCAGTACCGCCAAGAACCAGACTGGGTTCCACCGGGCATCAACTTCGAGGTTGAGGTACCGCTTGAGGCACAGCCGGAACAGGATTCTCAAGAAGAGCCTGGCTATGGCGTGGAACCAGAACCGGTTCCAGAGGACACCGACCAGCGCCATCCGGTGCGCTTGTGGTGGCCCGAGCTGGACCACACACCGGATGAGGTCGTCTTCTACCGAGTGGTAGCCGATGATTCTGAGATGGTTGCCTCACCCGACGCGGGCGACACCCTCGTCTACACCAAGGGAACCGCCTACCGTGACCACACCCCGGGCGAGGCAGGTCTGCGCCACTACGCGGTGTGGGCCTACAAGGGCCGGGACCTTCGTGAGCTCATCAACAGCCAGCCGGTCTTTATGGGAGACACCGGCGTGGTTTTCCCACCGGTCAACGTCCAGGTTTCCACTATCAAGGGTGCTATCCAAGTGTCCTGGGACCTGCTGCCGGGGCACTCGAGCGCCATGGTTTATGCGTGCCGGGATAGTGAGAAGGAAAAGCTGTCACCGCGCTTCGAACAAGACGTGGATAGCAGCGGGCGCAAGGCCACCATTCCGGTGCAGGAAGCCGGGCAGACCGTGGTCATTTCCCTGCTGGGCCAAGCGGAGTTTCACGGCGCTACCGAGCAGAGCCAGGACGAGGTTGCCGTTCAGCGTTCGGTGAAGCTGGCTAGCGAGCTTGAAAAACTGGAGCTTTCACGCTGCGAGCGGCGCAGCGACTATGGCCAAGATTCCATTGAGGTGGACTGGTATTCGCCCAAGACCGGTGAGGTAAAGATCTATCTCACGCCGACCGCCCCGCAGGCGGATCTGCGTACGTCGGCGGTGCCGAAGACGTATGTCGAAAGTGCGTTGTCGAGTGCTATCAGCGAGACCCGCGGCGTGTCTGAGCCGGGCTCCTTCCAAACCACGACGGTGCCGTGGCCGCCGGATTGGTACGAGGTCTATATCACCCCAGTGAACTTCAACGACGCTGATGCCTGGGTCGGTGAATCCAAGGTGTTGCAGCGCGTGCAGTCCATCGAGGATGACCAGTTCCGGCTGATTGAGCGCGTGGATAGCCAGCTCGTCACTTTCGACTGGCCGAAGGGCGCGACCGCCGTGGAGTACTCCACCAACCGCGAGCACGATCAGATTCGTGAGGAAGACTACGACCTCCAGGGAGGCATCCGCCTGCACCTGGATCAGCACGGCGATACCGTGCGGCTGCGGCCCTATGCGGTCTTCGCCGGTAAGCGCACCGAGGGAAAAGAACGTGTGATTCAGTACGAGGGTCTGCGCCCGGTGACGTATGACTTCGAGGTCGATTACTCCCAAGGCCAGGTCCGGGTGTTCCTCTGGAGCTTGGGCAACGGTGATAAGCGCCAGTTCTCCTGCCAGGTGGTCTACCGTGCTGACCGTCTGCCGCTTTTCCCCGAAGACGGCGAGGCGCTTGGCATCGTGGAAACCAACCTGCAGAGCACCACGCACGTTGCTCATGGTTTAGGTCCGATGCGTGGGCAGCATCCGGATTTCACGGTGTCAATTGGTGAGCACGTCCAGCGCGGGGGTTTTATCCGCCTCTTTGCGGTTGAGGGCTTTGACAGCCACGTTGATAGTTCTTTCGATAGCTTCGGCGGGCAGGATGCCTTCAGCAGTTTCTCCGAAAGCTACAGCGACCCCGCCCCCACGCTGAGCGCACTGGATAAAGCCGTGGTGGTGGAAGGCGATGTGTCCTACAGGCTGGTGCTGTACCCACCAATGCAGAATCAGACTCCCCACTATGACCAGAACTACGGTCAGCAACAGTATGAACAGCAGAGCTATGACCAGCAGAATTACGGTCTAGATTACAGCCAGGACCAGTACTACCAAGGGGGCCAGTAGGTATGGGCGGCGCATTTAGCTATGCATCATTCTCCCGCGCCAACGGCCGCGCCGGCGGCTGGGGAGTAGGGCAGAAAACCGGCGATATCACCCAGGAGGAGTTGGCCGAGCTGGTGTCCTTCGTACCGACATCACTCAACAACGGCACGACGATCCCGGATTTTCCCTCCGCCCAGCAGCGCGCGGAGCTGGTCCGCCGTACCGCGGTTTTCGCGTTGACTCCTGAGGCAGAAAAGTGGGTCACCATGGTGTCTGTCCCTGCCGGGCTGGATGCGACCGGCCGCGGCGGCAACGTCTTCACCTACACGTCGATTTCGCGCACAGGAACCCCGCCGGCACCGGCGACGGTCCTGTTTTCTCCTGACGTTCCAGCGCCCTTTTCCATCTATGAGGTGGATAAGGTGCAGATACCGGAGGAGATCTCGGCGCGCGGCCCGCTGCACTCGGATGTGCTGCTGGAGGAATTCCTAGATGGGGAGTTCCGCCACCCAGACAAGCTTCCCGCGCCGTTCAAAGCGGTGAGCCCGAACCCGAACCCAACCTTCAACCGCGCAATGGTATCTGCCATGGCGACGGTGTTGAACTCCCGCAATGGCTTAGTCATCCTTGTCGCGCCCGACAACCAAGCTGCGTTGTGGATTGCTGCCACCGCCCGCGAGGTGGGAGAGGACGGTTTCGGGTTCTCCACGTTTGAGAAGGCAGCTGCCATCAACGAGTTCCCGCTGAGCACATCCACCATGCTAGTGGTACCGCCCAGCGAGAAGCAGCGTCTAGCGGAGACAGCGATCCCCGGCAATCCAGTCGTGTTTGCGCTTGATGAAGCCCTGCCAGACGTCAGCGCTTATGAAGCACGTGCTGCGGAAGAAGCTGAGGCTGTGGCCCCGGAGCCACAGGAGGAGCAGGCTGAGCTGGGTGCTGCGGCCAGCAGCACACCCGAGCAGGCCACCACACCGAGCTTTGATGATTCCTGGGGCAAGGATCCAGCGGACTTTGGGGCACCACTGACGGAGTCCTCGCCTTTTGCGGCGTCGGCCGAATCCCCGGCAGGCTTTCCGCCGAATCCGCTTGATAGCCCTGCGCCGAACACACCGCAGGAGAACCCCTTCGCCACTACACCGGAGGCCGCACCAGAACCCGGGGGAGAAGCATCCGCCGGCCAGGCGCAGCCACAAGTAGCTACCGGCGGCAATGCCAACGTTCCTGGGCTCAGCGCCGAGGAGTGGCACAAGCTGCGGGAATTCGATCCGCGCTGGTGGATCGAGCACCTTGATGTCAACCGCGGACGCTCAATCCAGTTGGCCTACCTTGATAAATCTTCGTTGGGAGAGGGGCTGGACAAGGTGTTGATGTCCGCGATAGTGGCCTCCTGGGTGTTCTACTTCCCGCGGGACTTCAACCTCTTGGCAGAGGACGCACTGCAGCCTTGGGAGAACCGCGAACTCGAGCACATTGGGTACCTCACCGCTACGCATTTTGCGGGAGTCATCGCGCTGGAGCATTGCGAGCGCTACGCCACGGGGCGCGTCGCCATGTTGCTGGATGGTACGACACAGTTGCTGGCGGAGCGCTCAGCTCCCCTGCAGCAACGACCGGGGTCAGCGCAGTTTGCACAGCACACAGCGTGGCAGCACCGAGGCGCAGCTCCCAATGAGCACGGGCGAAACACGGGATTCCACGGAAGGTAAGAGAAGGAAAGAAGCGTCATGGCTAAATACACACTGCGGGACGGCGAGTCCCGCCGCATCGGCTCAGACGGCATCCTGCGCGTCGAAGCCTTCGAGATGGGAACCGGCGGCGCCTCGATGGAGCTGGCGATCCTGGGGGAGGGCGTTGACGCCGTGCGCGTCCACGATCTCTCCCTCATGGTGCACTCCCTTCCCGAGCGCGCCACCATCGTTGTGCGCCCGAAGGGGAATGGGACCTTCGGCCTGCGCAGCGAGGTGCGCCTGACGGTGAGCAACGCGGGCGACTCGGTGACGTTCCCGCGCGTGCTTATCGACGCCGCCGAGGACTCCGCCGAGCGCCTCGCCGAGGTCACCCCGGAATCCGGCAGCTACCGTCTGGAAGCATTCGGCACGACCGAGGGCGCCGGAATTACCGACTCCGCCCGCGAGGTGCGCTCCAAGATGCGCCGCGCGGAGCTGGACGTCGCTGGCCTCGATGCCGTTACCGTGGTCGTCGATGGTTCCGCCTCCATGCAGGTCAACGTCACCCCAAAGATCGTTGAGGCGGCCGCCAAATACATCGATGCGCTCTCCGATGCCTTCCGGCACTTCCGCGCCACCGACGGCCAGGACAGCATCGAGACCCACAAGGTAGACGAGCTCACGCGCTTCATCGCGGGCGTTATCGATAACGGAGCGGAGCGCGTCGGCCAGCGCCCCTGGCGCGGGCCGACGGTGGCTTCCACGGCCTCGCTCGCCATCTACGTCACCGATTCGCCCGTGGCCTCAATGCTGGAGACTCAAGTTCCCACCGTCGTGCTCATCACGAGCGCCATCGGGCGCCAGGAGCTGGAGCTTGCGCACATCAACGGAACCCCGGCTCATGTGGCGTACGCGGTGATCGACGGGGACGTCGTCAAGCAGCTCGATACCGGCGCCAACACGGAGCTTTCGGAACTGACCGATCGCGTCACCGCCATGCTGAAAGAGAGGAACTAATGAGCCAGGCACGTTGTCCGTGGACCTTTAAACCGCTCGAGGATGGTGTGACGGTGAGCCCGTACACCAACCGCGAGCTGCCGCAGGGATGGACCGACGCCGTGACGCATTGCGTGGCCATGGCCGGTGCGCGTAACTCCGGTAAGTCGCTCTACACCGCAGTGATGATCAAGCAGCTCAAACAGCTGGCGCACAAGCACAATCGCTCCGTCCAAGCGGCGGATGAATCCACGCGCGAGCGTTACGCGGAGGTTTATGAGCGGCCGCTCTTTGAGGAGATGCGTGCCATGGACCCCACACCAAGTGCGGTGGCTACCGACGCCTACCAGCGCGATCCGCTGATTTTTGAACTCGGTAAGTGGCCGGATGAGCAGGGCCGCGAGCGCATGAATTACCTGGTCTTCCGTGACGTGGCGGGCGAGGACTTGGAGAACCCTCCGGAAAACGAGGCGGACCGGGAGAACCTGGCGTTCTTCTCGCACGCGGATTTGGTGATTTTCCTTTTCGATCCGCTCCGCGTGCAGCAGATTCAGGATTTTATCCACGGCCTGATTCCCAACATTGGTGAGCTGGGCGCGGACTCTTTGCGGGTCCTGGATAACCTGCTGGATTTGCTCGATACGGATACCCCGCCGCCGCTCGCGGTGACCATCTCGAAGTTTGACACGGTGCAGAAGCTAGAGCAGGTGGATGACGTGCGGTGGAAGAAGCTCATGGCCAACCGCGGTGCTGCCTTCCGCCGCGACACCGGGTGGAATTTCCGCGATTCGGACCGTTGGATGGTTCACCTCGAAGCGGAATCGCTCTTGCGCTTCTTGGGTGCTAATGACCTGATCAACAAGCTCTATTCAGCCGCGCCGCGCGATGGCAGCTTCTTCGTGGTCTCCGCCTTGGGGGAGGCCCCGACGGGCCGCCAGCTGGCGCGCAGCGGCATTGCACCCTATCGCGTGCTGGATCCCATCCGCTGGCTGCTCAGTCGCCGCGGCGTTTTTGTGCAGGACGTCTCATGACCTTCGGCAGCCCGCAGTCCTCAGGAACACCACCGCCTGGCCCGCCTGCCGGGACCGCGCCGGACTATCGCTATGGGCAGGTCAGCGACACCGTCCGCCAGGCCCGCCGCGCCGCCGATATGAAGGCACAGTGGGCACCGTGGCCGCTGAAGGTCGCAGCGGTGCTGGAGATCTTCATCACCAGCTACGCCGTCTACAACATCTGCCGGCTCGTGGCCTTTGAAAACAGCCCGGCGGCGGTAAGCCGCACGGACCAGCTCTCCACGGAGCTCGGCGTGCTGCTGGGCGTGCTGGTCCTTCTCGTGTGTGTCATCACGACCTATGTGCTGCACGCGCAGCAGTCGGCGCGGATTGCCTTGACCGCTATCAGCGCCATCGTGGTATTGCTCATTCCACTGAGTTCGGTGATGCCCGCGTCGATCGTCTCCGCGGCAGTCATCGTTCTGCTGTGGTTGCCGGCGAACCGGCAGTGGTTCGGTGGACAAACGCCACAAACCTAGGCCTTCTTGCGCAGCTCCTCGAGCGCGCGGGAATTGCCCGCTGCGGCAAACAGATTAAACGCAAAGTGATACATGTTGCGCGCGCGGTCTGCCGCGTTGGCGGCGGTGTAGCGATCCCCAAGAAGCTCGGCTACCTCTGCCATGGCGTTTTGCTCCGACGGCGTCGTGGCCTGGGAAGCGGGGTGCTTCTCCAAGAAGTCGAGCAACACCTGGGTGGATTTGAACATGTCCTGAGCCTGCGTGCGCAGGCTCTCGGAATACAGAATGGTCCATTTGGCGGCTACGGGGAGGCTCTTGAGCTTCGTGGAGTCCACATAGCGTGAGGCCAGGATGTCGTAGGCTTCCTCCGGATCGCGGTGGCGAACATCGAGGGCTACGGTCTTGAGGAGGGCGTGCAGCTCACCGTCCAGGTCGCCGCAACGTTGGTACTCGCGGGCAGCGGCGGCAAAGCAGGCTACGCGCTGCTCTACATCGTCAGGGGAGTGTTGTGCGGCATCGCTGTAGAAGCGGGCCAGCATGGGCGCTGGGAGCTGCTGGTAATCCTCGTCGCTGCGTGCGTTGGAGAGGATGGTGAAGGACTGCGCAGCTACGCGCTCACAGTCGGCGGCAGAGTTAGATGTCCAGAGTGCGCCCACGGCCGATTCGAGGATGGCTTGAAGGATTGCGGCCATCGTGGCACCCGCTCCGTCGAATTTGCCTCCGGTCACAGCATCGTTGACAGCCACGAAGTCGGCCGCATGCGCCTTCGCATCGCCGTTCTTTGCGAAATCCAGAAGCTCCTGCAGATCCGAGAGCGACGTCGTGCTGTCGGGGCTGATTGATGCATTTTCGCTAGCGGGGGCGGACTCGGAGAAATCCTTGTGGCTGGTCGCGGTGCGGGCTGCGGCGATCTCGCCCAGCGCAGTGTCGTCACCAGCCGCTGCTGCCTTGGCCGCAAATTTCTCTGCTTCTTCGGTGTTGTCGTTGTCCAACCATGCGCGGGCCACACGCGTATAGCCAGTAGCTACGAGAGACGGCTGCCCGGTCAGCGCTCCAATCGAGGCAATGGTGAGGGAATCGTCGATGTTCTCGATGGTGCCAGCAGCCACGCGAAGTGTCTCCCGCGCCTCCAAGTAGTGGGCGGCAGGGACGGCATCCTCCGCACAGCCTTGGAACGTGTCGTTGGACAGCACGCGGTCGATCTGCTTGTCAATGTGGGCGGACTCAACGGTGGGAAGAGAAAGCCCCGGCGCCTGGGCACGCGCATAAGCGAGCATACGCTCGGCGTCGGCAGAATCAAGCAGGGGATACGTCGCGTCAGAAGCCATGGGGGAGATTCTAGTAGAGGACTCCGACGCGCGCGGGCCTCCTCGTAGACTGGTGGGCATGGATTCTCTCAGCCCCGCCGGGCGCTATGCCCCGAGCCCGTCCGGCGATCTGCATCTGGGTAACCTCCGCACGGCGTTGCTGGCTTGGCTCTACGCCAGGAGCAGCGGGCGCCGCTTTCTTATGCGCGTGGAGGACATTGACACGCAGCGCTCCTCGCGGGAGTCGGCGCAGCGCCAGCTGGAGGACCTCGCCGCGCTCGGCTTGGACTGGGATGGGGAGGTCATCTACCAGCAGGATCGCTACGCGGCTTATGAGAAGGCACTCGCCCAGCTTCCCACCTTTGAGTGCTACTGCTCGCGCAAGGACATCCAGGAAGCCTCCCGCGCCCCACACGCCATCCCAGGACAGTACCCGGGCACCTGCCGCGCGCTTAGCGACGATGAACGGGCCGCCAAGCGCGCCGAGCTGGCTGCTCAAAACCGCGTGCCAGCCATACGCCTGCGCGCCGACGCCTCCTCCTTCACCATCCACGATGCCCTCGCCGGCGAGTACACCGGGGAGGTGGATGACTTCATCCTGCGCCGTGGCGGCCAGCCCCCAGCGGATCCGAACCAGGGCATGGACTGGGCCTATAACCTGGCGGTTGTTGTTGATGATGCCTTCCAAGGCGTCGATCAGATCGTGCGCGGTGATGATCTACTGTCTTCGGCCCCGCGCCAGGCCTACCTGGCGCACAAGCTGGGCTATCCGGAGCCGGAGTTCGTCCACGTGCCGCTCGTGCTCAACGCTGAGGGTGTGCGTTTGTCCAAGCGCGATGGGGCGGTGACCCTGCGTCAGCTGCTCGATGGGCACGGTAGGGATGCGGGGGACGTCGTCAAGCTCTTGGCTCGTTCCTTGGGATATGAGGCTTCCTCAGTAGAGGAACTGCGCCATCAGTTTCAGCCGGAGAAGCTGCCGCGAGAGGCCTTCGTTTGGGACGGTGCTGTGTAACTCCTCTCCCTCGCCGGCTGTACAGCGGTAGTCTGAGAACAAAAATTTAACGGAGAGAGAAGCTCAGCATGGAAGTTTTGCTTGTCCTTATTGGCCTGATGCTGTTGACCGTCATCGTCAAGGCGGTAGGGGACAAAATAGGACTTCCCTGGCCGGCGCTTTTGACTATTCTTACGGCGGTGGCGGTTTCGGTGTACGCCACTTTCTCGAATGGCACATTTGAATTCTCCGTGCCCGCTGACCTCATTCTTCCCATCTTCTTGCCGCCATTGTTGTGGGCGCTGGCAAGGAGAACATCGTGGGGTGTCATTCGTGAGCAGTGGATGACCATCCTGGCTCTGTCCGTGCTGCTCGTGGTGGCTACGACCCTGGCGGTGGGATTCACCGCCCGTGCTTTCATGCCGGGCTTGGGGCTCGCTGCCGCCATCCTTATCGGCGCCGCGATTGCCCCGCCAGATCCGGTGGCCGTCGAGGCCGTGGCAGAACCAGCCGGTATCCCGCGGCGCATCATTTCCGTGCTGCAGATTGAGGGCCTGTTCAATGATGCTGCGTCTATTGTGGCCTTCCACCTCGCCCTGGAAGCCGTGACGAGCTCGGGGGAGATGCACGCCGGGGAAGCGGTGACGAGTTTCCTCTACTCCGCGGCGGTAGCCACCATTCTCGGGCTCGTCGTGGGGCGCGTGTCTTCGTGGTTCGTCGGCGCGGTTCACGAGGTTATCGCTCGCAACGCGTTGACGTGGGTGATTCCTTTTGCCGTGTACATCGCCGCGGAGGAGCTCGGTGCCTCCGGTGTCATCGCTGTGGTGATTGCTGCGGTGGAACTGCACTCCCGCGCACCGATTCAAGCCGAGGACCGACTCTCCGGTCAGTCATTCTGGGAGACCGTCGAGCTGCTTTTCACGGGTGTGGCCTTCGGCCTCATTGGCTTAACCGTGTTCAGCGCCATCGACGCCGCGGGCGCGGATCTCTGGCATGCGGTCATCATCGGCGTCATCCTGTCCGTTGTTGCCTTCCTCGTGCGCTTGGTGTGGATGTACGCCTTCTATCTCATTAACAAGCGCCGCGGAAAGCCGCGTCTGGCGCCGCTGCGCCTGCAAGAAGTGCTGCTTATGACGTGGTCCGGCATGCGCGGTCTGGTGACTCTTGCGCTGGTTCTGTCTGTTCCAAGTGGTTTGAGCTTCTATAACGAGTTGACCGTTATCGCCCTCGTGGTGCTGCTCATGACCATGGTGATTCCCGGCTTGTTGCTGCCGTGGCTTATGCGTCAGCTCGACCTCACTACGTATTCGCAGGCAGCCACGGATAAAATGCGCGCGACCATTACCTCCCGCGCGCGCAAAGCCGGTATCGCTGCGATGCGCGCGAAGTATGAGGAACTGGACCCCGACATTGCGGCGAATATCGCCCGATGGTTTGAGGATCGCCTCGGTGAGGATGAGGATGGCGAGGACGCTACGACTCGTCTGCGTATGGCCATCGAGGCCCGTGAGGTGGCCCTCGCGGCGCGGCGAACAGCCCTCGCCGGTGCCCAACAAGAGTTGCTGCGCCTGCGCCGCGATAGGGAATTCAACCCGATGATTGTGGACGAAGTGCTTGCCGACGTCGACCGGATGTCCCTCGGCGCAAAGAAACACAGTTGAGGGGAGTGCTGATCCGTGACTAAGAATGAGGGCGAGAGGAGCGAATCAATGGACGCCTATGAGTACGCCCAGCTGGAAGACGGCCTGGATTATCTCTACGACTTCTTCGACGCTGACTTGGAGGAGCGCGTGCGCGCCGGGCGTGAGCTGCTGCCAGAAGGCATGGAAGACATCTTGGGCGACCACACCCTGGAAGACTACGTCTGGCTGTGGATCAAAGAACCTGGTCCCAACGGTTTCCGCCAGTTCCTGCGCGATGGCGGCTATGGCGAGGACGAGGTGAAAGAGGCTTTCCTGCTCGCCCGCGCGGAATGGGGAATGAACACCCCGCCGCACGTGGAGTGGCTCAAGGACGACGGTTTCGCGGCCCCCGAGTTCGAGTAGGGGCGGTTGACCATGGGCGTTCGATGGAGGTGCCCAGCTCGAGTGCCCAGCCGCAAAGGAACCAAAGTACTGGCACCTTATGCGAAACTCCGCATGCAATCACCTGGGGTTTTCCATCCTGGGCCCCGCAAATGGTGCCTTTGCTTTGGTTCCTTTGCTTGAAGGCTCCAAGCCACCGCATGAAGAATCCAATAGCCTCGATTTCTAATACCGCACACGGGCAAAGGGCATTTGGAATAATCGCGACTAATCTTTGGCCCAGCGAGAAAGGTTATGCCAATCATGCGATTCGATCATTTGACCATCTTGACCCGCAATATCGAAGCCTCATGGGAGTTCTACCATCAACTTCCAAACTCCGAAGCAAAGCCATTGTCTGCTGAAGAAGGATATTTTGAAGTGTCGTTTGATGACAGCGTAATTGGCGTATTCGATTCTTCAGTTTTTGCTTCAGCCACTAACACTAGTCCGGCAACCCCCGGCGGAGCAGTAATCCAATTCTCTGTTGAGGACGTCGACGAGTACTGGAGTCAACTTCCAGATTCCTATCGCGAGACTTCTGCCTCACCCAAGAAAATGCCATGGGGTTCTTATTCCGCCTACATTTCGGATCCAGACGGAAACGTCTTGGAGTTCTATACGTGGTGAAGTCAGTTTGCTGCTTCGCAGAAATCGGCTTCTGAGAATTAACGGCTTAAGGGACTTTTCGTGTGGATAAACCGATACGGATTCCCAAGGCAGCCTGGGATAATACGGTGATCTTGATTTTGAATCGGTTCCAACAGCCTGATCGGTGAAATCGACATCGGATAGCCATAGACCTGTGGTGGGAGGACTGCTGCTGGTGCGGTAATGCCAATTCATATGGCTAATAGGAATCGGCTGTCGTGCGATATGTGCGGCCACTTTCTGGTTAAGAACAACAAAACTGCGGCAGGACCCCAAGGCCGGCTATGCCCTCAGTGCAACGTTTTCATCGATTAACACCCGCGCACACCAGTGAGATTCGGCATTTTAAAATCTTTATTGACTGGGTCCTTTCTGGGGAATCCGCAGACCACTTGGCCAAACGCCTTGGGATAACAAGGCGGACTTTGACCCGGTGGTTTAAGCTGCTGTGGTTTATCATCGTGCCAACAGCAGCAGATCCCTATCGTGTCTATGACCAGCTCTTTATCGACGGCACCTACTTTCACAAGA
>NZ_KV819481.1:29412-42039 GCF_001815175.1 Corynebacterium sp. HMSC034H07
TTATCGACGGCACCTACTTTCACAAGAAATTCCTGCTGGTAGCCTGCACCGAAACGCACGTCATCGCCCGACATTGGTGCCTGCGTGAAAGCTCAAACGAGTACCTGAAACTGCTCGACAAAATCGCGGAATCGTACATCGTTACCACCGACGGGTCGGGGGGAGTGAACCTTTGCTGATCGGGTGGTTGAGTTCCACAGTGCCGAGTAATGGCATACACCTATTTTCCCTTTCATGCACTCTTCAAGCCATAGAACCCGAGAAGAGTATACGAAAGTTCCAAATTTAGGTGGGGGGATCAATTGTGAGTAAAGAATTGTTATTCTCATGGGGATTCCTGCCTTCGGGCGATGACGGAAGTTGTAAGGAAGATGCGGAAATGAAACTATTTAAAGTCTTTACCCTTGTCATTCTCATTGCAGGCGCTTTGTTGTGTATAGCGGGCTTATTTTGGGAAACTCGGCTTACTAATCTTGGGCTTCCTATGGCCCTTCTAGGAATAGCTCTTTCAGTTGCTGCATCAGCTAAAAGGAGGAGTAAAGAGTAATAGGGATATGCTCAGTCTAGGTTTGTCATATAGAAAGACGCCGACTCATTGAAGACTGAGGTAGCGCCTTGCCGGTTGTTGTCTGTCAGCTCAAGCAAGTAGAAGCCCCTAGCGGCAAGGCGTAGGCGATTTCGGAAGAGATACCATGCGACAGCACGGTCGACATGATCACAAATGTTCCACCCATTCCTGGCTACCTCTTAGCCAAACAGCTCATGGGATATCTCGCTGTCCGCAGTCGTATCGACAATAGTCGCCTACGACTGCGGGAAACTCGGCCTACGTGGTTAAGAAGAAGACCTCGAGTTCGTTGTCATGCAGCTCAACAACAGACCACGCGCAACCCTAGGATCTGCAATACCAGCCGAAGAAATGGCCGAACTCCAAGGCTATGCCAACGAAATCTAAAACCGTGTATCCGCGACCACTAGAATCTGCCACCTGCGCATGAGGAGAAGTCCCCCGGATGATGACATCCAGGGGACTTCCCAATGGCGGAGGATAGGGGATTTGAACCCCTGAGGGATGTGACTCCCGCACGCGTTCCAGGCGTGTGACATAGGCCGCTAGTCGAATCCTCCGCTGGAAAACATTACATGAGCCCCCTAATGAAGCAAAATCGCCAGGTCAGGGCGGAAAACTTAAGAATCTAGTGGCTTGAGGTGGGGAGTGCGCTTGGAAGAGGAGTGGGGAGTTGGGTGGCGGGGGAGCGGTTTGGCGTCGGCAAGCAAGGCGCGCTAGGCTAGACCGCAGGATTCCGCGTGGCGTCCATCCTCTGAACTCCCCCAGGGCAGGAATGCAGCAAGGGTCAGGAGGCTCTGGCGGGTGCGCGGGGTCCCCTTTTTATTTGTGTGCTTTCACACGGGGGATGTGACGGGGCGTTAGTATGGTTGCCATATGTCCGCACTACGTCCCGGAAGGAAGACGGATGTCTCTTCTTAATCTTGAAAAGTCCGAGCTTGATGAGCTTGCCGCGCAGGTGCGCAAGGACTACGAGGCCCTCAAGGCTGAGGGGTTGGATCTTGACTTGACCCGCGGTAAGCCGTCCAAGGCTCAGCTTGATCTGTCCAATGATCTGCTCGTCCTGCCGGGCCGCGGCCACTACACCGATGCTGCGGGTAATGACCTGCGCAACTACGGCAACCAGAAGGGCATCAAGGAGCTACGCGATCTGTGGGGCAAGCTCACCAACATGGATCCGGAGCTCCTCATTGCGGCGGACTCTTCCTCCCTGAACATCATGTATGACCTCATCCTGTGGGCCTACACCTTCGGAACCAACAGCTCTGAGCAGCCGTGGTCCAAGGAAGAGAACATCAAGTGGATTTGCCCCACCCCGGGATATGACCGCCACTTCGCCATCACGGAGTCCTTCGGCTTCGAGCTGATTTCGGTGCCGATGGAAGAGGATGGCCCGGACATTGAAGCAGTGGAGGAGCTGGCCAAGGATCCGCAGGTGAAGGGCATGTGGGTAGTGCCGATGTTCTCCAACCCCACGGGTGCCGTCATCTCGGAAGAGAAGACTCGCCGCCTTGCTGCGATGGAGACCGGCGCACCGGACTTCCGCATCGTGTGGGACAACGCTTATGCCGTACACACGCTGACTGAGGATTTCCCGGAGATTCTACCGATCCTGGATATCGCTGCGGAAGAAGGCAACCCGGACCGTTTCTGGGCTATGTCTTCTTCGTCGAAGATTACCTTCGCTGGCTCCGGCGTGAGCTTCTTCGGCTCCTCCGAAGACAACCTCGAGTGGTACTTGGAGCACGCCGGTATCCGTGGCATTGGCCCGAACAAGATTAACCAGCTGGCACACTACGAGTTCTTCGGTTCCGCCGAGGGCGTGCGCGCGGTGATGCGCCGCCACGCTGCGCTGTTGGCGCCGAAGTTCGAGGCGGTTCTTCGCATCCTGGATAAGAACCTCACCCACCATGAGATCGCGGACTGGACCCACCCCAAGGGCGGCTACTTCATCTCCCTCAACGTGATGGAGGGCACCGCGACCCGCGTGTGGGAGCTGGCCCGTGACGCCGGCATTCTCCTGACCCAGGCTGGTTCGGCGTACCCATACGGCGAGGACGCCAAGGACCACAACATTCGCTTGGCACCGTCCCTGCCGCCGCAGGAAGAAGTCGAGGCAGCAATGGATGGCGTGGCCACCTGTGTGCTGCTCGCCGCAGTAGAGAAGCTGGGGGCATAAGGCAATCAACTCCGACGAGACGGCCTACTGGCTCGACCAGATCATCCCGGCTGACCTCGAGTTCAGAAATGTCGAGGGGCAGCGTTTGGGCTTAGCCTCGCTGGAGGGTGAGCAGTCCCTCGCGGTCACGTGTGGCTTCGCCGATGTCGACACCGGGCTAGCGCACGCCGAGCAAGGCATCGACGTGCGCTGTGAGCTCCTCACCGTCGCCCGCACCGGGCAGGTGGAGGTGGCTGCCGCAGTGAGTGCTGCGGCAGCGTTGCTCACGGAAGCCGCAGGCTTGTTGCCCGCGCAACCGGGCCTGCTCTTGCCCAAGCTCTTTGCTGAAGACGATGAGCGCTTCGCTCACTTGAGCGTGCGTCATGGCATGCTCATCGCCCCGTACCTGTGGGGCGGCCAGACCCCGCAGGTGGCGGAGGAGGGCCGCCTGACGCTGGTGTGCCAACTGCTGATGCTGAGCGACGCCGAGTATGCCTACGCCGTCGAGGAAGGCGTGCCGGCGCTGCAGCAGGCGGTGGCAGAGCAAGGCATCGATCTGCTGGATTGGCAGCGCTCGGAGTGACGTGTCGGGTTGAGACGCTACACTGACTAACCGTGGCTCTATACCGGAAATATCGTCCAGCAACCTTCGCGGAAGTGGTAGGCCAAGAGCAGGTCACCACGCCTTTATCCGCTGCCCTCGACGCAGGGCGCATTAACCATGCGTACCTCTTTTCCGGCCCGCGTGGCTGCGGAAAGACGTCGTCGGCGCGCATCATGGCCCGCTCGCTGAACTGTGAGCAGGGGCCAACGTCAACGCCGTGCGGGGTGTGCGATTCCTGTGTCTCGCTGGCCCCGGGTGGGCCGGGCAACTTGGATGTCACGGAGCTCGACGCCGCCTCTCACAATGGTGTCGAGGACATGCGTGAGTTGCGTGACCGCGCCTACTACGCGCCGGCGGAGTCGCGCTACCGCATCTTCATCATCGATGAGGCCCACATGATTTCCGCCTCGGGCGCGAACGCCTTGCTCAAGGTTGTCGAGGAGCCGCCGGAGCACGTGATCTTCATTTTTGCCACGACGGAGCCGGAGAAGATCATCGGCACCATCCGTTCGCGTACCCACCACTATCCCTTCCGCCTGCTAACTCCACCGGCGATGAAGGGGCTGCTGGAGCGCACCGTGGCCTCGGAGAACGTCCACGTGGATGACACCGTGTACCCCATGGTCATCCAGGCCGGCGGCGGTTCGCCCCGCGATACCTTGTCCATCCTGGACCAGCTGTTGGCGGGCGCAGGCCCCGATGGGCTGACCTACGACGTGGCCCGCCCGCTTCTGGGTGTCACGGACGTAGGCCTGCTGGATAACACGGTTGAATCCCTGGCGAACCAGGATAAGGCTGGGCTCTTCCGGCTTGTCGACGATGTCATTGAGGCCGGCCACGACCCTCGCCGCTTTGCCATTGACCTTTTGGATCGTTTGCGGGATTTGATGATCCTGCAGGCCGTCCCTTCAGCGTTGGAGGAGGGGTTAGTCTCGGCGCCGACTGACCGCGGTGAGATCCTCACTGCCCAGGCGCAGCGCTTCTCCGGCCCACAGCTGGCCTACCTGGCGGAAACCGTCAACGAGCGCGTGTCTTCTCTGCGGGGCGCGACGTCCCCACGGCTACTTCTAGAAATTCTGTGTGCGCACCTCATCGTTGGTGCCGCCCCCGCAGCGGCAGCGGCCGGTCAGCTGCCCAATGCCGCGTCAGCGGCAACGGGCGTGCAATCTTCGGCACCCGCAGGGCAGCCCACCGCGCCTGCACAGCGCCAGCAATCTGCAGTCGCCAGCGCCCAGGATCCCGCGGCTGCCGCTGCGGCCATCATCGCGCAGCGCCGCAGCCGTCAGGCTGCAAAACAGGAGGCCCAGCAACAGCAACCACAGCAGGTCGAAAGGACTCAAGAAGCAGCCCAGCAGACGCAGCAGACCCCAACCCCTGAGGCTGCGCAGCCTCAGGCACCGGTGGAGCGCCCTGCACAGCCGGAGGCGCAGCCTGAGCCGCAGTCAGAGCAGCCTGTACAGCGCCAAGAGCGACCGGAACACCAGCAACAGGAGCAGCACGAACAACCGCAGGAAGCGGAACAGCCGGAACAACAAGAACGGCAAGAACAGGCTCAAGGACAGCCACAAGAACAGCAGCCTGAGCCCGAGCAGCCTCAAGACCCAGCCGCGGAAATTCGCGGGCGTTGGTCTGACCTGCGGGCGACGATTGGGCGCCGGAACAAGGTCGCTGAAATCATGCTCGCCGAAGCCCGTGTCCTCGGCGTGCGTGATGACACCTTGGTTCTTGGCCACACCACCGGCGCGCTGGCGGAACGCATCAACTCGCCAGGCACCAACGAGGTCATCGTGACCGTCCTTAAGGAAGAGCTCAACCGCAACCTGAAGGTCACGTGCGTCATCGGCACCGACCCGAAGGCCCACGGCTTCACGGTGGCTGAACCAGCCCAGCGCACCCAGTGGAACCCCAACCAGCCACCACGCGAGGCCGCCGAGCCCGACGAGGAGGCAGAGAGTCCGGAGACTCCGAACAACGCTACTGATTCGCACTCTTCCGACACTGTGCCTGCTTCCGCGGCAGCAACAGAATCTGAAAGAGGAGACAAGCCCAGCGAGTCCGAGGCGAAGGAACCCAGCAATGCCAGTGATGACCCGTGGGGTGCGCCGCGCCGGATCGGGCAGCAGGCTCCGTCTTCTGCAACGACGACGGAGCAGCCGCGTGAGGCAGCTGAGTCGCAGCCGCCGGCAGACCCGCGACCGCCGGCAGAACCACAACGTCCGGACGTCGCCCCGCGCGGGGCGATGGTGCCCCCAAAGAGGGAGGCCCGTGGTAGCCAATGGCGATCACGCATCGCGCAAGCGAGCCAAGTAGCGGCCCAGCGGGACGAAGAGTTTTCCAAAGTTCCCAAGTTTGGCAACGGCGTTCCACTGCCGCCGGAGCCAGGCCCGGAGGAAGGCGAATTCGAAGCCCCACCGGAGGAGTACGGTCCGCCGGCGGGGATGGGTGGGGCGTCGGAAAGCGCAGGCCAAGCGCCTGCCGCGCCGCAGCAGCCTGTGCCTCAGCAAGCTCCCGCTCCGCAGCCGGAGTACACCCGCGCGGATGAGGAGCGCGAGATGATGGAGGCCGCGCAGAATGCCGGCGAGATGGACCACCGCAACGCCACGGAGGTGGCCATGGAGCTCCTCGCACAGGAGTTGGGAGCGCGGCGGCTCTAGCGTGGCATCTGTACACTTGGCGCGTAGTGAAAATAATCGTGTGAAAGGATTTTTAGCATGACTGAGAACGACCCGATGCAGCAGGCAAATGACATGAACGAGATCCTGGCGCAGGCAGCCCGCGTCCAGGCAGAACTGCAGAAGGCACAGGAAGAGATCCTGGCCTCCACCGTTGAAGGCACCGCCGGCAACGGCCTGGTGAAGGTCACTATGACCGGTGGCGCTGAGCTGCAGAACGTTACCATCGATAAGTCCGTGGTCGACCCGGAGGACATCGATACCCTCCAGGACCTCATCGTTGGTGCCTTCAAGGAGGCCCACGCTGCTGCTGGCCGCCTGGCCCAGGAGAAGATTGGTCCGCTGTCCCAGGGCATGGGCCAGTCCCAGCAGAACTACGATGGTCCGTCCTTCCAGGATGTCTTCGGCGGCAACCAGTAAGCCGCGCGTTAGACTTAAAGGCCGTTGTTGCTCTCTTCGTGGAGAGCAGCGCGGCCTTTTATTGTGTCCCCGGCCGTCGAGGTCTGAGGGATTGTTGAGTGAGGGGAGCATTGCGTGTTTGAAGGACCTCTGCAGGATCTCATCGATGAGTTCTCGCGCCTGCCGGGTATTGGCCCGAAGTCAGCGCAGCGCATCGCCTTCCACGTGTTGCATCAGGACCCAGAGGAGATTGACCGCCTCCAGAAGGCGCTGGGAGCAGTGCGTGATGGGGTGACGTTCTGCCGCATCTGCTGCAATATTTCCCGCGAAGAAGTCTGCCGCATTTGCATCAATTCGCAGCGCGATGCCTCCACCATCTGCGTGGTGGAAGAGCCCAAGGACATCCAGGTCATCGAGCGCACCGGCGAATATGACGGCCGCTACCATGTGCTGGGTGGCGCGCTCGACCCGCTGGCGAATGTGGGGCCGAAGGACCTCAACATCTCGCAGCTGCTGCAGCGCCTCGGCGGCGTGCTACCGGACCGAGAGCTTGCTGATTCCACCCCGGAAGAGCCGCTTTACGACGACTCTCCGGACATCACCGAGGTCATCCTCGCCACCGATCCCAATACCGAGGGCGAGGCCACTGCAGCCTACCTCGTGCGCTTGCTGCGGGACTTCCCGGGACTGAAGATCACGCGCCTGGCCTCCGGCATGCCGCTGGGAGGCGACCTTGAGTTTGTTGATGAGCTGACGCTCTCGCGTGCGTTGAGCGGCCGCCTGACTGTTTAAACCGACGCTTCAGGAAACAGAGAATTAACCGTTGAACTTTTTCTCCAGAGCTTCCATGCCGGTAGGACTCATGGGGATTTCGGTTGTGGAAAAACAACTGCGGGAGCCATAAGCCCCGTTATGTCCAAATTCGTCAAAGTATCCGATGTACATCTTCCCCCCTGGATACGCGAAAGCTCGTGTTGTTCACACGAGCTTCGGAAGTGGAGCACCTTGGTGCGTCCGTTGCTTACTGTACCGTGTACCGAAGATTCTGGTCAATAGGTTCAGTTAGTTACTTCTGTTGATATCTAGCGCTGCGAGCGCGGCGGCTCCGAGGCGTTAAAGCGCTCGGTGCGCAGCTGATCAATGGCGGGGATGTTCAAGGGCTCGAGTTCGCTGAGTGCGATTCCCATGGCCTTGGCCAGCAGCAGGTCCGCCAGCTGCGGGTTGCGCGCCAAGACGGGGCCGTGCATGTAGGTAGCGATAACGCTGCCCTGCACCGCGCCCTCGGCGCCGCGCTGGACGGCCCTGTCAGAGAGGTCCAGAATGGCGGCGGTATCCGCATTGCCGGTTCCACGCGTGAGGGTTCCCAGCGGTTGGGCGGCAGGCCCCAGGATGGTTGCACCCATGTGGTTCTCAAAACCGGTGAGCGGCTCGGTGAGCTCAGCGGTGATGCCGGCCTTGGTGGGTTCGGTGGCTACCTCGCCGATGGCGCGCTCGGCCATGGAGGCAGTGGTGGCGTCGATAAGCCCCACGCCATCCACCACGCGGCCGGACGCACGGAAGGACTCGCCGAGCACCTGTAGGCCAGCGCAAATTGCCAGAATCGGGCGACCAGCGGAGGCAGCGCGGGTGAGGCCATCGTCAGCGATGAGGTGCTCCGCGGCGAGAATCTGCGCGGTGTCCTCACCGCCGCCCAGGGTGTAGACGTCGAGGGACTCCGGCACTGGCTCACCCAGCTTGATGGGCACGATCTCTGCCTCGTGGCCGCGCATGCGGGCGCGCTGGCGCAGCACGAGGGCGTTGCCGTCATCGCCGTAGGTGCCCAGGATGTCGGGGAGGATGAGGCCAATCTGCAGGCTAGTCATTCGAGTGCTCCTTTGCTGCTGCGGCGGTAAGGGCCTTCTTCAGATCACGGAAGGCGGTGTAGTTGGCCAAGACCTCGATGCGGCCCTCCGGGCAGGACTGAATAGCGGTGAGGGGATCCGGGATGAGCTCGTGCGAGATATCCGCATAGACCAAACGCACTGCGAGGTCGGTGCCGCGCTCACCCGCAGCCTTGACTGGCAGATCGTCGAAGTCCTCGAAGCGCACGTCCCACAGCCAGGACATATCAATACCGTCGGCCACGTGGCCGTTGGTGGCGATGACCAGGCCATCGGCCTCGCGGTCCACCATGGACAGTGCCTCCTGCCAGCCGGCGGGGTTCTTCGCCAGGAGCAGGCGGATAGTGCGGTTTCCTAGCGTGACGGTGGAATAGCGCCCGGCCACATCATCGACGCCTTCGGCAGCGGCAATGGCCTTGTGGCGGTCCACGCCGAAAGCTTCGACCGCAGCGGCGACGGCTTGGGCGGCATTGCCGCGGTTGGCCTGCCCCGGCAGGGCCAGCTGGAGCTTGTCGACGCCCTTCGGGCTCACCAGTCCTTCCTTTGTTACTGCCCAGGTGGGTGTGGGGCGGCGGAATTCGCGGCCGTCGGCAAGCGGCTTGACCGCGTGCCAGTCCTCGCCCTCGCGCACGATGTGTCCTCCGGTGCGCGGGCAAGTGACGGATTCACCCATCCAGCCGGCACCGGCGGAAACCCAGATGACGTTCTTCGCGTCATAGGCCACGGAGGTCATGAGCACGTCATCGCAGTTGGCGATGATGAGCATGTCCGGGTGTGCCTCGACTGCGCCGCGCAGGGCGCGCTCAATCTTGTTGATCTCACCCACGCGATCCAGCTGGTCGCGGGAGAGATTCAGCAGCACCAGCGCGGTGGGGTTGAGATTATCCGCGACGTGGGGCACGTGGAGCTCGTCGACCTCGAGGACCAAATGGCTCGCGTCCTTGCCTGCCAGAAGCGCGGAGATGATTCCGGCGTCCATGTTGTCGCCGCCATCGTTGGTGGCCACGGAGTGCTCGGTGCGCACAGCAGCGGCAAGCATGCGCGTGGTGGTGGATTTACCGTTGGTTCCGGTCACCAGGATGGCTGGGCGCTGCTTGGCTAGGTTCTGCATGATGGTGGGGTCGATGGCGTTGGCGATGAGCCCGCCAATCATGCCGCCGGCGCCGCGGCCCGTGGCGCGCGAGGCAGTGGTAGCCAGCGTCGCAGCGGTGGTGGCAACCGCAGTGCGCGCGGAGGAGAACGCGCTTCGGAAGTTAAAATTCATGTTCCCCAGGGTAGTCGGGGGACGCTAGCTATCGGTGTTGCGGGAGCGGTTGTGTCCCGAGTTTTGTTGGCCCTGTTGGTTGCCATTACCGCGGCGGCCGCGTCCACCGCGTCGGCGACGCCGACGCCCGTGGTTTCCGCCCTTGTTTCGGTTGTTGTTGCCAGAGCCCTGCGAACCTTGGTTGGTAGCCGAGCCCGAGTGAGCAGGCTTGTCGCCTGCGGAACCCTCGGTTGAAGGGTTCTGGTTCTTCTTATCGTTGTGCCCTTGTTTAGCGGGCTGATGATTACCGGAAGATTTACGGCGGGAGCGACGGCGATTCTTGTTCGTGGAGCGGTTGCGGTTGGACTGCCCACCGGAGCGTCCCTCGCCCTGGCGCTTCCCTGAGTTGCCCGCCCCACCAGATGCGGACTGCTCTTCTGGCTCCGTGGGTTCCTCGATGCGCTCGAGGGCGGCGAGGAAAGCGGTGTCGGACATCAGGGGGATGTCCTTGCGGTGAGCGTGCATGGGCTTGCCCACGAGGTTGGTGGTGATGTTGCAGACCACCAGGGACGTTTCTCGGGTGAGCTTTTCAGAGTAGTTGAGCTCCTCGCGGGCTAGGGCGGCGATGATGGTATCGGGGTCCTCGGTGATTTCCGGGGCTACGACGATCTCCATGCCGCGGATGAGCTCCTTGCCGGGCACATACGGACCGGGGTTGTGGTGCTGGCGGGGCGCTTCAGCAGCGTCGACGCGGACGTGGGAGCGCTGCAGCCCGAAACGATCCGCTCGCAGGTCATCCGGTGTGGCACTGCTCAGTGGGCCTGAAGCTTGCGCGCGATAAAGAGCCACGAGCAGGCGGGTTGCTTCGCGGGAGGTATCTTTTTCTGTCCTCTGCGCACGTTCGACGCTGGCCGTGGGGTCGGGTGCGGAAAGGCCGGTGTCACGCGCGACGGCCGCCAAGCGGATGTCGGTGCCCCACACGCTTTGGCGGCGGGCGGTGGCGAGAGTATCCACGATGGCGACTGGGGTGGGGACGTGTCCCACCTTGAAGCGGCGGCGTCGGCCCTTGCCCCGGTTGCGATTGCGCGCGCGGTTCTGGCGGGCAGCGGCGGTCATTGCACGGCGCGCTTCGGAGACGATGAATCCCCAGGTATAAGGGGTGTCGTGGACGATGAGGGTGCGGCCATCAATGAGCCGGTCCAGGGGCTTGAGCAGCATGGAGAAAGACTGCCCAGCCTGGATTTCTTCGACGCTTAACCCGTGGAGGTGCCGCGGTCCGGGGTCTGCGCCTGGGTTGATGACGGCGTGGAATTCCTGGCCGATCTCCCCAGCGGCGTTGAGAGTCAACGCATCCACGGTGAGCAGGCGGCCGGTCGAAGGGTGGATTCCGGTGGTTTGGATGGTCAGCGCCACGTAGGGAAAGGCGGCGAGAGCTTCCTCGCGGGCAGAGGCCTTGTGCTCCCTATCGGTCTGCTTCTTATCTGCCTGGTGGGGGCGCGGGCCCGGCTTAGGGGCGCCGGTGTGTGGTGACGCCGCGGCCGGCGTCTCTGCAGCGCTGAGCTGCGCTGCAGGCTCGGTGGGGCCGGGTGTCGTAGTCATTGTTCACAGTTTAGTACCCAACTGCGAGGAAGCTGGAAAGGGCACACGAGAGGGGGGTTGTATCCACTGAGTCGCGGTGAAGGTAAGCACGCTGCGGACTAGCCAAAGTCGATGATGATGACCCAGCCGCCGCGGTCGGATTGTTCGGGAGTGGGGTCAGGCTCGCGGCTGGGCTCGGGCTCTTTAGTCGGCTCGGGCTTTCTGGTGGGCTGAGGCTGAGTGGTCGGCTTGGGCTTGCTAGTTGGCGTGGGCTTAGCGGTCGGCATTGGCTCGGTCGTGGGCTTGGGCTTAGCGGTTGGCCTGGGCTCGTTGGTTAGCTGTGGCTTGGTGGTGGGCTTGGGCTTGCTAGTTGGTTTGGGCTTGGTGGTGGGCGTTGGAGTTGCCGGAGCAGAAGTAGTCGAGGGCGCCGGAGCCGCCGTGGGTGGTGTGCTGACGCGCGTGGTCACAGGGGTAGTGGCCGGCGGCGTGCTCGGGGCAGTTGGTTCGTCGTGAGGTGCGGTTCGATCTTCGCCCACCGGAGTAGTGGTGGGAGCAGCCTTTGACGTGGAGGGCGTGGGTTCAGCCGGTGGCTTCGGCGTAGTCGTCACCACAGTCGGCGACGGGGTCGCCTGAGTTTGTGGGGTGGGACGGGGTACGTGGATCGGCGGCGTTGTGCGCGGCCGCGAAGTAGTGCTCAGCGGGTGCGTGGTGGTCGGCGGCTCTGCGGAGCGACTGACCTCACGTGAAGTGGTTGATTCCGTGCTTTTTTCGGTGCTCCTAGGGCTGGAGCTGGGAGCGGTGAACGCCTCAGTGCGGCGAGCCTCCGGAGCGTCGAGCTCCTCCGCTGTGGGTTCGGTGGTCCGAGGTGCTGCTGTTGTCGGTGCTGTATGCGGCAGGTGATCCGCCTGCGGTGAAGTAGCAGCCTCCTCGGCAGCGGGCAGCGGTGTACGTTCCGTGGGCTCAGCGAGCTCCGTGGGTTCTGCTGGTTCTGTCAGCTCAGTAGGCTCTGTGGGCTCGGAAAAACCAGTCGGGCTAAGCGCTCGCGTAGCGTCCGTATCATCCCGCTCCTCGGGGAGGTGGGCGTCTGCAGCCACAATGTCCGCAGTGTCCGCGACGTCGGAGGCCTTGTCCTCAATAGCAGCAGGGTCGGCGTCAGCAGAGTGTGACGTGGACACAGCGAGGGTGTTTTCTTCAAAAGCCGATTCGGCGAGGTTATCGTGGTGTGAACCGGAGGAATTCCCGGAAGATGCGAAGTTGGCAGCCCCGCCGACCACGACGGCAACGCCGGCAGCACAAGCTAGCTTGAGCCCAGTGCTAGCCGCAGCGATCTTTGTTCCGGTCACGGCAACCGCCCCGGCAGAGTTGAGGGACAGGGCTTGTGCACTCTGCGTGGCAGCAGTACCGGCGGTCTTCGCTGCGCCGGTCGCCTCAAATCCGCCGGCTGGAAGGCTGGCTGCGTGTGCCTTGCCACTGTTGGTGACCTTCACGGCCGCTGCGCCCGCGGCGGCAGCGATGATTCCGGCGG
>NZ_KV819481.1:42139-55668 GCF_001815175.1 Corynebacterium sp. HMSC034H07
GAGGGTTGGTTGTCCATCCGATATGAAATATGCGCGGGCGACTGCGATGAGGCCCTCGTGATTGAATCCTGCGATGGTATCGCTCAGCCAGGGAGCCCGCTCCCGCGGAATCGTGGCGACGAGTTCGTCATCAAGGTGAACCTCGATGGAGCGTCGGAAAAAGTGCCGGTTATTGGTCAAACGCACAAGGAGGTGCGCAGGGTGCGTCGGTAGGGAACTGGCTGGGACCGCAAACTCGGTGATGTGCAAAGCGCGCTGGCCACTGAGCATGCCCCACCGCTGAGCCGGGGGAATATTGAGCGGCACGCACAGGCCAGGCTCTGGGAGGAGGACCTCGAAAGCAGGAATGGTTTCTTCCGCCGCATCCTCGCGGAGTGCGATTTCTGCGGTGGCTTGTGGGGTCAGCCCCGCGTCAATGATCCAGTCCAGCTCCGAGTAATCGGCAGCTTGGGAGGCGGGGATCACGCCCACGATGTCTTCGCCGTGATGGACGCGAAATCCTGTACTTGAATGTCCACTCAAAGTGACGGGGAGATGACTGCTTTCAGCTAGCGATAGCAGCTGCAGGAACATCTCTGGGTTTACGGTGTCAACCGTCAGGCGACGCGGTGTGCCAAACCCGTGGTGGGGAACCACATAGTTAGTGACCGTCATATTGCTCGCCTTCGCTGAGTGGACCACGTCGGATGCATACGGCCGGGCGGGTTCGCCGTGAGCATTGGGAATGCCGAAGCCCAGACTGAAGCTCTGACTAGCCGCACGAAATGTTTGAAAAATCTTTATTGCAGTGCAGTTACGCTGCTTAACTATATCGCTCTGAGTTCTGGCCTACAAGAAAGCGCATTCAGCGGGATATGGTGACCAGGAATTTTTGCGCATAGCTTAAAGCTCGGATGCTGGAAGCTAGGGAGGAACGTGCTCCTCCCTAGCTGCACTGTTGTTAAGCCTGGCTTTGCCTGGCTTAGTCTGCGCGGTTGACTGCGGACGTAATCGCGTTGATGGATGCGCGCGTCGTCGAGCCAGCGATGCCCGCGCCCCATACCTGGGCGCCGTTAACCTCGGCGGCGATGTAGCAGGCGGCCTCGGCGTCGTCGCCAGCAGTGCGGGATTGCTGGGAGTAGTCGATGACCTCGAAATCAATTCCGACGTCCTCCAGCGCATTGGCGTACGCGGCGATGGGGCCATTGCCGATGCCGGAGACAACGCGCTTCTCACCGTTGAAGACGATGGTCGCGGTTACCTTGGCGTCCTCGCCCTCTGTGGTGGAGTTGTCCACCTGGAAGGAGACCAGCTCTAGCGGGGAGGTGCGCTCCAGGAATTCGTTGGCGAAGATGTCCCACATGTTCTTGGAGTTGACCTCGCCACCTTCGGCGTCGGTCACCGCCTGCACGACGGAGGAGAACTCCGCCTGCATGGCACGCGGCATGTTGATGCCATGGTCGGTCTTCATGATGTAGGCTACGCCGCCCTTGCCGGACTGCGAGTTGACGCGGATGACCGCCTGGTAATCGCGGCCGACATCCTTCGGGTCGATGGGCAGGTAGGGAACTTCCCAGGTGGTTTCCTGCAGTTCCTCCCACGACACCTCGGTGTTGTTGGCGCCGGGGCGTACCTCCTGGGCCAGGGCATCCAGGCCCTTGTTGATGGCATCCTGGTGGGAGCCGGAGAAGGCCGTGAACACCAGCTCGCCGCCGTAGGGGTGGCGCTCCGGTACACGCAGCTGGTTGCAGTACTCCACCGTCTCGCGGATCTTGGGCAGATCGGAGAAATCGATCTGCGGGTCCACGCCCTGGGTGAGCATATTCAGACCCAGCGTGACGATGTCTACGTTGCCGGTTCGCTCACCGTTGCCGAACAGGCAGCCTTCGATGCGATCTGCGCCGGCCATGTAGCCCAGCTCGGCGGCGGCAATGCCTTCGCCGCGATCGTTATGGGGGTGCAGTGACAGGATGATGGAGTCACGCTTGGCAAAGTTGCGGTGCATCCACTCGATCTGGTCGGCGTACACGTTCGGGCTAATCATCTCCACCGTGGACGGCAGGTTGATGATCATGGGGTTGTCCGGGGTGGCCGCCATGATGTCGACGACGGCATCGCAGACCTCGACGGCGAAGTCCAGCTCGGTTCCCGTGAAGGATTCCGGCGAGTACTCCCAGCGCCAATTGGTATCCGGGTAATCCTTGGCAATGCTCTTGATGAGCTCCGCGGCGTCCGTCGCCAGTTTCTTAATGGCTGGGCGGTCCTTGCGGAAGACCACGCGGCGTTGCAGCTTCGAGGTGGAGTTGTAGAAGTGCACGATGACGTTCTTCGCGCCCTGGCACGCCTCGAAGGTACGCCGAATCAGGTGCTCGCGGGCCTGGACCAAGACCTGGATGGTGACGTCTTCGGGGATCTTATTGCCCTCAATGATCTCGCGGACAAAGTCGAAGTCAGTTTGGGAAGCGGAGGGGAAGCCCACTTCGATCTCCTTGTAACCCATGGCTACCAGCAGGTCGAACATGCGGTGCTTGCGCTGCGGGGACATCGGATCAATCAGGGCCTGGTTCCCATCGCGCAGATCCACCGCACACCACTGCGGGGCCACAGTAATCTTCTTATCCGGCCACGTGCGGTCCGGCAGCGTGACGGGCTCGACCTCCTGGGCGAAGCTCTGGTAGCGGTGGACCGGCATCGAGGAGCCGCGCTGCTTATTCCAGGCGGGCTGGTTCTCGTTGCGCGGGCCGGCCGGGGTGGTGATTTCGCGGGGAGCGGAGATGAAAGAATCATTGGGGGACATGGTGTTTGTTCTCTTCCTTGTGTGTGGCCTGAGGCGTTTGTTTCGCCGCGTTGCTGTGATGAGCAACGATGTAGTGAATTGTGGGGACGGCCAGCTGTGGTGTGTGTTGGCATCACCACGCTCCGCGACGGGGCGCTGGCCGTAGAGTTACAAACCTAAATCCCGCCGCGGCTACTAAGGAGAAGAGTGTGCCGCAAAGTCATGTGAGCCACAATACAACGCTTCCCACTCTGCGGCAACTGGTTTCACATACTGGGATGGGGTCGCGGGTGGCTAGGATGTGTTGCGTGCCTGAAGAAAACACCATGACGACTGCTCCGGAACCTGGGAAGAAGACTGCGCCGGGCAAGGAACCGGATGCCGCCCCGACCCCTGAAGGTGTGCTAGGGGTACTTTCGCTGCTGCCCATGGCCGTGCTGGTCGCGGTAGTGGGCACTGCAGTGCGCATCGCTGTGCTGAGCGGCATCGCAGCCGTTAACGAGCAGGAGCTGTGGGATCAGCTCACGGCCTGGGACTCTAAGTACTACCTGGAGATTGCGCGCGTAGGTTATTTCGATGCGGACATCCATACGGATGGGCCGGTCCATGAAATCACTATGGCTTTCTTTCCGGGTTTTCCCATACTGTTGCGGGTTCTGGGGTGGACCGGGATCAGCCTTGAGGTAGCTGCCCTCCTTGTGAATACTCTTTTTACCGCGGTGATGGCTGCTGGAGTCATGGTCCTAGCGCAGCGCCTGGGGGCAGGGCGCCGTGGGCAATGCGCCGCGGCCATCGTGGTCAGCAGCGCTCCGATGTCCATTGTGTTTTCCATGCCCTATACGGAAGCCCTCTTCGGGGCCCTTGTGGTGTGGGGACTCGTGGCGCTGGATGAATGCGATTGGTGGAGCGCCGCGGCTTTCGGTATTGCCTTGTCCTTTGTCCGGCTGACCTCCGTGGACTTCCTTGCAGTTTTTGGCCTGTGGGTGCTCCTTTACGGGCGGCGTTCCTGGCAGGCGTGGCTCAGCCTGATCGTGGCGTCGCTCCCGCTGCCGGGCTACTTGCTGTGGACGCAGCGCTACCTGGCGGAGGCTGGCGGCTACTTCGGCATCCAAACCGAACACTGGAACTCCACCTTCGACGGGGGAGTTGCCACCGTGCGGTTCGTGTGGGAAACCTTGACGGAGAACAACGATGTGGGCTACTTGCTCACCGTGCTGGTGATCCTCGGTGCCCCCGTGTTGCTCATCGCGGCCTGGGGGAAGGTTAACCCGGTCGCCTGGTGGTTTAGCGCTGCGTTATGTGCGAATGTGCTGCTTTCCGACGGCATCATGCACTCGCGCCCGCGACTTCTCCTGCCCGCAATCATTCTGGTGCTGCCGTGGGTTGTGCGCGCCGCCACGGCGTGGCGCCCACGCATGCTGTGGGCTGCCTGTGGCGCATGGGTCCTGTGGTCGGCGTGGTTCTCCGCCTACATGCTGGTGGTCTTTGAGTGGGCGATCTAGTGCGGGCTTTGTTCCGCGAGCCGCGTGCTTCCCGGGTTGACCGGAATGCGTGACAGGACGATCGTGGCGGCGATCATGATGATGAGCGAAGCCCCCATCACGCACCAGCCCGCGATGCTCTCGACCTGGAATTTCTCGCCCAGGACCCAGTAACCCAGGCCGAAAGCCACGATGGGTTCCATGATGGTCATCGCGGGAAGCGAATGCGCAAGAGCGCCGGCGTGGAAGGAATACTGCTGGATCACCGTGCCGGCAGCCGCCAGCCCTATGAGCACGTACAGCTCCCAGCTCGCTAGCAATGCTGCGATGCCTTGGTGGGAGAGGACGTCAACCACCGCTTTCGCTACGAGCGCCACGTAGCCGTAGAGGATGCCGCAGGCGCTGCCGAGCGCGAGTGCAGATTCCTCCGGCCGGTTATAGGCCGCCACAAAGAGTGCGGCGAGTGTCAGCGCGCCGAGGGCGAAGGCGGGCCACCACTGGGACCAGCTGGGCGTCGTCAAGCCTGCGGTGGGGCGCCCATAGACCACCATGATGCCCACTGCGACGGTCAGTGCCAGGCACCAGAAGACCTCCCGCGCCGGCATCGGCCGCCGGGAATACCACGCGGCGAGCGGCAGCGTGAACATGAGGGACAGGACGAGGATGGGCTGAACGATGAGCAGCGTGCCGAAGTGGAGTGCGATGAGCTGCAAGGCATAGGCAGCGACGGCGGCTCCGGTGCCAATCCACCACAGGGGAGTGCGAATTGCGGTGCGCATGACGGTCCTGGAGCTGGCGTCCAACACGATGCGGTGGCGTATGACAGTGCCCCAGGCCACGACTAGTGCCGAGGCCAGTGCGAAAGCAACGGCAACCAGGTTTGAAAGCATCGTTTCCACCTTACCTGGAATTAATATCCAGCACGTGTTTCGATGGTAGCCAAAGGGCGGTAGTCTAAAGGAGTTGACTGCCGGTCTATAGGTATTGGGCGGTGAACAGGTAATGGCCCTCACAAACAGGAAAGGTGGGACCGTCAGTGGCCCTAGTCGTACAGAAATACGGGGGATCCTCCCTCGAAAGCGCAGAGCGCATTCGCGCGGTGGCGGAGCGCATTGTGGCGACGAAGAAACAGGGCAACGACGTGGTTGTCGTGTGCTCCGCCATGGGGGATACCACCGATGAGCTCCTAGACCTCGCCGCCCAGGTCAACCCCGTCCCGCCGCAGCGCGAGATGGACATGCTGCTGACCGCTGGCGAGCGCATCTCCAATGCGCTCGTTGCCATGGCAGTGGAGTCCCTCGGTGCGCAGGCTCAATCCTTCACCGGCTCCCAAGCTGGTGTGCTCACCACTGAGCGTCATGGTAACGCCCGCATTGTCGACGTCACCCCGGGCCGCCTGACCGAGGCGCTGGATGCAGGCAAAATCTGCATCGTCGCGGGTTTCCAAGGCGTCAACAAGGAATCGCGCGACGTCACCACCCTCGGCCGTGGCGGATCGGACACCACCGCGGTGGCGCTGGCGGCAGCGCTCAAGGCCGATGTGTGTGAGATTTACTCCGATGTCGACGGCGTCTACACCGCTGATCCCCGCATCGTTCACAACGCCCAGAAGCTCGAGCAGCTCTCCTTCGAGGAGATGCTGGAGTTGGCCGCCGTGGGCTCTAAGATTCTGGTCCTGCGCAGCGTCGAATACGCCCGCGCGTTCAACGTTCCCCTTCGAGTTCGCTCGTCTTATTCAAACGACCCCGGCACGCTCATCGCCGGTTCAATGGAGGATATCCCCGTGGAAGAAGCAGTACTAACCGGCATCGCAACCGACCGCTCCGAGGCCAAGGTCACCGTCCTGGGAATCCCGGACCGCCCGGGTGAGGCCGCTAAGGTGTTCCGCGCTATCGCAGACGCCGAGATCAACATCGACATGGTCCTTCAGAACGTCTCCTCCCTGGAGTCCGGCACGACCGACATCACCTTCACTTGCCCGCGCTCGGATGGGCCGAAGGCAATGGAGATTCTGGCCAAGCTCAAGGAAGACGGCCACTGGAGCAACGTGCTTTACGACGACCAAGTGGGCAAGGTTTCCCTGGTCGGTGCCGGTATGAAGTCCCACCCCGGTGTCACCGCGGACTTCACGGAGGCATTGCGTGACGCAGGGGTCAACATGGAGCTCATCTCCACCTCTGAGATCCGCATTTCCGTGCTGACCCGCGAGGCCGACCTGGACAAGGCAGCCATTGCTTTACACGAGAAGTTCCAGCTGGGTGGCGAGGAAGAGGCCACCGTTTATGCTGGTACCGGACGCTAAAACTTAAGGAGTAAAGGTCATGACCACTGTTGCAGTAGTAGGCGCCACCGGCCAGGTCGGCCGCGTGATGCGCACCCTCTTGGAGGAGCGCAACTTCCCGGCCGAGACGGTCCGCTTCTTCGCCTCCGCGCGCTCGGCGGGCCAGGAGCTCACCTTCCGCGAGGAGAAGATCGTCGTGGAAGACCTGGCAGAGCAGACCGTAGAAAGCCTCGCTGGGATCGACGTCGCCGTGTTCTCCGCCGGCGGTTCCACCTCCAAGCAGTATGCGCCGCTCTTCGCCGAGGCCGGCGCCATCGTGGTGGATAACTCCTCTGCATGGCGCAAGGACCCGGACGTGCCGCTCATCGTCTCGGAGGTAAACCCGGAGGAGAAGAGCAACACCCCGAAGGGCATCATCGCGAACCCGAACTGCACGACCATGGCGATAATGCCGGTCACGAAGGCGCTTCACGACGCCGCCGGTCTCACCACCATGCGCGTCGCCTCCTACCAGGCCGTTTCCGGCTCAGGCCTGGCAGGCGTGGAAACCCTGGTTAAGCAAGTAGCGTCCATCGGCGACCGCAACGTTGAGCTCGTCCACGATGGCTCGGCGCTCGAGGTCTCCGAGGAGGATCTGGGCCCCTACGTCGCCCCGATTGCGTACAACGCGCTGCCGCTGGCCGGCAACCTCGTCGATGATGGCACGGAAGAAACCGACGAGGAGCAAAAGCTGCGCAACGAGTCCCGCAAGATCCTGGGCATCCCGGAGCTCAAGGTCTCCGGTACGTGCGTGCGCATCCCGGTGTTCACCGGCCACACCATGGTGGTGCACGCGGAGTTTGAGAAGCCGATTACCCCGGAACAGGCCCGCGAGGTGCTGTCGTCCGCACCGGGCGTCAAGGTCGTCGATGTGCCGACCCCGCTGGCGGCAGCCGGCATCGACCTCTCCTTGGTCGGTCGCATCCGCCAGGACCAGGCGGTCGAGGACAACAAGGGCCTTGTCTTCGTAGTCTCCGGCGATAACCTGCGCAAGGGCGCCGCGCTCAACACCATTCAGATTGCGGAGCTGCTGGTCTAAAGCAAAGCTGCAGCGAGTTTTAGAACCCGCATAAATAAGAAAAGTCCGCCCCCAGAGTGATATCTGGGGGCGGACTTTTTGTGAGTAATGGGAAAGGGGGTGTGCGGAAGGGCTAGTCCTTCGGCACCTCGGGCTTCGTGTGCTCCACGAAGGTCACAGAGGGTTCCGGATCCTCGCGGTCGTATTCAATCTCATCGTCGGCCTCGAGCTCCTCGTGGATCTCATCGGCAACGGTCGAGACGAACTCTTCAGTTTCCATGTTGGAGGCCGCTGCCAGCTTGCGCAGCTCGCGCTCGTTCTTCTTGGTGAAGTGCTCGCGCGGGTCAAGGCGGCGCTTAACCAAGGTGCGGGCGCGCACGCGGCGGTCAGACTCGGAGGTGATCTTGTCGCGCTGGGTAATCCAGGTGATGACCATGACGGCAATCATGAGCAGGCCAATCCAACCCAGAATCGGGTAGACGCTGGAGACCAGCTGCTTGAAGCCGATGAAGGAGAGGATGAAGCCGACAACACAGGCGCCTGCGTAGACGGGGTAGAAGAGCTTCGGCTTCTTGCGGGTCAGGCGCTTGCCCATGGCGTAGAACATGCCGATGGCGGTGTTGAAGACCATGCCGTAGATGATGAAGGTCATGAAGTAACCCAGAGCCGGGTTCACGTGGTTGATCAGCGTCAGCACCGGCAGGTCCTGCTTGTAGACTTCCGGCGCCACCATGTAGAGGGAAACCACGAGGAGGGCAAGCAGAAGCAGATAGAAGAAGCCACCGATGAGGCCGCCAACACCGACGGCACGGTTATCCAGGATGTTGCCGCCGATGACGATGGACATCGAGACCGCGCACATGACGTTGAGGCCGGTGTAGTTCAGCGCAGCCAGCCACCAGTTGCTGAGCGGACTCTCGACGTTGTTGACAGCAAACTCATTGGCTTGGGACCAATCCACGTCGGTCACGATGATGGTGTAGCCGGTGGCCAGAACCACGAAGATAATGATGAACGGCGTAATCGCGCCGATGACGTTACTGACCTTATCCACATCGAGGAGGCCTACCAGCAGGACGAGCACGAGCATGATAGCGCCGCCCACCCAGATGGGCACACCCTCGAATTGCTGGCTGATGGTGGAACCACCACCGGCGAACATGACGAAGCCGATGGAGAACAACGTGGCCAGTGTGCCCCAGTCCAGGATCCGGGAGACGATGGGCCCACTAATGTTGTCGTACACTGCCGTGTGCTCATCGGCCTGGAAGTAGGAGCCAAGCTGCAGAATTGCTACACCAGTAATAATCATGAGGGCGGAGGCGAGGAGTACGCCCCACAGGCCCATGTTTCCGAAAGCCACGAAGTACTGGAGTGCTTCCTGGCCGGAGGCAAAGCCGGCGCCGACGACGACGCCGATGAAGGCCATGGAAATGGCCACTGCGCGTTTCCACATAAGGTAAAGAGGTCTCTCAATCTCACACGCGCCGGGGGAATGCCATCACTACCCAAGGTGTGGTGCGGGCAATTGGGAAAGCCTCGCGGGCCCGGTTCGACTATCGATTTATCACGTGTGCCTCGGAAAAGATTAGGCGCCGTCTATCGGTGTTTTCCAGCTGGGGCTGCGGTTTCCTTAAGGATAGGCAGTGGCGGGGGTGTCAGAATTTGCCGTTTGGCGCATGTAGATGCAGGTTCTATGGCCGGCCAAGCCGATTTGTAACGGCTCGATAACGATTAGCCGCGTTGGTTGATTAAGTCCTTGCGGGCCCGGGCCACGCGGGAGCGGATAGTGCCAACACGAACCCCGGCGATCTTCGCGGCCTCCTCGTAGGTATAGCCCAGCACTTGAGTCAGGATGAGGGCTTCGCGGCGGTCTTCTGGGAGGGCGTCGATAAGCGCGCGGGCGTCGATCCACTCGCTCCACGTGCCGGCGTTTTCGGGAGTTGCTGCGAGGGCAGCGGCGTCCTCGTACTCGGTGGCGGACTTGCGCGGGCGGGCCATATCGTGGCGGATGTTGTCCACCCACACGCGGCGGGCAAGAGAGAGCAGCCACGTGCGCGCTGAGGAGCGGGCGGCGAAGCGGGGGAGTGCGCCGATGACGCGCAGGTAGGTCTCTTGGGTGAGGTCATCCGCGATGTCCGGGCCGCCGAGGTGGGCGAGCAGGCGCCAGACATCATCTTGGGTGGACTTAATGAACTCCGTGAGGGCTGCGCGATCGCCACGGCCTGCCTTGAGGGCGAGGTCGGTGACGCGCGCATCATCGCGCTCGGAGTGTCGTTTCACCTCCCATAACTTACCAGTCGGGGGAGGCAGGACTTGGGTGCCTCGGGCTTAAGGCCGTGAACTCTGGCAACGCCAAAAACTGTTGCGCAGGTCATTTTTTATGGGTAGTCTATGAAAGGTCCGTGATTGATAATGTAAAGCAAATTATCAACCGATCTAGGAGGCATTAACCCCATGACTAACGCTTCAAATGAGTCCGCGGCAGACAAGGTTCTAGACAAGGGCCAGCGCGCCCCGGGCGGCCCGAACACAACCCGCCCCTCCGGTCAGCCAATTGCTACTGAAAACACCAGCATCACCGTTGGCCAGAACGGCCCGGTGGTGCTTAATGACATCCACCTGATTGAGAAGCTCGCGCACTTCAACCGCGAGCGCGTGCCGGAGCGCACCCCGCACGCTAAAGGTCACGGCGCCTTTGGTGAGCTGCACGTTACCGAGGACGTCTCTGCTTACACCAAGGCCAAGCTCTTCCAGAAGGGCACCGTGACCCCGATGATGGGCCGTTTCTCCACCGTTGCCGGCGAGCAGGGCTCCCCGGATACCTGGCGTGACGTCCACGGCTTCGCGCTGCGCTTCTACACCGAGGACGGCAACTACGACATCGTGGGTAATAACACCCCGGTCTTCTTCATCCGTGACGGCATTAAGTTCCCGGACTTTATCCACTCCCAGAAGCGTCTGGGCGCGAACGGCCTGCGCGATGCTGACATGCAGTGGGATTTCTGGACCCGCAACCCGGAGACCACCCACCAGGTGACCTACCTCATGGGTGATCGCGGTACCCCGAAGACCACCCGCCACCAGAACGGCTACGGCTCCCACACCTTCCAGTGGGTCAACGAGTCCGGCGATGCCTTCTGGGTGAAGTACCACTTCAAGACCCGCCAGGGCGTGGAGAACTTCACCGACGCTGAAGCCACGGAGATGGCCGGTAAGAACGCGGACTACCACCGCGAGGACCTCTACAACGCCATCGAGGAAGGCAACTTCCCGGTCTGGGACGTCAAGGTTCAGATCATGCCGGTGGCGGAGGCTGAAGAGTACCGCTTCAACCCCTTCGACCTCACCAAGACCTGGTCCAAGAAGGATTACCCGCTGGTCGATGTCGGATACTTCGTACTCAACCGCAACCCGCGCAACTTCTTTGCGCAGATTGAGCAGGTTGCCCTGGATCCGTCCAACATCGTCCCGGGCATTGGGCTGTCTCCGGACAAGATGCTGCAGGCACGCGTCTTCGCGTACTCCGACCAGCAGCGCTACCGTATCGGACCGAACTACAAGCAGCTGCCGGTGAACCAGCCGCTCAACCAGGTCAACACCTATGAGCACGAGGGTCCGATGCAGTACCTGTTCAACGCCCCGGAGGATCCGGTCTACTCCCCGAACCGTCACGCTAAGGGCGGCGGTTACCTGGATGGCGATGAGAACCTGCGCTTCAAGGAGCAGGAGACCACCACCGCGCCGGATCTCTACGTGAACCCGGACCCGGCAGGCATCGACCTGGTGCGTGCGCCTTATATCCACCACGCTGAGGACAACGACACCGTCCAGGCCACCGACCTGTACGAGAACGTCTACGATGACGGCGCCAAGGAGCGCCTGGCGGACAACATCACCAACGCTATGGCCGGTGTGTCCCCGGAGACCGAGGAGCGCGTCTACGCCTACTGGGATGCAGTCTCCCCGCAGCTGGGCAAGCGCGTGCGCGAGCTCTTCGCTGAGAAGAAGTAATTAACGCATACGCGTTAATTACGTAACCCCAGTAGCCCCGCCGGTCTAGTTCATTGAAGCTAGTTCCTGGCGGGGCTTTTCCGCGCGCCTGACCGCTTTTGCCCAGCGTGGGCGATAGTTTCTTTTACATGACCTCACGCCTAGCTACTCCTGCTGACGCTAACCGGAAGGTTGGCACCCGCGCACTCCTTCTCGCCCTCGTGCTCATCGTGCCGCTCGTTATCGGCGCGGTCGTTGCCACCGTGTCCGAGTGGCAGCCAGCCGAAGCCTGGTCTCAGGAGCAGGCGGGTGCGCCCAGCGATGGCACCATCGATCCCGCTGAGCTTTACGACGTCGCCCGCGCCCTCAGCGAAGCCAATGCCCAGGCGGGATTCCTGGCGAGCGGCGCGCAGCAACTGGCCGACGGCACCGGTGAGCTGAAGGATGGAGCCGGTGAACTGGGCGGCGGAGTGGACAAACTGGCCGGCGGCTCGCAGGAGCTATATGACGGCCTCGTACAGCTGCAATCCGGCACCGCCCAGCTGGGCAACGGTGCTACCGAGCTGGCCGACGGCGTCGGCGGCGCCGTCGACCAAGTCATCGGCCTAGGCGTGGTCCGCGGACAGATCCTGCAGGCCATCGACGGCACCCTCAAGGACTTGGAAGGAAACAACTCGGCGGAGGCAAAGAACATCCGCTCGCAGCTCGGTGATCTGCGCAGCCAAGTGGAGAACTTCCAGTTTGACCAGTCCATTCAGGATCAACTGACGCAGCTGAAGGATGGCTCGCGCGAGCTCTCCAACCAGCTGGCCGTGAGCGGCTACGCCTACCACGATGGCGTCTACCAAGCCACGGAGGGCGCAAAGCAGCTCAATGCCGGTATTGGTGAGCTCAACTCCAAGGTCGATGAGGCCCTGCAAGGTGTGGACAAGCTCGTTGCCGGCGCAGAGAAGGTCGACGGCATGGCGCAGCAGAACCGGTCCAAGGTGCAGGGCGCGCAGCGTGCCTTGCCCACCGTGGCCGGACCAGCTGAGGACGATAGCGCGCCTTCCCAGCTGCTGAGCCCCATCGTGGCCATGCTCCTCGCGGCTATCGCCGTCTTGGGCGGCGGGGTTATCGGAGCGCTGCTGACGCGCGTGGAGCGTCGTATCCTCGCGCTGCTGGGCGGCGCGGTGCTGATCGGAGTTGTGGTGGGCCTGCTCGTGGCACTTCTTGCTACCGGTGGAACCGCCGCGGCCGTGGCGTGGGCGGGGCTCGCGGCGGCGGGGGCCGGGGTGGCGTCGGCAAGCATTGTGTACGCACTCGTGCGCGGACTGGGGCTCGCTGGTTGGGGCCTAGGCAGCGTGCTTGGCGTAGCCCAGGTGGGCGTCGTGGGATGGGCGTGGAAAGCGGCCTCGACGGGAACCGATCTCAACGCCGCGATGAGTGCGCTCGTGCACCTCTTTCCCATGCAGTGGGCAACCTCCGCCATCACCGTGGCAGGCAATGGGGGACAGTCCCCACAGCTGTGGACCGCGCTGGCTATTTTGGGGGTAATTTCGATCGCGGCTTTCGTTCTCGTGGGGGCACCCGCTAGGCACGAAGAAAATGGAAAAGCCTAGCTCAAAGGCCTGCCTGTGAAGCATCGACTGAGCAGGGAGAAGCGTTACAGAGTTTTTGAAGATTTATCTACCGTTGCGAGGGGAAATAGTGCTAGAGTGAGAATCGCTCACAAAGCCTACTTAGGGGGTAGGCAAACGGTTTCTCCAATCCGTTGTGAGTGATAGGGAATAGGGGCGACGCGGCTGCTGTAGGGGCACCGCGTCGTTTCCAATTTTCGGGGGTAAAATTGGCGGCACTGAACGCTGAAGAATTGGAGAATCACCGTGACCGACTCTCGCGATATCAAACCTTTTGCCGCCAGCCGTGGTCCCAAAATAACGTCGGTCGGCGGGCTTAAGGGACATTTCGTGTGGATTTGCG
>NZ_KV819482.1:0-19262 GCF_001815175.1 Corynebacterium sp. HMSC034H07
GCCGCGCCCGGTGGGTTTTAAAGGGTCATCGTCGTTAATGCCGTTGTGGTAGGCGCACAAAAACGTCAGGTTCTTAATGTTGGTGTAGCCACCAGCCTGCCAAGGGATGAGGTGATGGATTTGGCAGTAATCAGCTGGTTTATTACACCCTGGTCTAGAACAGGTGTGGAATTCGGCGTGCAGGGTAAGGCGTTGCTTGAAGTTTGCCCCGCGCTCTAGCCGCCAGGTGTTGATGGGGCCTTCGATGGGGTGGACGATGGTGGCGTAGCCTATTTCGGCAAACTTGTGGGTGAGGAATTCTGCTCCTGTCATGCGCGCGCCGTTGGTGAGGTTGAGCTCGATCTCGTCGCCGTCACCATTGATGATCTGGTCCAACTCATTCAGTGTGACGATGACTTGGGTGCGCACGGAAGGCTTAGTGCCGGTGGCTTGGTTGAAGAAGACGTCGTTGGCGGCTTGTAGAAGGTCGGTGTTGTTGGCGGATTCTAGGACTGCGCGCATGTTGGCAATCGTGGTGGCATCGTCAGTAATGGAGAGCGTGTTAGGGCCTTGCTCTCGGTAGGTGATGCGCACGCCTGGTTTGGCGGTTCTTTTACGTTTGAGTTCTTTAAGCCTCGTGGTGGCAACGGTGGGGATGCGGTGTGCTGGTGTGGCGGCGAGTTTGGCTCGGAGGTTCCACGCATCCAAGGTCTTCTTGACCTTCGACACGTAGGTTTCAATCAGTGTGAGGGTGCCCAGACTGTGGCGTTGGGCAAGCGCTGCGGTGCGAGCCTTGCGTTGTTTGCCGGTGTAGCGGGTGGGGCCGAAGTACACCTGGTGTAGCTGTGACAGCTCGGCAGCATCGGCTGGGTCAGCGCCGAGCGCGCGAAGCTCGTCGGGTGAGCCAGGTATATGCTCCACCAGCGCAATCCCCGAGTTGCGGAGGCGGAGGTAGGTTTCGATATCCCCCATGGGCACGAAGATTAAACCAGCACCCGCGACCCCGCAACCGGAAGAACAAAATTCCTACTTAGAAGGGGTGCGCCACGGGTGACGGGGGACAGGTCGGGATAAGCGCCAATCACGGGCTCGGGAAACGCGCGAGAGTAAGCCGACGCGGAAGCGAAGCGGGTGGGGCGTCGCTAGTACAGCGCTGATTTAATCGCATCCCACGCCGGCTGCAATTGCTTGCCAAACATCACCCAGTCGTGGGTGCCTTCGGTGAGATAGTCGGTGGTGTGGGGGATGGAGGCGTCGGCAAGCGCGGCAGAAAACTCCTCCGTACAGCGACGCGAGCCGGCCTCTAAAAGGGTGCCCCCGATGCGGTCATTGACGGACTTTCCGGGGTAGGCCGCCAGTTCCTCGTCTGTCCATGCGCCCGAGGCCGCGGCGAGGTACAGCGCCGTGCCGCGCAGCCCCTCCGGGTGGGACATGACGTCATTGCGTAGCCAATCCTCCGAACCGCGCGGGCCCCACATGTTCGTTGGGTCGCCGCCCTTGGTGCGCACCGTCAAGTCCACCGTGCCCTGGCCCACCTGGCTGGTGGTGGAATAGCAGCCGGAAATTCCCGCCACGCCATTAAAGAAACCCGGGTTGTTGTTCGCCATCATCACCGCGCCCGACGCTCCCATGGACAATCCAATGAGCCCGCGCTTGCCGTTGTGGTTGAGCTCCGCTTCCACGACGGGGGCGAGTTCGGTGGTGACAAAAGTTTCCCACTTGTGGCGCCCCAGCTTGGGGTCGTCCTCTCTCCAGTCGGTCCACATGGAACCTGCGCCTTGCGACGGAATCACCACGCTCGCATCCGTATCCCCAAACACGCGGCGCACGTGGCCCTTGGTGATCCAGTTCGAGGTCTCCGGGGAATCTACGCCCTCGAGAAAGTACACAACGGGCCCGCCGTTGCCCACGACGACGTCGACGGGAATATCGCGCCCCATCGACGGCGAAGACACGATCCACTTCTCGCGGCCAGGTTCGTCGGTGGCGCGCCGCTCCACGAGGGAGACCTCGTCGATTTCTTTAATCGGGTACGGGTACTCTTCCTGCTCCGTAGACCATGCGTCGGTGAGTAGGTGGGAGGAGGTACCCAAGCCATCGATGACGTTGAACATGGTGTCCACGGCCCACTGCGATGAGGCCTCGTCGCGGCTCGACAGTTGGTAGGAGGAGCCGGGCGTGAACATCAGGGAGCTGGCCACCAGCGCGGAGAAGAGCTTCATAAACGGCTACCTTAATACAGATTCCGGTATGCTCGGCGCACATGCTCGGAAAGGATGACACCATGAAGATGGCCCCGCGCCACCGTCAGCAATTGCCACCGCTTCCGATGGTTTCGGCCAAGCTGGGGGAGCGGTTGGCCAGCCAGGTGTTCGTGGAGGAAGGCCGGGAGTTGCTTCCGGAGTTGCAGGAGTTCCGCCGCGATTTGCACCAGAACCCGGAGGTGGGGCTGCACCTGCCGCGCACCCAGGAGAAGGTGCTCGAAGCCCTTAAAGGCCTACCGCTGGAGATTCATCTCGGCCGTGACCTCAGCTCGGTCGTCGCGGTGCTGCGTGGCGGCAAGCGCGGCGAGCGCCCCGTGTCGGTGCTGCTGCGTGCGGACATGGACGGCCTTCCGGTGCGCGAACAAACGGGCAGTCCTTTCGCTTCGACGAATAACAACATGCATGCGTGTGGCCACGACCTGCACACGGCGGGGCTTATCGGCGCGGTCAAGATGCTCTGCCGCCACCGCGAGGAGCTGTTGGGCGATGTCATCTTCATGTTCCAGCCGGGCGAGGAAGGCCCGGGTGGTGCGCAGCCGATGATTGATGAGGGCGTGCTCGACGCTGCTGGCCGCCGCCCCATTGCCGCCTACGGCCTGCACGTCGGCCCGCAGGATCGGGGTACCTTCCATCACATCGCCGGGCCGATGATGGCCTCGTCCTCGAACCTGGGTATCACCGTCTACGGCAAGGGCGGGCATGGTTCACGCCCGCACGATGCGATTGATCCGGTTGCCGCCTTGGCGGAGATCCAGGTGGCGCTGCAGGTGGCGCTGACCCGGCGCTTCGACGCGAACTCGCCGATTGTTATCACGGTGACCAACCTGCGCGCGGGCGACGGGGCGGTCAACGTCATCCCGGACAAGGCGGAGCTGGGAGCGACGGTGCGCGTGCTTCGCGACGAACACATCGACGCCGTCCGCCAAATGATCATCGAGGTCTCGAGCTCCGTGGCGGCCTCGCACCGTTGTACCGCGAAGGTGGACTTTGAGGTCCTGTATTCGGCGACGAAGACCTCACCGCGCGAGGACCAGTTCGCGGCGTCGTTGTGGGCGGGGATGTTCGGCGCGGAAAACGTGCTGACCATGGATACGCCGATGATGGCCTCGGAAGACTTCGGCGCGGTGTTATCCCAGGTTCCGGGCACCTTCATGTGGTTCGGTACGGGGGATCCGCACACCCCGGAGCACATGCGCGAGTGGAACCACTCGCCGCTGGTGCGCTTCGATGATTCTGTTCTGGGAGATCAAGCCGCGGCCCTGGCGGCGGTGGCCTTTGAGCGCCTCGCCGCCGAGGACGCCCATCCCTCCCCGGCCACGAAGGCTATGCGCGCACCGGTGCAGGGTACGGGGCTGGATGCGCAGCCGCGTTCTTCCGCAGCGCAATAACGCCCCAGATGGTGGCTACCCACACGGCTAGCACGACGACCATGCCGGCGAGCACGGGCCAGACGGCGTCGTCGAACGCGGTGCTTAGCGACGGGAAGAGGTTGTTCGTCACGTGCACCGCGATGGCGGCAATGAGCCAGCGCACAGGCTGTTTCTGGGATAGGCCATAGGCGCTAAGCCCGGTGAATAGCGAGTGGGAGAGCGGGTTGGATACCAATCGGATAACCACCGCCGAGATCGCGCCGGCGGTATCCGAGTCGAGGTTATCCGCCGTCATGCGCGCGAAGGCGGTGGCGTCCTCACCTACAGTGAAGCCGATGCCCACGGCCACGCCCACGAAGACGTAGTCGAGCAAACTGCGGGGCCGGATGACGAAGGTGCAGATAAGCAGCACGCCGAGGAACTTCAGCACTTCCTCGATGAGCGGCGCATATCCCGCAGCGCCCAGCCACTCTAGGCCCGCGCGGGCAAGGAGGTGTGTCATGTTCGTATTGAGCTCCACGGCGAGCCCGGAGAACGCGAAGCCCCACACCACGCCGTGGGCAATTCCCGGCCGGCGGCGCAGGAGGAACAGCGTGAGGGGGACGAGTACGGCGGCGAAGATCACGGCGGCCAGAGCACTTGCGGGTAGAAAGGGTTCGCGGGTGTAGTGGAAGGCGGACACGGCCAGCGCGCCGAGGGTCAGCAGGTAGTACAGGTACTTCATGCGTCCTCCGGCTGCACGCGGTCGGCGAAGTCACGTGCCTTCGGTCCGTAGATGTGGAGGAAGGAGATGGTGTTGTTGTGCCGCTGAGACAGCGTGATGCCGTCGCCGTCCTCGACGCGGTAGAGCTCGGCAGCCTGGGTGGTGATGGGGGCGTCGGTCAGCGCGCTGGTCCCGGTAAAGGAACGGTGCTGCCGCGGCAGGTAGGTCTCGACCTCGTGGGAGGAGTTGCCTTCCTCCGAAATGATGGTCGCGCTCCCGCAGTTCCAGGTCTGCGAGGAGGCGTACGGATCCTCCGGGCATTCGAGCTCCGGGATGCCGCGCACGGGGGTGGTGTCGGGAGTGGGGTCGGGGAGGAGGGCGTCGGCAAGCGGTACTGCGGCGAGGACGCCGATGCAGGAATAAATCAGTGTGTTTCTCATGCTTTTGACCCTAAGAGCTGCGGTTTGACCCCGGTATCCTCCGCAGGGAGGATTTTGCGGAGTTTCACAATACTGACAATCGTGGCGACCCACAGGCCGATGAGGATGAGGAAGGTGGGGAAGATGGGCCAGAAGGCGTCCTCAAACGCGGTAGAGATAGACGGGCCGAAATTGGCGGTGAAGTGCACCGCCATGGCGATGAGCAACCAACGCACCGGTTGCCTGCGGGAGAGCCCGTAAGCCGCGATTGCGGTGAAGAAGGAATGCATGAGCGGATTCGCGATGAAGCGGACAAGCACCGCCAGCAGCGTTCCCCTGATATCAGAATCGAGGTTCTCCAGCGTCATGTTGACGTAGTAGACGGCGTTTTCGCTCACGCTAAAGCCCATGCCTACAGCCACACCGACGAAGACGTAATCCGCCCAGTGGCGGGGCCGGATGACGCAGGTGCAAATGAAGATGACGCCGAGGAATTTGAGGACCTCCTCGGTGAGTGGGGCGATGCCAGCGAAGACCAGCCAGTCCGGGACCGTACGGATGAGGAGGTGGTACATGTTCTCGTTGAGCTGGCCGGCGACAGTGGAGACCGCAATACCCCACACCACCGCGTGCGCAATGCCCGGGTGCTTGCGCAAAATCAGCAACGTGAGACCGATTGCCACGGCCGCGTACAACACTGCGGCGAGCGCGCTGGTAGTGACGAAAGCGCCGTGGGAGAAATCATAAGCGACGAACACCAGTCCGGCGGCGGTGAGCAGTTCGTACAAAGTCTGTGTTCTTCTCATGCGGTTTAGGTTATGAACCGGGCTTGGGGTGCCGGTATCCTCCGCAGGGAGGATTTTCCGGAACGCAGGGAGAACTATCGTGGCAACCATGACGAGAAAGACGCGACCACTGTGGATCACGGTGCTGCTCATTCTGCTCTGCGTGGTGGCGGATTTGGCGGCATGGATCCCCCATATCGAAAACTTCGAGGGGACGGATCAGGAAGCCCTTGTTATGGGCTTGATGGGTCTATTTAGCTTCGCCACGTGGATTCTGCTGCCCTTCGCCCTGCACCACTCACGGCGGGAGCGCAACATCCACGAGGAGTACCCCGGCCACCCGGTGGTGCTGATTGCGGCTCTGCTCGTCCTGGTACTAGGCGGGTTTCGCCCACTGTCGCTGTCAGTGCTGGTGGTGTTGATTTCAATCATCTCGCGCGGCCGATTGCGGTGGTCCCTGGCGGGGACGGCGGTCTTCGTGGCCTCGTGTGTGACCGTTATCTCTGTGCCTTACATTCGGATGAACATCTTCGATCCCTTTGGTTACGTGTTCTATGGGAGCCTCTTTCTTATCGTTGCCTGGATTACGGGCTCGGTGCGCGCGCAGCGCCGCCAGCGCGAGGTCACGCTGGTGAGCTTGGCGGAGCTTAATGAGGACCAGCTGCGCTCGCGCGAGGAGCGGGCGCGTCTGGAGGAACGCAACCGCATTGCCCGCGATATCCACGATTCCCTCTCGCATCGGCTCAGCCTTATTTCCGTGTACGCGGGTGGCCTGAGCTACCGCAAGGATGCGGACCCAGAGCACATCGCCGAGGCGGCAGACACCATCCAGTCGGAGGCGAAGGCCGCTGTGGAGGATCTGCGCGGGGTGATCAAGGCGCTGCGCGTGGACGATCGGGTGGATCCGCGCGCGAGCATCGAAGAACACATCGAGCGCGCACGGGCGACGGGGACGAAGGTGCGGTATGAGAAAGGGGACGCGCATGAGAGCATCGATAGGCTTAGCACGATGGCAGCTCACACGCTGGGCCGCGCCGTGCAGGAGGGGCTGACCAACGCGCGCAAGTACGCGCCGGGGCAGAAGGTAAGGCTCACCGTGGAGAACGAGGAGGATAAGGTGCGGGTGACCATGCAGAATAAGAAGGTGACGCACCAGCCGAAGTCCGGCGGCGGCAATGGCCTGTTGGGGCTGGAGGAACGCGCCCGGCTGGCGGGAGGCACCTTCACAGTGCTTGACGACGCCTCCACCTTCACCTGGGTCCTCGAGCTACCGGAGGAGGCACACGCGTAATGATTTCAGTGGTGTTAGTCGATGACGAGCAGGCACTGCGGCGCGGTATCCGCTTCATCCTGGAAGGCGCAGCAGACATCGAGGTGGTGGCCGAGGCCGGCAATGGGCGCGATGGCGTGGCCCGCGTGCTGGATCTGCAACCGGATGTCGTTCTCATGGATATCCGCATGCCCGTGATGGACGGCATCGAGGCGGCCGGACAGCTGCGCGCGAGCGCGGCAGACCTTCCGGTGGTCATGCTCACCGCTTTTGATACGGATGAGTTCATCGTGGATGCGCTACACGCCGGCGCGATGGGGTTCTTGCTGAAGACCATCGAGCCGGAAGGACTGGTCTCGGCGGTGCGGGCCGTGGCCGCAGGACAGCAGCTGCTGAGCCCGAAGGCGCTGAAGAATTTGCTGGCGCTCAAGCGTCCTGAGCCTGCGCCCACAACCGCAGCCAAGTCGCCTGAGCCCCGCCCACTGGAGGGCTTAAGCCAGCGCGAAAACGAGGTGGCGGAGCTGGTGGCCCAGGGCCTAGACAACCAGGAGATTGCCGGACAGCTCTACGTTTCCGTGACCACGGTGAAGACCCATATCAAGCACATCTTGGACAAGCTGGGCGGTACCAACCGCGTGCACATTGCGATTGCGGTGTTGGAGTCGCGCTAGCCTCGGCGGAGGAAGGCGGAAATGATGCCGATGATTGCGATGACCACCACGATGATGGAGGCCGCCGGCCAGTACCGGGGGTAGTACTTCAGCGTGTAGCCAAAGACCTGGCTGTCGTTGAACTGTTGGGCCAGTGCGATGGGCATCCACCACAGCTTGGTCAGCGTCAGGATCGCGCCCAAGAGCCCGGCGATGATGCGGACCGGCCTGCGCAGGAAGAAGCTGGCCGCCACGAGGAGAACACCAACAATCGTGAGTGCGAAAAGCAGAGGCGTATCCACGGCGAGCGGCGAGCCATTGATGAGGAACTCGTGGTCCACTTCGTGCTGTTCGATAAGCGTGTAGCCGTCGAGGACGACATCGTCGGGGATGCCCACTTAGGTCTCCTTCTGCTCAGAGTTCGGGTCGTAGCCATCGGCCCAGGTATCGGTGTCGAAGTCGTAGTCTACATTCTCGCCCTTTTCATCGGTGCGCTGGTACCAGTCTGTGTAGCGGTGCGCTGAGGAGTCGAAGTCGGAGCCGGCACCGCGGCCCTCGTCGGCGTGCTCGACGGTGATCTCGAAATCATCGCCGTGCTCCTCGATGCCACGCACGACGGCGTTTTCCACCGCGGCACGCGCGTAGGCGCGGCGGATGAATACCGGGTCGGAGCGCAGGTCCTTGATGAAGGCCACCATCATGACGAGCAGCACGATGCAGAAAGGTAGCGCTGAGAGGATTGTCAGGTTCTGCAGGCCTGTGAGCACGTCCTCACCACCGGTCAGAAGCATGACAACAGCGATGCCCATCATGCACAGGCCCCAGAAGATAACGATGATCTTGTTCGGGGCGGGATTGCCCTTGGAGGACATGGTTCCCATGATGACCGATGCGGAATCCGCAGAGGTGATGAAGAAGACCGCCAGCACCAGGATCAAAATGAAAGGCGTGATGCTGCTCAGCGGCAGGTTGTCGAACATGGCGAAAAGAACCTGCTCGCCGGAGGCGGAGCCATCAAAGTTGGGTAGTTCTTCGCGCTGGAAGGTAATGGCCGTGCCGCCGAAGATGGTGAAGGCCAGGATGAGGATGAGGGAAGGGGCGAAGACGGTCACGGCCGTGAATTCGCGCAGCGTGCGGCCACGGGAGATACGGGCCACGAACATGCCGACGAACGGCGTCCAGGCAATCCACCACGCCCAGTAGAACGCAGTCCAGTAGGACTGGAACTCGACGGTTTCATCGCCCCAGGACAGGCCTTTGGCCATCATCGGCAAAAGCTGGTCGATGTAGGTCACGATGCCGGAGGGCACGAGATTGAGCAGGAGCAAGGTCGGACCGGTGAAGAAGACAAAGATGACCAAGCCGAGTGTCACCGTGATGTTGAAATTAGAGAGATAGCGCACGCCGCGGGAGACACCCGAGACCGCCGAGATGATGAAACCGCAGCCCAGGACCGCAATGATCACGATGAGCACGGAGTTGGTCAGCGGGCCGGCACCACGGATGATGGAGACGCCTTGGCCGATCTGGATGGCGGAAAGACCCAGTGTGGCGGCGGTGCCGAAGAGCGTGGCGACGAGGGCGAGGACGTCGATAAGCTTGCCCAGCGGGCCGTCGGTATCGCGGGAGCCGAACAGCGGCTTGAAAATCGAGGACACCAGAGGGACGCGTCCGCGGCGGTAGGAGGAATAGGCGATGGCGCCGCCGACGAGGGCATAGGCTGCCCAGGGCGAGATTCCCCAGTGGTAGTGCGCCTGGGCCATGGCCTGGTGCAGGGCCTCGACGCTGTTGCCGTCGACGGTGTGCGGCGGCGGGGTGAGATAGTGCGACAGCGGCTCTGACGGGCCGTAGAAGAAGATGCCGACGCCGATGCCGGCGCCAAACATCATGGCGACCCAGCTAAACCAGCCGAACTCAGGCTCTTCGTCATCGGTCCCGAGCTTGATGCGACCTAGACGGGAGCAGCCGATGTATAGCATGGTGGCTACGGCCATCATCATGGTGATGTTGAGCAGCCACCCGGCGTTCGTGATGGCCCAGGAAAAGGCGGAGGAGGATGCGGCCGAGACGGATTCTGGCGAGCTAATGCCCCACACGATGAAGGCTACGACGAAGGTAGCGGTGCTGAAAAAGGTGATTTTGTCGAGGGCGAAAGCGTTGCGTTGGTCCTCCACGCCGATGCCAGGGACCAAGCCCGGGTGCATGTCGTGGGGATAGATGCCTACTGGGGGACCGGTGGCTTGTCGAGAGTTCATGGTGACCATTATCGCAGGTGCGCGAAATGACAGTGTTGTGAGCTAGGATGAAGACACTTATTTCTGCGTCGATTGGAATGCCATGTCGCTGCCTAATTTTGATGAGAATGTCCGTGAGCTGGAGGAAGCCTTCGCTCTCTTCGAACTCGTGGAGGAACACGTACTCGATCCGAACCTTTTGCTGTCGGTGAAATGATTCGCGGGCAACCGGGGGTTGCCCGTGCTAGGAGGTCAGGACCGCATTTCCGCTGCGGTGATTTTCTCGATGAGCGTGTCCAATTCCGCGCGGCTGGGCTGCGAGAGCGGATTGACCACGCAGAAATCTAAGAGGAAGTAGCCGGCCGGTTGCAAGGCGGTGTGGCGCTCCCAGAACTCGCTGATATCGGAGTGGTTGGTCGCCAGCGACTGGATGCTACGCCGTTCCGAGAGCAGCTCGTAGTGCAGGTCGCGCCGCTGTGCCAGCGCTTCCTCGGGGGTCTTGATGAGTAGCGCGCCGAGCAGGGCGGCCATCGCCTCGAAGCAGCGCGTTTGCAGGCGGTAGTGGTTGGTCAGCTGGGCGCGCGGCTTCCACAGCCACAGGAAGAGCATCGCCACGACCACGGAGAGTCCAATCTCCGCCATGCGCGAGCCGATGGTGTGGGCCATGTGCTCCGAAGAGTTGCCCATGAGCAAAGCGAGCGGCGTGGAGAAGATAACGCACAGCGCGTAGTTCTTCACCACCAGAATCTCTGCGCAGAACTGGCAGAAGGCCAGCGCGAGCACCAACCCCCAGCCGTGCGGGCTGAAGGACGCAATGAGCGCAAAGACGCACACTCCTAAGACGGAGCCCAGCATACGTTGCACACCGCGAATCGTTCCCGGAACCCGGTCCGGCCCCCACTGCAAGAGCAGGAGCACCGAGACCGCGCCCCAGTCCGGGCGGTTGAGCCCCAGCGCCATGCCAATGAACGCGGTGGCCAGGCCACCGAGCGCGATCTTTTCCGCTGTTACCACCGCGTGGGAATTGCCCACCGCGGCGCGGTAGAAGCGGTAGCGCATCGTCGGCTTGGTGTGCGGGATGGTGGTGCGGTCCGGGTCCACGTAGGTGGGGGAATCAGACAGCTCATCCGAGTTGCCGCCGACCTGCTTGTGGTGCGCCACGATGCGCTGCTGCGCGGCCAGCGCGCGGTGCACCAGCTCCGCTTGGGCGGGGTGGCGGATGCGACCGCCGCGGATGACGCCGGCGTCGGCAAGCGCTTGCCAAGCCGTGGAAATCGCGGACTGCGCCTGGTGGTGGCGAGCCAGGAAATCGCTATCGGAGTTCACGAAGGCATCGGCGGCCTTCTCCAACGCGGCCACCGCGCGGGTCTCCGGGCCGTGCGGATCCCGGAAACGCGGCAGCATGCCCAGCACATAGCCCGCCGCCACGCCGGCCAGGCTCCATGCGGCCACCTCCCAGGGCGAGACCCCGCGCAGCATCGTGGAGCCGCCGGCCACCATCACGATGAAGAAGGAACCCGGCGGCGGCAGCCGCAGCGCATTCTGCACGAACGCGCCGGTCGTCGCCAGCACCACCGTAAACACCGCGGACAGCGCCAGCCCATGCACGCCGACGAGGGAACCAGCCGTGGCCGCCAGCGTGAGCAGCCCGCCAGCGGTGAGGATCACGCGGCGTCGCGTGCGGTAGGGGTGCCCCTCGCCGTAGATGACGGAAAACGCGCCGGCGGAAATGAGCAGCACCGCATCCGGGTGGCCCGTCGCTACAGCGATTCCGCCGGGGATAATGATCGCCAACGCCGCGCGCAGGGCACCGGGCCAGCGGCGCGCGGAGGTGTTGAAGGCGGTAAAGAGCTGAAGGGCACTAGGACGATGCGGCAGAGGGTGTTCCATATCGGGAGAACACCTTACTCGCTTCGCCGCGATCCACGAGCCGGCCGTCCTGCAGGACCGCCACCGTGGGGCACAAGTGGCGCACGACGTCGATGTCGTGGGAGACAAACACCAGCGTCATGTCCTTCGTCACGCGCTGCAACAACTCGAGGACTTGGGCCCGCGAGGTGGCGTCCAGCGCCGAGACGGCCTCGTCCGCCAGCAGAATATCCGGCTTGCCCACCACGGCGCGCGCCAGCGAAATACGTTGGCGCTGCCCGCCGGAGAAGTCCCGCGGATAGCGCTCGAAGCCCTCGATGCCGACCTCCCGCAGTACCGTCTCGGCCTCGTCGCGCGTCCCGCCGCCTTCGGCCACGATCTTCCAGATGGGCATGCGCGGGTTGAGCGAGCCCTTGGGGTCCTGGAAGACCATGTGCACCCGCTTCTTCACCGCCACCGTCCCCGAGGTCGGCTGCGCCAGCCCCGTGAGAAGCTTGAGCAGCGTGGATTTGCCGGAACCGGAACCGCCGACGATGCCGAGGCGTTCGCCCTCGCGGACGGTGAGGGAGACGTCATCCAGCGCGGTCACCCCGCGGTAGGTCTTGGTCACGTTCTTGAGCGTGATGACGGGCTCGCCCAGGGTGGGCATGGGCGGCGGGGTGAGGTTGGGAGTGGTGAGCTCGCCGATGCGCACGACGCGGTCGCACACGCGCTTGACGACGTCCTGGTCGTGGCTAATAAACAGCAGCGCCGTGTCTTCGCTGTCCGCGGCATCCACGATGGTGGAGAGGATTTCCTCCTGGGTGAAGGGATCCAGCGCGGTGGTTGGCTCATCGCAGATGAGCAGCTTGGGGTGGCGGGCCATGGCCATCTCGATGAGCGCGCGCTGGCGCTGCCCACCGGAAAGCTGGTGCGGGAAGCGGTTGAAGCCGGGCACCTTCATCAGCGGGTCGAGTGCGGTCATGGGTTCTTGGAAGACCATGGCCAGCGGGAGCTTGCGCAGGTCGCGGTCGCGCATGCCCAGCAGCTCCTGGCCGTTGAAGTTAATGGATCCGGTGGCCTGCAGGTGGTCGGGCAACAGCCCCATGATGGCCAGAGCCGTCAGGGACTTGCCGCTGCCGGAATCGCCGATGAAGCCGACGCGCTCGCCGGGTGCGATGGAAAAGGAGAGGGGGCCGACGGGGCCCACGCGCAGATCAGTGACGGTCAGCATGGCTTCCTAGCAGGTTGAATCCGAGGACGGTGCCGGCGATGGCCAGCCCGGGCCACAGCGCTTGGAGGGGGTGGGTGGCCAGGAGGGGTTGGGCGTCGTGCAGCATGCGACCCCACGAGGCGGTCGGCGGGGCAGTGCCCAGGCCGAGGTAGGAGAGGCCGGCTTCGGCGAGGACGGCCAACGCAAAGTAGACGGAGGCCTGGATGGCCACGATGCCGCCGAGGTTGGGTAGGACGTGGCGCCACGCGATGAGCGCCGGCGGCACGCGCGAGATGCGGGCGGCGGCGATATAGTCCTGCGTCATGATTTGCAGCGTGCCCGAGCGCGTGACCCGGATGAAGGAGGGGATGCCGGCGATGCCGATGGCGATGGTCGCCGTGAGCGTCGACGAGCCCCACACCGCGCCGGCGACGATGGCCAGAAGGAGCGCGGGGAAGGCGAGCAGCAGGTCGGTGGCCGCCATGATGAAGCCACCACCGCGCATCCCGGCGATAATGCCCAGCGGTACCCCGATGAGGGCGGCGATGGCCACCGCCACCACGCCCACCAGCACGGTGATCTGGGCGCCGGCGAGGATGCGGGAGAAGGTATCGCGCCCGAAGCGGTCGGTGCCCATGAGGTGCTCCAGGCTGGGGCCGGCCAGGCGGTCTGGGGAGATGAGGTTGGGGTCATAGGGCGTCCACACCAGGGAGACCAGGGCGAGCAGGATGGTCAGGCCCACCAGAATGTAGCCGGGTTTCATCGCGCCTCCTTGAGCCTTGGGTCGATGACCCGGTAGGCCAGGTCCGTGAGCAGGTTGACGGTCAGGGTGAAGGTCACGAAGACCATGATGAGGGTCTGGACGGTGGTGAGGTCGCGGGTGGAGACGGCGTCGAGAAGCATGGAGCCCAGACCCGGGATGACGAAGACGTTCTCGATGACCACCGCGCCCACCACCAAGGTGCTCAGCTGCACGCCGGTGACGGTGAGCACCGGCAGGGCGGCGTTGCGCAGGCCGTGGCGGATGAGCGCCCCGGTGCGGGATTCACCCAGGGAGCGGGCGGTGCGGATGTAGTCCTTGTCCATCTCCTCACGGAGGGTGGCGCGCACGTAGCGCGTGAGCATCGCGCCTTGCACCAGCGCCAGCGAGATAACCGGCAGGACCAGGTGGCTTAAACCCTCGCGCGGCAGCTGCCAGCCGTTGGCCGGCAGCCAGCCCAGGTGCACGGAGAAGACCGCAACGAGCAGGATACCGACCAGGAAGCTGGGCACCGCGATACCCAGCTGCGTGGCGGCATTGAGCACGGGGAGGCGAAAGCGGGCGAGCAGGATGCCCATGGGGATAGCACCGACCAGGGCGAGGGCGATGGCCAGCCCAATGAGCAACAGCGTAACCTGCGCGCGGTCAATCACCAGCGGGGTGATGTCCTGCTGCGAGGACAGGGAGATTCCGAAGTTGCCGGTTAACAGCCCTTTCATCCACTCCAGGTACTGCACGATGAGCGGGCGGTCTAAGCCCATGGAGTGGGTCAGCTTCTCCACGGCCTCGTCCGTGGCGTTGACGCCCAAGGCCACGCGCGCCGGGTTGCCGGGCACGGCCCGCATGAGCAGGAAGATGATGATGGAGGCGGCCCACATGGTGCCGAGGAAGCGCAGGATTCTCATCGCACACCTCGCAACTCAATGGCATCGGTGATCTGATTCGGCTGCAGGCCGGTCAGGCCCTCGCGGTAGAGCACGATATTGGGCATGTTCATCAAGGTCAGGGCGGGCATGTCCTCCATAATCTGGTCCACGGCCCCTGTCATGTCATCCTGCTCCAACAGCGTGCGGGCCTGCGGCGAATCATAGCCGAGGTAATAGTCAGGGTTGCCAAAGATGGTGGGGATATCGCGCGGCTCGACGTGCGCGACGAGCGACATCTGGTAGTCCTTGGCGCCCATGACTTGGCTCAGCCACACCGCGGGAAACTCCGCGGTTTCCAGACTGACCTCAAAGCCCATCTCTGTGAGCTGCGAGTAGAGGAACTCGGAGAGCGTTTGCGCATAGGGCAGGCTCGGCACGGTGAGCGTGAGCGGCGTGCCCACCGCCCCGGCCTCCTCCATCAGCGCGCGGGCGCGCGCCGGGTCGTAAGGGTAGTAGTCCTTCCCGCTAAACCAGGGATCAGTCGGCGGGACGGGTGCGCCGCCCGTGTCCTGCGCGCGGCCTTCCCAGAGGATCTCGTTGGCGGCGTGGCGGTCGATTCCATAAGCCACGGCGCGGCGCACGCGGGGATCGTCGAAAGGCGCTGCCTGGTTATTCATGGACAGCAGCACCTCGCCGTTCGTGGTGCCGACTGCGGTCTCGATGGAGTCACCTAGGGTGTCGAGCAGCTCGGGGTTTTGCACGCCCCACACTGCGTCGACCCCGCCGGAGCGCAGCGCGTTGACCGCAGTGAGGGAATCCGGGAAGTAGCGGATGGTGATGTCTTCTTCCGCTGGGGTGCCCCAGTAGTCGGGGCGGGCGCGCAGCGCGATGTACTCGTTGGGGGAGAAGCCCGCGACGGCAAAGGGGCCGGTGCCCACAGCGTCGGTGGGGGTGCGCATCGCGCCAATGGCGGTGCCCATGGACCATAGCCACCCGGCGGAGGGCCGCTTAAGGGTGACGAGCAGCGTGTGATCGTCGACAGCCGTGGCGGATTCCACCACGTCCATCTGGGCGCTAATGCCGTTCGTCCACTCCGTCTTCACCGCGTTGATGGACCACGCGGCGGTGTGCGCGGTGAAAGCCTCGCCGTTGGAGAAGGAGGCCTCACGCAGGTGGAAGGTATAGCGCGTGGGCTCGGCCTCCCAGGATTCGGCGAGCCCGGGGACAATCTCTCCCTCCGGGGAGATGCGCACCAGGGTCTCGTAGACGTTGCTTATGAGGGCTGCCGGGATGGCGGCGCCGCCGACGGTGGTGAAATCCAGGGAGGTCGCCGGCGTCGTGGTAGCCAGCGTCAGCGCGGAGGAATCCGAATCAACCACTGCCGTGGAGCCGGCAGAACACGCGCTTAACGACGCCCCCACGACCACCCCCAGCGCGCCTAGCCAAGTCTTCATCATCCTTCCGACAGCTTGACCTCGAGTGGGGACGTGGTGCCGCGCACGTTCGTCATGCCAAGCGTCATGCGGTCCCCGAGGTACAGGATTTCGGTGCACTCGACGGGATGCCCGGAGTGATCCGAGATGTCGAGGTGCAGGCGCCACAGCGGGGTGCCGGGGTCGATATTGAGGGAGCGCGCATCCTCCTCGCTGGCGTAGGCGAGGGAGAGCTCGCGGTTGACGCTGTCGAATTCCACGCCCTGCTTGCGAAGGTGATCGTGGATGGACTCATTGTCGGCATCGAAGTTAAGGATCTGGCCGCCCACGTCCAGTGGGAAGAACATGCGCTCGATGGCGATGGGCATGCCGTTGGCGCTGCGCACGCGGTGCACAAAGATGACGGGGGAGCCGGTGTCTACCCGCAGGAATTCAGCTTCCTGCTCGGAGGCGGGGCAGCGGCCCAGCCACAACGTGGACGCGCCGGGCTCGAAGCCGCGCTCGCGCAGCCAGTGCGTCACGGAATAAATCGAGTCGAAGGACTCCGAGGTAAAACGCCCGAGGACGACGGAGCGGCGGCCGCGGCCGGAGGAGATGAGGCCTTCCGAGCGCAGAGCCGCGACGGCTTGGCGCACCGGGCCGCGGGAAGAGGAGAATTGCTCGCAGAGCTCGGCCTCGCTGGGCAGGAAATCGCCAGGAGAAAGCTTCTTGCTGCGAATGAGGTTGCGCAGGTAGTCAGCGATCATGCTGTGTTGCTGTGTGCGGCGAAGGGCCACCGAAATTCTCCTCTATGTAGAACAACGCTGTGACGGGTAAAGATGTGCGTACGCGCGCCTGCGCGTACGTCTACATCTGCCACGCTTGTGCCAGGTTACTCATGTTACCCAACGCGGCCTCGTGGCTTGTGGATTGCAGGGAAATCATGAGCTCGTCCGCCTGAGCCAACCTCTGGAAGTCGGTGAGATACTCGCGCACGTGCTCGATGCTGCCGACTGCGGAGTACTGAAGCATGCTGATGATCTGCTGGCCTTGAGGGGAATCGATGATACGGGCCACGTCGGCGTCGCTGAGCTGCTTGCCGCGGCTGACGAAGGCCTTAACGCGGCGGAAACAGACCTTCTCGAATTCCTCTTCTGCGTCATCCCCAGCGGTGACGTTGACGCCGGCGATGACATAGGGCTCGGGGTGGGCTTCGGAAGGCTGGTAATTCTCGCGGTAATAGGCCGTGGCGGCTTCCAGGTGCTGCGGGGCGAAGTGCGAGGCGAAGGCATAAGGCAGACCGAACTTGGCTGCCAGCGAGGCGCCGAAGAGCGAGGACCCCAGGATGTAGATCGGCACGTTGGTACCGTGGCCGGGGATGGCCTGCACACCGGGGACGAGAGATTTGCCGGAAAGGTAGCCCTGCAGCTCCTTGACGTCCTCGGGGAAGCGCTCGGCGGCGTTTCTATCGCGGCGCAGGGCGCGGCCCAAGGTCTTCATGTCGGTGCCGGGCGCGCGGCCTAGGCCTAAGTCGATGCGGCCGGGGTAGAGTTCGGCGAGGGTTCCGAATTGTTCGGCGATGACATAGGGTGCGTGGTTCGGCAGCATGACGCCGCCGGAGCCCAATCGGATGCGCTCGGTCTTCGCGGCGATGTGGGCGATCAACACCGCCGGGGAAGACGAGGAAATGGAGGGCATGTTGTGATGCTCGGTGTACCACATGCGCTCAAAGCCCAAGGCCTCCGCCTGTTGCGCTAGCTCGACCGACCTAGCCATGGACTGAGAAGGGGTCTCCCCCTCATAAATGGTGCAGAAATCGAGGATGGATAGAGCGGCGCGGGGCGTCATGAACTACTCACTTTTCTTCGGCGAGGATGTAGATACAAAGTCGATGATAACGCCGATAGCAAAAGCGAGGAGCGTGGGAACTACCCAGCCCAGGCCAACGTCTTGGCCAGGGGAGAAGCCAAGCGGGGCGCCGAAGGAGGTGGCGGCGGACCACAGGACGGAAACCCACAGCGCCAGTCGGAAGCCCCAGTAGAAGGTGACCCACTTCTTAACTGCTGGTTGCAGAAGCGTCAGCGCGATCAGGGAGATAGCCGGCGGGTACAAGAACACGATGAAGGGGACCGCGATGGCGAGCACCGTGTCCAGGCCTTGGAAGGCGAAGGCGATGGACAGTGCGGTAAACAAGCAGGCCCAGAAGTGGTAGGTGGTCTTCGGCACGAGCATGGCGAAGAACTCTGAGGTGGCGGAAATCAGGCCCACGGCGGTGGTCATGCACGCCAAGATGACGATGGCGGAGAAGACGGCCTGGCCGACGTTGCCCATGGTGAGATTGGAGGCGTCGGCAAGCAAGGTGGCGCCGGAATCATAGGAGGCACCATTCGGCATGGTTTGGCCGATCCACGCCAGGCCCAGGTAGATAGCGGCGAGCAGAGCGCCGGCGATGACCGCGGAAGTGATGGTTCCGCGCAGCAGCGCGCGGTCGGTGGTGAAACCTTTGGAGCGCAGCGAGGTCACAATGACGATGGAGAATGCCAGGCCCGCGATGGCGTCCATGGTGTTGTAGCCCTCGAAGAGGCCTGTGACGAAGGGCGCGGAGGCGTACTCCTCGGTTGGGGTGCCGGGCACACGGGGATTCGCCAGCGTAGCCAAAGTGATGAGGACGGCGAGCAGGATGACCAGCGCCGGGGTCAGGAACTTGCCCAGGGTGTCGATGATGTCATTGGGGCGCCAGGCCAGGGCTAAAGCGATGAGGAAGAAGACGACGTTGAAGGCGCCGTTGGCGAAGGTTCCCTCCCACCCGAGCAGCGGGGTAATCGCGGTTTCCATGGAGACCGCGCCGGTACGCGGCAGGGCGTAAAACGCGCCGATGGCCAGGTAGGCGATGACGGAGAAGGCCACGCCGAAAATCTTGCCGCCGTGGTTTCCGATATCGCGCACGGACTGGCCGGAAATGGCCACCGCGATCACCGCCAAGACCGGCAGGGCTACGCCGGCGGCGAGGAAGCCCAGGGTGGCGGGCCAGAAGTTGGTGCCGGAGGAGACACCGACCTCCGGCGGGAAGATGAGGTTGCCCGCTCCGAAGAACATGGAGAAGAGCATGAGGGAGGCAACGAGCACGATGCCGATGGGCGAGCTCGTCTTCGAAGCAGACTGGGCGGGGGCCTGAACGTCATTTATGGACATTTTTCTAAGGATAATGCCCATGACATGAGATGTAAATTTTAGCTAAATGCTTTCTCCAGCCGGTCGAGTGCCTCTTCCAGCAGCTCGCGGGAGGTTGCGAAATTAAGACGGGCATGATACTCGCCGCCCGTGCCGAAGGTGACACCCTCATTCAGGGCCACCTTGGCGTGCTCGCGAACCCACGCCGCGGGCTTCGGGTCATCCCCAATGGCCGTTTCGCTAAAGTCCAACCACAGCAGGTAGGTGGCCTGCGGGTGGGAAGTCTTGAGGCCTGGAACGCGCTTGGGCAGCTCCTCC
>NZ_KV819482.1:19362-58141 GCF_001815175.1 Corynebacterium sp. HMSC034H07
CTTCTTCAGATACTCGATTTCCTCGTCGAGGAACTCCGCACCGTGGCGGTAGGCGGCCTCTGCCGCCAGCACTCCGAGCGTGCCGGTGCCGTCCTTGGCCACACCGCTCAGCGAGTTCCAGCGCTCGACATCCGCGGTGTTGGAGAAGATCACCTGCGCGCACTTTAGCCCTGCGGTATTCCATGCTTTGGACGTGGCGGTGACGGTAATAACGCGGTCGGACAAAGCGCCGAGCGGGATGTGGCGGCCTTCGTAGACCAGCGGGGCGTGGATCTCATCGGAGAGGATGCGGGCATCGTACTTCTCCGCCAGCTCCACCAGCCCTCGCAGCCAGTCCTCATCAAAGACAATGCCCAGCGGGTTATAGGGGTGGGAGAGCAGGATGGAGCCGGCGCCGGCCTGGAAGGCGCGCTCGATATCATCGAGCTCCAGCGAGGTTTCAATCTTCTCGCGCCCGGCGGTCTCCGGCAGCTCCAGCAGCGGCGGGTAGGAGGGAACCGGCACGGCCACCGCGCCCTCAGTAAAGTACTGCACGCCGAGCAACAAGCCGCGCACCACATCCCCGATCCAGAAGACGTGTTCTGGGCGCCAGCCGTAGCGCGATTCGTAGAAATTTGCTATTGCCGCGTTGAGCTCGGAGGCCTTGGGCGCTGGGGTGTAGCCGAAGGATTCGGCGTCGACCGCCTCCTGGATGGCCTCCTTGACCGCCGGCGCGGTGAGGAAGTCTGATTCGGCGATCCACAGCGGGATGACGTCTTCGTCATAGACGGTCCACTTGCGGGTGCCGCGGGCGGAGAGTTCTTTCAGGCTAGGGAAACGCATGCGTCCCACCTTACTCGTCGGTGGCTTGGACGAATCCGTATTTTTTCAATCGCTGCCGGTCGGCGGCGGAGGCGGATTGGGTCAGGCGCAGCAGCTCAGCGTAGATGCCGCCCGACTGCGCCAGCTCCGCCGGCGAGCCGATCTCGGAGATGCGGCCGCGGTCCAGGGTGATGATGGTGTCCACGTCCGCGATGGTGGACAGGCGGTGCGCGATGATGAGCGTGGTGCGGTCCTTCATGAGCTCATCCAGACCAGCCTGCACGGCACGCTCGGCCTTGGTGTCCAGCGCCGAGGTGGCCTCGTCGAGGACGAGGATGGGGGCGTCTTTCAGCATGGCGCGCGCCACGGCCACGCGTTGCTTCTGCCCGCCGGAGAGCTTAAGGCCGCGCTCGCCGATGACGGTGTCGTAGCCATCGGGGAATTCTTCGATGAAGCCGTGTGCATTGGCGCGCTTGGCGACGTCCACGATCTCCTCCATCGTCGCCCCCGGCTTGCCATAAGCGATGTTTTCCCGAATGGTGCCGGAGAAGAGGTAGGACTCCTGGAAGACCACGCCGACCGAGGCGCGCAGGCGCTCCGCAGTAAGTTCCGCAGTGTCGTGGCCCAGTACCGTCAGTTTTCCCTCCGTGGGCTGGTAGAGGCCCAACAGGAGGTTGACCAAGGTGGACTTGCCGCCGCCGGACTCGCCGACGAGTGCCACCTTGTGGCCCTCTTGGGCGGCGAAGGTGATATCGGCGACGACCGGCTTATCCGATTCATAGGAGAAGGACACGTCCTCGAAGGCGAAGACTGGGCCTTCGGTCGGGCGCAGCGGCTCGGCCGGGGTGAGGGCGAGCTCCGGCACGTCGGAGGGTTCAGCGGCGGCGACCAGCTGCGGGTTGACCGTGGGCTCCGGGACTTCCTCCATGACCTTGAAGTAGTCCTTGGAGCCGGCGATGGCGCGCTGGCTGACATCCACGATCCAGCTCATCATGAACACCGGCTGCTTAGCCATGTTTACCAGCTGCAGGAGCATGACCATGTCACCGATGGAGAAATGGCCCTCCAAGGTGCGCCAGAAGATCAGGCCATAGATGCCTAAGAAGATCAGCGCCATGGCCGCGCCACGGGCGGTATCCATGGAATGCCACCAGCGCGACTGCGGCTTCGTGGTATCCACCACCGTGCGGTAGCGCGAACCGAAGGAGGCCAACTCGCGGGCCTCAGCGACGAAGGACTTAGTCACCTTTACCTGGCCGATGACCTCCGCGAAGCGCCCGTTGGCCACGTCGATGTTCTCATTCTTGATGGCCTCAAACTTCTGCCAGCGCTCCGAGGTCAGCGCGGTGAGCCACATATAGATAGGGAAGAGCGCGGCCAGCAGGATGGCCAGCGGCCAGTAGTAGACCGCCGTGATGACCAGGACTGCGGCGGCCTGGATGAGCATGACGAAGAAGTTATTGGAGAAGGACTGCAGGAACTGCGTGATATTCGCAATCGAGCGGTCCAAGCGCGCAATGATGGTGCCGGTGACCTGGTTGTCGTAATAGCCCTGCGGTACAGAAAGCAGCTTGGCAAAGTAGCGCGTCGAAAGAATCTGGCGCAGGCGTGCGACCATGACATCGCCGATATAGCCGCCGATATTCTTCACGACGTTGCCCAGCGCGTCCGCCACAAAGAGTGCCACGACCCACCACAGGATGGTGCGCAGCGGGCCGCCTGCGACGACGGTGTCGGTGGCCTCGCGGAGGATAAACGGGGTCAGCAGCGACAGAATCGCGGTGACTGACGCGGTGATAAGGACGCCAAGATAAAACGGCCACAGGGCGGATGCGCTGCGGACGATGCGGAGAATAGAGTTCATCGCCGGCCGATGTTACGCCCTTAATAGGAATATCCAACCCGTCGACTAAGGTAGGGGAGAAACCGAAGTCGTGATGGAAAAGGATCCGCGGTGAAGAAATACCTCCCCCTAGCGTGCGCCCCGCTGTGCCTGGCTGCCCTATCAGGCTGCAGCATCCTCCAGCCGCCGGACGTGGGCCCGCAGGACAACATCGTGGTCTCCAGCTCGGAGCCGCCGGCCTTTGAGGCCAAGGACGTAGACGCCCACGAGGTCACCTCCAACCTGGCGGCACCCGTTAAAGATGAGGGCCTCAACGTGGAATTTGAGCTGCAGGGCCTGTACTCCGGCGGTGGCGGAACGGTGCTGACGGTGAAGATTCACAACCTCAACGAGGTGCCCCTGCCTGCCGACGCCCTCGCGGAACCCACCTTGGAGCGCGCCGACGGCAATGGCGGCTGGGCCACCGTGGATCCCGTCCCTTATGACCCGGAGGTCAACGTGGACCTGGCCGCGCCGGGCTTGGATCACCCGCTGGGCGCCGGTGCGTCCACCAACCTTCAATATGTCTACAACGTTGCCCCAGGCAACCTCTGGAACGCGCGCTTTAGCATCGGCAACGTGCGCTATGTAGGAGACCTCAATCTATGACGGAACTCGTCGTTTTAGCCTCGCCGGAAGGAAAACCCGCCGGCACTGCCGACAAGGCCGCCATACACACTGCGGATACCCCGCTCCATTTCGCCTTTTCTGCGTGGGTGGTGCGCGATGGCCAGCTGCTGCTGACCCGCCGCGCCCTGTCCAAGCTGACCTGGCCTGGCGTGTGGACCAATTCCTTCTGCGGGCACCCGGGCCCGGATGAGGAGACTGCCGCCGCCGTCGTCCGTCGCGGTCGCTTCGAGCTCGGCCTGACCGGCACACCGCGTTTGGTGTTGCCGGACTTTGCTTACCGCGCGGTGGATTCCTCCGGCGTGGTGGAGAATGAAATCTGCCCAGTCTATCTCTTCGAGACCGAAGACGATCCGATGCCTAACCCGGAGGAGGTCGACTCCTTCGCGTGGGCCCCGGTGCGCGATGTGCTCGCTGCCGTCGACGCCACGCCTTTTGCCTTTAGCCCGTGGATGGTGGAGGAGCTGACCCACGAGCCGCTGCGCGCGGCCCTTCTGGCCTAGAGCAAGCTTCCGTCCTGAGCAAAGGCCGCCGAAATATAATCCAAGCTGGAATACGCCACGCGATGCTCGTCGTTGTCTAGGTTGTACTCCCAGATAGCGTGCTCCGGGCGGTAGGCCTCGAATCCGGGCTCGCCTGTGCGCACAAAATCCTGCAGCCACTGGGCTAGCGGCGTCCTGCCGAAGAGCGGACGCAGCTCCTCGCAGTGCAGGGCCGGGCCCGAGGATCGGGTAAATTCCACCATCCAGGTCTTCCCCGGAGCCTTCTCCGCCACCTCGGCCGCCCACCGGCGAATGATGGAATCTCCCACCATCCGGCCCATCGGGCGCTCCTTGTCCATGTGCTGCGCCACCTGATACCAGGGTGTGAAGCCGTTGCGGGGAAAGCCGAAGCGCGGCGCCGCATAGCGCAGGATGAGGGCACGGAAAGGGGAGCGGTCGACCTTCTGCGTGGCTGGGATGTTGTAGAACTCGTCGCGGGTGCTGGCGAGGATGAGGGGGACGTCGGCAAGCTGCCCACACTCCAGCGGGGTGGGGCCCAGCGCCATATCGAGGCTGTACTTCTTGCGGAACTTGGCGTAGCCGGCGGCGAGCTCCTCCTGGCTCATCGCCGCCAGGGAGGAACGCGTGATGGGCTTTTTCATCACCTGGCGCAGAGTGGCACTGCGCTCCTCGAAGCTCTCTCGCGGGAAACCAGGGGACAGAGCTAGCGCTCGCCGAAACGCCCCTCGGTAGTGGTCGCGCCGGCACAGCCACAGTACGGCGTTGGCGCCGGCGGACTGGCCCAGGATGGTGACGTTGGTGGGATCGCCGCCGAATGCCTCGATGTTGTTCTGGATCCATTCCAAGCCCAACTGCAGGTCCTCGATGGCGCGGTAGCGGTCGGGCTCGTCATCACGAAAACGGGCAAGCCCCGGCAGCCCAACGCGATAGCCCAGTTGCACGTGGACGATGCCCGCCTGTGCGGTCGGCGTGCCCTCCGCGCGGGGATCCCCGTGGGAACCGTGCTCATAGCGGCCGCCGTGGATATAGACCAACGTCGGCGCCAGGGACGTCGCGCGGCTGCCGGGCGCGGGGGCGGTGATGGTCAGCGCGATCTTCTCCGGGTGCGGGGTGCGCGCATCCTGGTCACGTGGCGGTGCGGGTTCGGGGTTCTCAAAATCCCCGGGGATGTGGGAGTACTCGATGGAATGGAAATGGGCCACGTCCTCATCGAGGTAGCCGGTGATGGTGCCCGCGGGGCAGGTGACGGTGAAAGGTGCACGGCTCATGCACAACAGGCTACCCTGAGGGCATGGAATGGCTCGTGCAGGCGCCGGTGTGGGTGCAAATGGCGGTGCTCGCCGTCACGGCGGTGCCGGCCGCAACCGTCATGGGGTGGCTCCTGATGTGGGCAATCGACCGGGTGTATTCGTGGCTTGTGCCCGTGACTAGGATGAAGAACCATGACTCCCGATGATCACCGCGAAGGCCTGTGGGACCCCGAGCGCTCCGAACACGTCCACCGCAAGCGGGCACTGCCTAAATCCCGAGTGAGCGTGACCCTGTGGCTGATGATCGCGCTCATCGTCGTGGTGGCAGTGGTGGGCGTCGTCCTTTAAAGGGACGACGCCTTAGCGCTCGTGCCCTGGCCTCTTGGCGGCTTGGGCGAGGCGCTGGTAGAGCTCCTGCTTCGGTAGATCCTCCAAGAGGACTGGCTCGCCGGCGGTATTGCACAGCGGGATACACCAGTTGGGGTACTGGTCCTTCGTCGTGCCCGGTTGGTTCTGTGCGCGCACGTCACCGACCATATCCACCACGTTGGTCACCGTCAGTGCCGAGGGAGTTCCCGCAACATAGCGGTGCAGGGCAACCAGCACGTCCTCTTCGTTCTCGCGATTGTCCAACATGCCATAGGCCTGCAGATTATCCTTGACCTCTTCCTGCCACGCGCGGTCCTCGGCCTCTTCTTCCGCCACCGGGCGGGTCAGCAGACCCAGGCGGGCGCGCAGTGCGATGTGATCGCCGCGCAGGAAGGCGAGCGTTGGCGGCAGATCGTGCGTGCCCACCGAGGACATCGCCATGTGGCGGTACTGATCCTGCGGGCGCGGGGTGGGGCCTTCGTTGGCGTGCTCAAACCAGATGATCGTGGTGCCAAGTACTCCCATGTCCTGCAGGGCATTCTGGACCCAGGGTTCCAGGGTGCCCAGGTCCTCGCCGACGAGGACCGCGCCGGCGCGTTCGGCCTCGAGCGCGAGGATGCCGAGCATGGCTTCCCAGTCATAGGTCACGTAGGTGCCGTTGAGTGGGGTGGACTGGCGCGGGATCCAGTACAGGCGGAAAAGGCCCAGCACGTGGTCGACGCGCAGACCGCCGGCGTTGCCCAGCATCGTGCGCAGCAAATCGCGCCACGGCTCGTAGCCGGCTTCTGCCAGACGGACCGGGTGCCACGGCGGCTGCGACCAGTCCTGGCCCTGCTGGTTATAGTCATCCGGCGGAGCACCCACCGAGCACTGGGGAGCCAGGTACTCGGAGAGGTTGACAGCATCGGCACCCGCGGGGTGGATGCCCACGGCCATATCGGTGATAAGCCCGATGCTCATGCCGGCGTCGAGCGCGCGGCGCTGGGCGGCATCCAGCTGCTCATCGCAGAGGAACTGCAGCCAGGAATAGAACTCGGCTAAGTCGTTGACGTCGAGGCTCAGCGCGTGGCGGCGACCACTGTGGCGCGAGAGTTCAGTCTCTGCACACCACAGCGCGAAATTGCGCAGGCCGCGGCCCTCGCGGCGCTGGTACTCGCTGAAGGCGGTGCGGCGCTCCGGGGTCATTCCCTGGTTGAAGAGCTCCTGCAGCACCTGCAGCTTGGCCTCGAAGATGGAATCGCGGTCGATCTCTTCGGCAGACCGGTTGCGCTCGCGGAACTCGGCGGCGAGCTCGGCGACGTCCTCCTGAAGCTCCGGGCTGAGCTGTTTCAGCTCCGGAATATCCTCGATGCGGATGTAAATCGGGTTGATGAAACGCCGCGTGGTGGGCAGGTAGGGCGAATCCTCCACAGGCGGGATTGGCTCGCCCGCGTGCAGCGGGTTGATAAGGAGGAAGTCATAATCCGGAGCCAGTACCTCCGCGAGCTCGGCTAGATCTCCGAAATCGCCCATGCCCCAGGACTTCTCGGAGCGCACCGAATACAACTGCGCCATCGCGCCCGCGGCGGGGCGCTCGAGGAAGCGATCTGCTGTGCTCAGATGGTTCGGCACGACGATGAGCGGGCATTCGTGTTCGCCGATGCCGGGCGAGGATAAGTGCAGCTTGTGGAAACCTAAGGGCAGGTCACCGGGGACGTGGAAGCTGGCCTCGCCCCACATGGTTCCGGCGACGTCGGCAGCCGGGGCGTTGTTCGGATCCTGGTAAGTCGGCCGCGTCTCGCCGTTTTCCAGCTCGATGGTGACGGTGACGGGGTCGCCGTCGTGGACGTGGACGACGAAAGACTTTTCGGCACCCTCGCGGGCCACCACGCACGGCGGCAGCGGGCGGGAGGCGCGCTCGAGATAATCCTCGAACAGGGCTTGGGTTAGCTCCTCATCGTCCGGACGGTCGGAGATAGAGACGCCGAGTGCGCGCAGCGTATAGGTAATTGTTTCCTCGCTGACGTACACGGGCTGTCCGTTCTGGGCGGTGTACTCGCAGGCCACGCCGTGGCGTTGGGCAAGTTCTTGAAGCAGATCACGGGTAGTCACATCCCCCAATTGTGCCACGCCCTCCCCGCGCGCGGGAGAAATCCGGTTGGTAGAGTGGGCTGGAATTTAATTTTTGTGGGAAAGGACACAACTGTGACTTTGAATGAAGCGCATACGAAAGCGGAGTTCGAGATCAAAGACGGGGAGACCTGCCTTACCGCCATGATGGCTACGGCACACGCCCGCCCACATGGCGTGCTGTTTACCCGCCCCGCGAACTACGAGTGGGTCAACGTCACCGCCAAAGAGTTCGTGGAAGAGGTCTACGCGGTGGCCAAGGGCCTCATCGCTTTCGGCGTGGAGCAGGGAGACCGCGTGGCTCTTATTTCTACCACCCGCTACGAGTGGTCCCTGTTGGACTATGCCATCTGGGCCGCCGGTGCTATCTCCGTTCCGGTGTACCCGTCTTCATCGATGTCACAGGTCCAGTGGATCATTGAGGATTCCGGCGCGATCCTCGCCATTACGGAAACCCGCGAGCACTCCGAGCTGGTTAAGCACCTGAAGCTGCAGGAGGATGGCACCCCGCAGCTGCACGGCTCGCCCTCCCAGCTGCGCCGCGTGCTAGAGATTAACTCTTCGGCCATCGATACGCTGAAGTTTGAGGGACGCGACATCAGCGACGACACCGTCGACCAGCGCATCGAAGCCACGAACACCGATGACGTCGCCTCGCTGGTCTACACCTCTGGCACCACCGGTCGCCCCAAGGGCTGCATGCTGACCCACCGCAATTGGCTGGCAGAGGCGCGCGGCCTGCTGACCAACCCCATTGGTGCCATCGCCGTGCCGGGTGCGCACGTTTTGACCTTCCTGCCTTTGGCACACGTCTTTAGCCGCGCGGTGTCACTGGCGGTCACCATCGGCGGTGCCTCCCAGAACCACTGGTCCGATTTCGGCACCATCACCATCGAATTCGCGCGCTCCCGCCCGAACCTGATCCTCGGCGTGCCGCGCGTGTTTGAGAAGGTACGCAACGGCGCGTCCGCGAAGGCCCACGCCTCCTCCGCATTCAAGGGTGCAATCTTCGACCAAGCTGAAAAGGTCGCCATCGAATACTCCAAGGCGCTGGATACTCCGGAGGGGCCTAACCGAGTCCTCAAGGCCAAGCACAAGGCCTTTGACAAGCTGGTCTATTCCGCCATCCGCCAGGCGATGGGCGGCGAGGTCAAGTACTGCATCTCCGGTGGTTCGGCCATCTCGCAGGACTTGCTGCACTGGTACCGCGGCATCGGCGTGACCATCTACGAGGGCTATGGCCTGACGGAGACCGCAGCGGCTGCCGCCGTGGACTTCGTGGACCAGTCCATCGGTACCGTCGGCCCGCCGCTGGGTGGAACGACGCTGCGCATTAACGACGACGGCGAAATCATGATCAAGGGAGATATCGTCTTCAAGGGCTACTGGCAGAACGAGGAAGCCACCGAGAACTCCCTGCAGGACGGCTGGTACAACACCGGCGACCTGGGTGAAATCGATGAGGACGGCAAGCTCGTTATCACCGGCCGCAAGAAGGACCTCATCGTCACCGCCGGCGGCAAGAACGTCTCGCCGGGGCCGATGGAAGATATCCTGCGCTCCCACCCGCTGATTTCCCAGGCCATGGTGGTCGGCGACGGCAAACCCTTCATCGGCGTCTTGCTCACCCTCGATGAGGACGCGCTCAAGCGCTGGAAGGCCGATCACAACATTTCCGCGACCAAGGGCATGCGTGAGGTAGCTGCTGATCCGGCACTGCGCGCGGATATTCAGGACGCCATCAACCAGGTCAACGCTACGGTCTCCCACGCCGAGGGCATTAAGAAGTTCGTCATCCTCGACCAGGACCTCACCGAGGAAAGCAACGAACTCACCCCCACGATGAAGGTGAAGCGCTATGTCGTGGCGCAGCGCTACGCAGCGGAAATTGAGCGCCTCTACGCCGGCAAGAAATAAGGCTGGATGGAGTCTGTGAATTCCTTCGGAGTGTCGCGCAGACCCACGGGAGAATCTCTAATAGAGTCAGCGGGGTCAGAAAAACTCTAAACCTCAACTAGAGGTTCTCGCGGAAAGGGCAGCCTATGCACAAAATCGCAGCCGAGCTGCGCCACCGTGAGCTGACCCAAGAAATCTATAACATCGGCGACGAAGTCGTTGACTACATTGAGCACCTCATCGAGGCCATCGAGGACTGGGATGATGAACTCTCCCTCGACTGCTTGGCTGAGCTGGGGGACATCGTCGAGGACGCCCGCGTGGATTCCGGGCGTTGTGTCGGCGAACTCATCGGCCTGCGCCACGCGCTGGTCTCCGGGCTGAAGTCCGGCACCATCTCGGCTGCCTCCTCCGGCGACAACGACGTTGAGGAACCGAAGCAGCTTACCGCCCGCGCGCTCGCTGAGGGCCTGCCCATCTCCGGCCCGCCCGTTGTGGTTTCGGAGCTGGCAGAAACCCTGCGCGGCCGCACCGCCGCGGTGGCCGCCTACCTGCGCGAGCTGGTTGAGTACGTGCTGGCGCAAACCGACGCCGTGGCCCGCAACCTCGATGTGGTCTCCCTGCCGAACCTGTACAAGCGCGCCGGCGAGTCCGCGCTCATTGCAGTGCAGGCCTGGCGCCACACCGTCGTTGAGGCACACCCCGCCTTCGTGCGCACCATGCGCGGGCATAACCCGCCGCCCTTCCTGGAGGAGCGCGCGCGTATCGACGCCGTTGTTGCCCGTGTGCGCGCCAAGCGTCAGAAGAAGGCCGCCACGACTGCCTAGTCGCCGCATCACAGACTTCCTTGTTGCCAACACACAAGGATTACCTAAGAAAAGCGCCACCGAGATTCCCTCTCTCGGTGGCGCTTTTCGCTGTTAGCGTGTCACGTCTAGCTTCGTGTGCCACGCCTAGCTTTCCGTGTCACGCTTAGCTTCGTGTTCCCCCGTTTAGCGCGTAAGCGCTAGACCCCCGGGTTCTTCGACGCCGGCACGGCCTGGTCCAGCTGCTCCGTAATCTGCGGCCACAGCTGGCCCATGATGTCATCCCAGGTGAGGATCCACACCGTCTTGTCCTTGGTGGGCTTGCCCACGACGACGAGCTGCTCATTGCGGGCGCGCATCTGGTCCAGCGTCTTCTGCACGGTGGAGGAGGAGCCCACCGCCAGTGCGGGGCGCGAGAAATCTAGCACCGGAGTTTCCGGGTCCGCCAACAGGGTGTCGCGCACATGGACGATGCGGGGGATGCGCGAGGTACGCGGGTAGACCAGCACGCGCATGATGGACTTGCGTACTACGAGCTCGTGGAGCTCGGCCACGGTGGCATCGGAGGAAAGCGGCAGGATTTCCGAGCCGTGCTCGCGGGCCAACTGGGCCGCGGTGGAGGCTTCCAGCTCGATGACGCCGGTGATCTGGTTCGCGGAGTCGTCGTCAAGCGTGCCCGTCAGGCGCGAGTGCTCGACCAGATGGCGCAAGGTTTCTGCGTCGTAGCCGGCTGCACCGGCGCGGTCCACAGGTTCTTCACCAGTCATGCGGACCAGCTTGTTGGCCATCTTGTTAATCCAGATCAGCAGCGGGCGGAAGAGCCAAATGAAGCCGCGAGCAGGGACCGCGATGAGCTGCAGAGCCGTTTCCGGGTGGGCAATGGCCCAGGACTTCGGCGCCATTTCACCGATGACCAGGTGCAGGAAGGTCACGACGAAAAGGGCCAGCAGGAAGGAAACGACGTCAGCAACGCCCAGCGGCAGGCCAAGGGCCTCCAGTGGCGTCATCAACAGGTGATGGACCCACGGCTTGGTCACGGCACCCAGGACGAAGGTCGCGGCGGTAATGCCCAGCTGGGCGCCGGCCAGCATGATGGTCAGCTCATTGAGCGAGCGCAGGCCTGCGCGCGAAGCCGCCGAGGATTCCGCGGTTTCCTCCAAGCGGTTGCGGCGCGCGCCCATGAGGGAGAACTCGATGACCACGAAGAACGCGGAAGCAGCGATGATGAGAACAGTGATAAGGAGGTTGAACCACCAGGTATCAGTCATTAGTCATCGTCTCCTTCCGGGAATTCCTCCACGAGCTCGAGTGCCAGGACGGAGGGAACGTGGCGGTCGATTTCCTCGACGCGCACGTTGAGCGTGCGGATGGGGGCTTCGTCGCCGTCGACCCAATCTTCCGGCTCGGCCTCAAGCTCGATGGAAAGCTCTTCGCCTTCTTCCGGCAGCGTGCCGGAATGAGCGATGAGCAGGCCGGCGACGGTTTCGAAATCGCCCTCTGGCAGGTCGTGGCCGATGGCGCGCTCCACCTCGTCGATGGGCGTGTCACCGTCGACGATCCAGTGCGTCTCGTCCTGCTCAGTGATTTCCTCGGTTTCTTCGAGGTCGTGCTCGTCGGTGACATCGCCGAGGATTTCCTCGGCCAAGTCCTCCATGGTCACGATGCCGACGAAGCCGCCGTATTCGTCGATGACGCAGGCGAGTTTCTCGTCGGCGTCGCGAAGCTCCGTGACGACGTCGGGAAGCGGCATGAGCTCCGGCACCACCACGGGGGCCTTCATGATTTCGCGGGCCGGGGTGGCCGCGGGCAGCTCGGTGCCCAGCACGTCGTAGAGGTGCACCACGCCGATGGGATTGTGTTCATCGTCGATGATGGGGTAGCGGGTGTGGTTCTCCGACATCATCTCGCGCACCTCGCCGATGGTGGTTTCGGGCTCGATGACATCCACGCGCGAGCGCGGAATCATGGCGTGTCCCACGTCGTGTTCGGGGAAGTCGAGGAGGCGGTCGAGCACCAGGTAGGTGTCCTCATCCAAGTCGCCGGCCTCGTGGGAGGCATCGACGATGGACTCCAAGTCATCGGTGGTGGCAGAAGAATCGACATCCTCCACCGGCTCGATGCCGAATAACTTGAGCAGGGCATTGGAGGAATACTCGAAGAAGTGGATGAGCCAGCCAAAAATCTTGAGGTACCACATCGTCGATGCGGACAGCCACAGCGCTGACTTCATGGGGGCTGCGATGGTGTAGTTCTTCGGGAAGAGCTCGGCGAAGAGCATGGTGAGAACCGTCGAAATAGCAAGCGCCGCCACGGTGCCTACCGCGACGGATACACCCGTGGGCACGCCCACGCCGCCCAGCAGCTGGCCCAGGCCTTGGCCCACGAGGGGCTCGGCCACATAACCGATGAGCAGGCCGGTAATCGTGATACCCAGCTGCGCGCCGGAGAGCATGAAGGATGTCTTTTGCGTGATCTTTAAGGCGCGCTCCGCGGGCTTATCCCCAGTCGCTGCGCGCTGGCGCAGCTGCGTGCGGTCCACCGACATGAAGGCGAATTCCTGCGCCACGAAGTAGGCGTTGGCCACGATAATGAGAGCGATGACGGCGAAACCCGCCACAATCATCAGGATGGCAGATAACACGGCTTACCCCACCGCCTTAAGGAGGCGGCGGGGACATCGACTCGGAGGTTCCACTTAAAAGAGGCCTTTCTTCACTATCGGGGTTGCAAATCTGCACTATAGACTACCGCTTTAACGGCGCTGTCGGATACTTTGTTCCCATGGATCCCTTTGGTCTCTACATTCACGTTCCTTTCTGCGCCTCCCGTTGCGGCTACTGCGACTTCAACACCTATACCCCGGGTGAGCTGGGAGGGGACCTGACCAGCGATTATCTGGCTGCTCTGGAGAAGGAACTGGAGATGGCGGCGGCCCAGGTGGGGCGCGAGGCCGAGACGGTTTTTATTGGCGGTGGCACGCCGAGCCTGCTGGGCGCCGACGGCCTGGGCCGTGTCTTGTCGAAGGTTCGCGACACCTTCGGCCTCGCCCCGGACGCGGAGGTCACCACGGAATCCAACCCGGAATCCACCTCGCCGGAGTACTTCGCTGGGCTTCTCGACGCCGGCTTCACCCGCCTTTCCCTGGGCATGCAATCCGCCTCCCCGGGGGTGCTCGCCGTGTTGGAGCGAGCCCACACGCCGGGCCGGGCCTTCGATGCGGCGCGCGAAGCCATCGATGCGGGCTTCGAGCACGTCAACTTGGACATGATTTATGGCACGCCGACAGAAGAAGATGCCGACGTTGCCCTGACGCTGGAGCGTGCCCTGGAGACCGGGGTGGATCACATCAGCGCGTATTCGCTCATCGTGGAGGATGGCACGCGTATGGCCCGCAAGGTATCGAAGGGCCTGCTGCCAGCACCGGATGAGGACGTGCTGGCCCGGCGCTATGGGATGATCTCTTCCACGCTCGAGGCCGAAGGTTTCGAGTGGTATGAGGTGTCCAACTGGGCCAAGCCGGGCGGGGAGTGCCAGCACAACCGCATCTACTGGGTGGACGGCAATTGGTGGGGCGCGGGCCCGGGCGCGCATTCGCACCTGGGCAACGAGCGCTTCTTCAACGTGAAAAACCCGCGGACTTACATTAAGGCCGTGGGCGAGGGGGAGCTGCCCATCAAGGAGCGCGAGCAGCTCAGCGCCGCCGACCGCCACACCGAGCGCATCATGCTGGGCCTGCGCCTGCGCGAGGGCATCCCGGCGTCCTGGCTCGCGCCGGCCGCCGAGCCCGTGGCCGCGCGTTTCATCGAGCGCGGCCTGTTGGAGCGTGCCGGCGACCGCCTCCGCGTGACCAAGGATGGGCGCTTGCTCGCGGATGGCATCATCACCGACCTCCTCGTCGCTGAAGACACCGCTCGTTAGCGGCTTGCCCCACCTGCGGGCCGGCCTCCAAGTCCGCATCAGCTGGCCCACTAGCGGCTGGCTTCGACCCTCGTAGATGGTTCCAGTGAAAAGGCTCCAGTCAGAAGGTTTGTTTGGGGGGGCAAACAAACCTTCCTTGGGCTGCTAAAAGGTTCGTTTCCCTTATTGCCAATGGAGTTGTGAACATCCCAGTAGTCCCCGGTGATTGCCGGGGGAGAAAGGAAAGTGTTCATGACTATCTCCATCCCGCCAGAGGATATGGTTCCGCAAGGTCGGTATACCGCAGAACAAAAGGAGAAGGTGGTCCTTGAGTACTACTCGGTCAAACATGGGCAGCGCCGGAAGTACTTGGACTCCATCGGTGTCAGTTATAGCTCGTTTAAGCGTTGGCGGAAGCAGTTCGCCGGCGGGGATCTAGCCACAGGGCTTACGCCAAGGCACAATATCCCTGTGTGCCCAGAAAACATCAATGAGTACAAGCGCCTCCGCAAAAGCAATGAAGCCTTAAGCGATGAAATAGCCAGGCTCAAACAGCAGTTAGCGGAAAAGGACGAAATCATTGCTCGTAAGGCCGAGCAGACTGAAGCTCACTGTCGGGCAGTTGATGCCATGGGAAAAGCTATCGCCATCATGCAGAAGTATTCCGAGGATTAACGCGTGGTGGCCGTACTTTAACTGCTGAGCAACGTGCTGATTATGTTGAGTTTCTTAAAAGCGAAGAACTCATCGTCGAAGGCTTGGTTGAGGCGGGCTACTCTTTAACCCGCGCGTTGAAGATTATTGGTCTTGGTCGAACGACCTGGTATTACCGGCACAATCCTCGACCATGCAAGGCACCTAGTGCGTCTTTGCCTCATCCTCGCAAGCTAGATGAAAGTGACTACACACGCATTGCTGAGCTGCTTGTTCGCGGGCGGGCGCAAGGCTTGTCAGTTGCCAGAATCTTTTTTGATCATCTTGATGGTCCCGATCCGCTTTTAGCGTCGATTCGGACGTTCTACCGGATTAACGCTCAACTGTTTCCAGCATTAGAACGGCGCAGGCGGCCAACTACACCAGCGCGAGGGGTTCCTATTATCACCGCAGATAGGCCCGGGCAAGTACTGTGCTGGGACATCACGTGGCTGCCAGGATCTTTTGTCACCAAAGGCTTTCATCTTTACACGGTGTTGGATTTGTACTCGCGCAAAGTCGTGGGATGGACTGTCCAACACCGACAGGAAAAGACCATCGCTACACGCCTGATCGAACAAGTCATTGCTGACCAGGAACTCAACGGTCACAGCGTTGACGTCGTACACACCGACAACGGCAAAGTCATGACCTCACACATGATGAAGGCCATGCTGGATGAACGCGGCGTGCAGCTGTCATTGATTCGGCCGAATGTTTCGAATGACAACCCATTTGAAGAGTCATCCCATCGCACAATCAAGCATCACCGCTATGCGTTAGAAACCTATGATGATATCCAGCATGCACAGAAGGTCATCGGCAGGATTATCGACGAATACAATAACCGTGACCGCCACAGCGGGCTTAATGGATACACACCTAGTGAAGTGTATTCAGGCACGTGGCGCGACATCCTTGAGCATCGCCGAGAAAAGGAAACCGTCTACTACGCGACGCACCCTCACCGCAGGCCCCGGACATCCGTCTACAAGCCACCACCTAAAACAGTAGGAATCAACAACGGCAAACCCCTAGCGCCCGAGACAACGAGCGCGTAAAGTAACAACCACATCAAACAGGGGGATGTTCACAACTCAAAGGCAGGCGCCGTTTGGGGGCAAGTGAACCGTATGACCCGAACCATTTGAGTAGAACCACTTGGAAGCGGCGGTGAACTACCTGCCCGTAGTCGTTGATTTCCACAGCTTTTCCACCCCTGACCGCCAGAACGGATAGCCTTAAAGACATGTCCAGCTCCACCGATGCCCGCCGCCAAGAGGTCCTGCGCGCCATCGTCGCGGACTACATCGCCTCGCAATCGCCGGTCGGCTCCAAGGCCCTGCTCGAGCGCTACCAGCTGGGCGTGTCCTCGGCGACGATTCGCAATGACATGGCCGTGCTCGAAGCCGAAGGCCTCATCGCCCAAGAACACGCCAGCTCCGGGCGCGTGCCCACGCAGAAGGGCTACCGCCAGTTCGTCGACACGCTCCACGACGTCAAGCCGCTCTCCAAGGCCGAGCGCCGCGCCATGCTCACCTTCCTCGAAGGCGGCGTCGATTTGGAAGACGTCCTGCGCCGTTCGGTCCAGCTGCTGGCCCAGGTGACCAAGCAAGCTGCCGTGGTGCAGATGCCCAACCTCAAAGTCTCCCGCGTCAAGCACTGCGAGGTCGTAGCTTTGTCACCGGTGCGCCTGCTGCTGGTGCTGATTACGGATAATGGGCGCGTCGATCAGCGCAATGTGGAGCTCGATGACGTCATCGACCCCGAGCAGACCCACCGCCTGCGCGATATCCTCAACACCGCCCTGGAGGGTAAGACGCTCACCGATGCCTCGGCGGAGTTGGCCGCGCTTGTCGACGACTCCCCAGCCGACATCCGCCCCCACCTCCTCAAAGCAGCCACCACGCTGATTGAGACCCTCGTCGAACAGCCCTCCGATCGTCTGATTATGGCGGGCACCTCTAACCTCACCCGCGTGGCCCTGCCCGAGGGCCTGCCGTCGATCATCGAGGCCCTGGAAGAGCAGGTCGTGGTGCTGAAATTGCTGGCCCGCGTGCCGGACCTAGGCAATGTATCGGTCTCTATTGGCGAGGAAAACGAGGCCGATGAGCTGCGCCAAACCTCCGTCGTGGCCACGCGCTATGGTTTCGGCACAGGCTCGGAGGCTGCAGCACTCGGCGGGCTCGGTGTGGTGGGGCCGACGTATATGGACTACTCGGGAACAATCTCCAAGGTCTCTGCCGTTGCACGCTATGTGAGTGAAATTCTGGCGGGCGAGTAAGCTGGCCCGTCGGATTAGATTTAGCATCAACGAGATATAGAAGGATGACAGTACGTGGCTCGTGACTACTACGGCATTCTTGGTGTAGAAAAGTCGGCGTCGGATGCCGAGATTAAGAAGGCCTACCGCAAGCTGGCGCGCAAGTACCACCCGGACGTGAACCCGGGCGATGACGAGGCCGCGGAGAAGTTCCGCGAGGCTTCCCTTGCGCAGGAGGTTCTGCTGGATCCGCAGAAGCGCCGGGTTGTGGACATGGGTGGTGACCCCATGGAGGAGCGCGCAGCCCAGGGCGGCGGCTTTGGTGGTTTCGGTGGCGGCGGCCTCGGGGATATCTTCGCCGAGTTCTTCGGCGGGGGAGCTGCCTCCCGCGGTCCGCGTTCCCGCGTGCAGCCGGGCGATGATGCGCTCCTGCGCACCACCATTACCCTCGAGGAGGCCTATAGCGGCGTGAAGCAGCAGGTTAAGGTCGATACCGCTGTGATCTGTGACCGCTGTGAGGGAACCGGTTCCGAGTCCAAGTCCAAGCCGGTGACCTGTGATCACTGCGGCGGCATGGGCCAGGTCCAAGAGGTCCAGCGCAGCATGTTGGGCAACATGATGACCACCCGCGATTGCCCGAAGTGCTACGGCTTCGGCGAAGTAGTCACCGATCCTTGTGGCCACTGCGGCGGTGATGGCCGCGTGCGCAAGCGTCGCGATATTACGGTGAATATCCCCGCCGGCATTGGTGATGGCATGCGCATCCGCATGGCGTCCCAAGGCGAGGTCGGCCACGGCGGCGGCCCCGCTGGCGACCTGTACGTTGAGGTGCACACCGAGCCGCACCCCGTCTTCGAGCGCAACGCCGATGACCTGCACCTGACCGTGCGCGTGCCCATGGTGGATGCCGCGCTGGGTGCTTCGTGCACCGTCGAGCAGCTCGACGGCGAGGAGCTCACCATCGATATCGCGCCGGGCACCCAGCCGGGCGAGTCCATCACCCTCCAAGGAAAGGGCATGCCGCGCCTGCGCACCGACGGCTTTGGCAACCTCCACGCCCACGTGGATGTTGTTGTCCCGACTGACCTGGATAAGAAGACCCGCGAGGCACTGGAGAAGGTCCGCGCCGCCGGCCACGGCGGCACCGAGGTCCACCACGCCGGGGATGGCCAGGGCGAATCCCTCTTTAGCCGCTTCCGCGATAAGTTCCGCCGCTAATGTCTCTGCCCGTCTTCCTCCACCCGGATCTCTCCCTCGCTGAGGTTGGCCAGCCGGTGGGCCTCGAGGGTGCGGAGGGCCGCCACGCGGTCACCGTCAAGCGCATGGGCCCAGGGGAGCACCTGGTCCTGATCGATGGGTCCGGGCGCCGCGCCACCGCGACCATCACCGATACGCAGGGCAAGGACACGCTGGCCGCGCTTGTCGACGACCTCGCGATCATCCCCGAACCCTCCCCGCGCGTCATCGTGGTCCAGGCCATCCCGAAGTCGGAGCGCTCCGAGCTCGCCGTCGACCTGGCCACCCAGGCCGGGGCGGATGAGATCATCGCCTGGCAGGCGGATCGCTGCGTGTCCAAGTGGGATGCCAAGAAGGCCCCGAAGGCGCTAGCCAAGTGGGAATCCGCGGCCGTGGCGGCCGCTAAGCAATCGCGCCGCGCGCGCGTGCCCGCCGTGCGCGGCCCGCTGACCACCCGCCAGCTGTGCCAGGAAATCTCCGGTGCTCGCGCGCTGGTCCTCCACGAGGACGCCGAGGCTCGGCTCAAGGATCTTGCTGACCTCGACTCCGCCGAGACCATCTACCTGCTGGTGGGCCCGGAGGGCGGCATCGGCGCGGAGGAACTAGCCCGCCTGCGGGAGGCCGGGGCGACGGCGATCAAGTTGGGGCCGGAGGTGTTGCGGACGGCGTCGGCAAGCATGGTGGCCTTGGCCAGCATCGGCACCCTGACCGCGCGCTGGTAGCCTTTTGGGCGTGCCTATTATCACCACCAAGTTTGATCTCGATTCCGCCTACCTCGCCACGGTGCTCGGTCCGGCGGACGATAACCTGCGCGTTTTGGGCAACCTCGTGGGCGTGGACCTCTTCGCTCGCGGGACCACAGTCACCGCCGCCGGCCCGGACTATGAGGTGGCCCGCGCGCGCAAGGTCCTCGAAGAGCTCGAGGCGATTGCCCGCCGTGGGCATCCGGTGAGCACCGATACCGTGAAGCACACCCTGGACCTGGTCACGGTGGATGCCCCAGCCTCTGTGTCTGAGACGCTCGCGGCGGATATCGTCTCGCGCCGCGGCAAGGCCGTGCGCCCGAAAACTCTTGGCCAATCGCGCTATGTGCAGGCCATCGATGAGAACACGATTGTCTTCGGTATCGGTCCGGCCGGTACCGGTAAGACCTACTTGGCGGTGGCGAAAGCGGTGCAGGCCCTGCGCGCCAAGCAGGTCAGCCGCATTATCTTGACCCGCCCGGCAGTTGAAGCGGGGGAGAAGCTGGGCTTTCTGCCCGGCACCCTCAACGACAAGATCGACCCTTACCTGCGCCCGCTGTACGACGCTTTGCGGGACATGATCGATCCGGAGATGATTCCAAAGCTCATGGAGGCCGGCATCATTGAGGTCGCACCCCTGGCCTATATGCGTGGCCGCACGCTCAACGATGCCTTCGTCATCCTCGACGAGGCCCAAAACACCACCCCGGCGCAGATGAAGATGTTCCTGACGCGCCTGGGCTTTGGCTCCACCATCGTGGTGACCGGCGATATTTCCCAGGTGGACTTGCCCGGTGGCCAGGTCTCCGGTCTGCGCCTGGTGCGCCGCATTCTGAAGGGCGTGCCGGATATCCACTTCGCGGAGCTGGGCTCTGCTGATGTGGTGCGCCACCAGCTGGTCGGGCGCATTGTCGAGGCCTACGATAACTTTGCTGAGCAGGAGGAGAAGAAATGAGCATCGAGTTTATTAACGAGTCCGGTTATGACGGCGTCAACGAGGAGATGCTGATCGACGTCTGCTCCTACGCCCTCGGCCGCCTCGACGTGAATCCGGATGCCGAGTGCACGATTACTGCGGTGGATCTGGATACCATCGCGGAGCTGCACGTGCGCTGGATGGACCTAGAGGGCCCGACCGATGTGATGAGCTTCCCCATGGATGAGCTCACCCCGGGTGCTACCGCTGGCCGCCCCGACGCGGTGGAGGCCGGACCTGCGATGCTGGGCGATATTGTGCTCTGCCCGGAGTTTGCTCAGCGCCAGGCCACGGCCGCCGGCCACTCACTGGGCCACGAGCTGGCTCTGCTCACCGTGCATGGTTGCCTGCACCTGCTGGGCTATGACCACACCACTGCGGCGGAGGAGAAGGAAATGTTCGGCCTGCAGAACGAGCTGCTGGCGGACTGGTATGAGGACTTGGCGGCGCGTGGCGTGAGCTACCAGCCCAAGCCTTCTGGCCCGAAGGCCTTCCCGGATGCCGCCGAGCGCGCGAAGCTCGATGGGGAAGTCCCCGGCGGCGGTCTGTAATCCGGATGCGGGTGGGCCCACCGCCTGTGTCAGTTGCGGCCAAACACAGGCAGTTCGTTTGCTTAAATGAGGCCAATCGTTGAGGTGCTACGTGGGGCGTAGCACAATGGAGAGTTATGAACATCCTCTCCATTCAGTCCCATGTCACCTTCGGCCACGTGGGCAACTCCGCAGCAGTCTTTCCCCTTCAGCGCGCCGGCCATGAGGTGTGGCCCATTCACACGGTGAACTTCTCCAACCACACCGGTTATGGCGATTGGGGCGGGCCGATGATCCCGGCGGAAGAGGTCACGGCGATTGTGGATGGCATCGAAAAGCGCGGCGCCTTCCCGCGTATCGATGCGATCCTGTCTGGCTACCAGGGCGGCCCGGACATCGCCGGCGCCATCGTGGATGCCGTGAACCGCATCAAGGCGGTCAACCCGCGTGCCCTCTATGCCTGCGACCCGGTCATGGGCAACGCCAAGTCCGGCTGCTTCGTCTCCGACGAAATCCCGCCGCTGCTGCGCGATAAGGTCGTTCCGGTCGCGGACATCATCACCCCGAATCAGTTCGAGCTGGGCTACTTGACGGACTCCGAGGTGGGCACCTTGGAGCAGACCCTCGCCGCGGTGAAGCGCGCTCAGGAGATCGGACCGAAGACTGTGCTGGTGACCTCGGTGCAGCGCCCAGAAACCGGTGAGGACGAGATTGAGATGCTCGCCGTTGATGGCGAGCGCGCCTTCCTGGTGACCACCCCCAAGTTGCCGTTCAAGCGCAATGGTTCGGGCGATGTCACGGCCTCGCTTTTCACCGGCCACTACGTGGAGACGCATGATGCGAAGGAAGCGCTCAAGCGCACCGCGTCTTCCGTCTTCGACTTGCTGCAGAACACCTACGAGGCAGATTCCCAGGAGCTGCTGCTCATCGAGTCGCAGGACGTCTTCGCTCACCCGCAGCTGCAGTTCCAGGTCACGGAGCTCTAGCTTTCACGCCTCTTTCGCTGCCCGCGCGCCTTCGTGGCCTTGGGCTCTGCCTGGTTTTCTTGGCCTCGCGCATCAGCCTGAGCCTTGGTCTTGCCTTGGTCTTGCTTGGTCTCGCGCGCCAGTCTGATCCTTGGCCCGCAAAAGGCGTCCGACAAATGGCATCCCGCAGAAGGCATCTGTCAGAAGGCGTTTTCACTCCTGAAAACGCCTTTTGCTGCGTCCAGATGGCGTTTTTGCTACCAAAGACGCCTTTCGGAAGATGCCGTTTGCAAGATGCCATGTGGCGCAAGCTTTTTCGCAGTCGACATGCGGCGGATACGCTCGCGCCAGCAACTTTCACCCTCACCTCACCGCTGCTTCCGCGGCCCTCCCTTTAACGATGTGGTTTCCAGCCATAAGGTGCTACTCACATGGTTCGGGTCAGAAGGTTCTCTTGGGGGCAAACAAACCTTCTGGAGGTCGCTAGATGGTTCGTTTGGGGGCAAAGAAACCTTATGACTAGAACCGCCTGACTGGAACCATCTGCAGGGCGGATGACCCCCGGAGGAGCACAGAAGGTCCCTTTAGTCTGCTCCCTTCGCACACTAAAGGGACCATTTAGCACGCGAAAACCGGCACCAGATGGTCCCTTTGCACAGAGAAGGGACCAGAGTAGAAGGACCAAACTACAAGGACCATCTGCCGGCGCATCGGCAGGAAGCTCGCCGTGCGGCCCGGCGAGAGTCAGAACAGCGCTTTACAACAAGAACGGGACTCGACAGCTCGTGCGTTATGATATGAGGCAATATGAGCACTGATTTCGATGCCGCCTTCGCCGACCTGCCAGCCGAGGGCGAAGCCAACGCCGCCGACTATTCGCAATACACCGACACGCCTGAGGGCTTCCGCTCCGGTTTCGTGTCTTTCGTCGGCCGCCCCAACACCGGCAAGTCCACCCTGACCAACGCGCTGGTGGGGCAGAAGATCGCCATCACGGCTGACCAACCCGAGACCACCCGCCACCCCATCCGCGGCCTGGTCCACCGCGAGGACGCGCAGATCGTCCTCGTCGACACGCCCGGCCTGCACCGCCCGCGCACTCTGCTCGGCGAGCGCCTCAACGAGGTCGTCAAAGACACGTATGCCGACGTCGACGTCATCGGCTTGACCATTCCCGCGGATGAAAAGATTGGCCCCGGTGACCGCTGGATTCTGGAGAACGTGCGCAAGGTCGCGCCGAAGACCCCCATCATCGGCATTGTGACCAAGCTGGACAAAGCCTCCAAAGATCAAGTCGGCGCGCAGCTGCTCGCACTGCATGCGCTTCTCAGCGAGGACAACCCTGACGCCGTCGTCATCCCCGTCTCCGCTACCGAGCGCGTGCAGCTGGAGGAGCTCACGCAGGTCATCGTCGACCACCTGCCGGAAGGCCCGAAGTTTTACCCGGATGACCACGTCACCGACGAAGACCAGGCCGAGCGCATCGCTGAGCTCATCCGCGAGGCCGCCCTGGCTGGCCTGAAGCACGAGCTCCCGCACTCCGTGGCCGTGGAAGTCGATGAAATGCTACCTGACCAGGAGCGCCCCGACGTGCTCAACGTCCACGCCGTGCTCTACCTCGAACGCCCCGGCCAAAAGCGCATCATCGAAGGCAAAGACGGCCGCCGCTTCCGCCGTATTGTGGGCACCGCCCGCAAGGAGATCATCCAGCTCCTCGGCCAGAACGTCTACCTTGACCTGCGCATTAAGGTGCTGAAGAATTGGCAGTCGGACCCGAAGGCGCTGGGCCGCCTGGGCTTCTAGATGCGCGAGAATTTTCGCGACCGCGCCCTCGTCATCCGCACCTACGATTTCGGCGAGGCGGATCGCATCATCGTGCTCTTGACCCGCCACCACGGCCTCGTGCGCGGGGTGGCCAAGGGGGTTCGCCGCGCCAAATCGCGCTTCGGCTCGCGCCTGCAGCTCTTTGTCAACCTCGACGTGCAGCTTTATCCGGGCCGCAACCTCTACACCATTTCCCAGGCCGATACCGTGGACTACTTCGGCGCGCGCATCATCGAGGACTACGAGCGCTACACCGCCGCGTGTGCCGCCCTCGAATCCGCCGAGCGCCTCGCCGCCGCCGATGCCCCCGGCGACCCGTACCTTTACGAGGCCTGCGTCGATGTCCTCGACAAGCTTCAGCACGGCGATCCGCTCATGCTTCTCGACGCGTTCCTCCTCAAAGCCATGTCCCACGCCGGCTGGGCACCCAGCCTTTTCGATTGCGCCCAGTGCCAAAGGCCCGGCCCCCACCACGCCTTCCACCCTGCTGTGGGTGGGGCCGCCTGCCACCAATGCCGCCCACCAGGCGCCGCCGAGGTAGACCCAGAAACCCTGCACCACATGTGGCTCATCGCCCATGACCACCCCAGTCAACCAACGAACGCCCAAGCCCAAGAGGCCCATCGCCTCACCCGCGCCCACCTGCAATGGCACCTCGAGCGCTCCGTTGGCGCGCTGGGGATCATGGAACAGTAGACTGTAATGCGTGATTACGCCTGACCCGAACCGAGTCCTTCATCCGCCCGCTATCCCGCAGGAGTTCCTGCCGCGCCACATCGCGCTGGTCATGGACGGTAACGGCCGCTGGGCAGAGGAGCGCGGCATGAAGCGCACCGAAGGTCACCGCCGCGGGGAAGCAGTGCTTCTCGACGTCGTCGATGCCTGCCTCGCCCTCGGCGTTTCCTACCTTTCCGCTTATGCCTTCTCCACCGAGAATTGGCGCCGCAGCGCGGAGGAAGTCCGCTTCCTCATGGGCTTTAACCGCGACGTGCTGCGCCGCCAGCGCCATTGGCTCAACGAGAGGGGAGTGCGCGTGGTCTGGGCCGGCCGCCGCCCGCGCCTGTGGCGCTCTGTGATCAAGGAGCTTGAGGCCGCAGAGGAGCTGACTAAGGACAACACCAAGATGACCCTGGTGATGTGCGTGAATTACGGTGGTCGCGCCGAGCTTGTCGACGGCATCCGGAAACTCGCCGAGCAAGTCTCCCGCGGCGAGCTGGACCCGCGCTCCATCAATGAGAAGACGGTCAGCTCGGTGATGTATGACCCCGATATGCCAGACGTGGATCTGTTCTTGCGCCCCTCCGGCGAGAAGCGCACCTCCAACTTCCTGCTGTGGCAGTCGGCTTACGCAGAGATGATTTACCAGGACAAGCTCTTCCCGGATTTCACTCCGGAAGACTTGTTCGCCGCGGTGGAGGAGTACGCGCGGCGTGACCGCCGCTTCGGCGGCGTCAAGTAGCGCGCGAGCTGTGTAGTGCTGTCAAGGGGGATGAAGATATCCTCGATGTGGCAGGAAAAGTGGCGTGTCTAAGACGCCGCGCGGCACTCGGCGCAGATGCCGAAGATTTCGGCATCGTGCCCGGTGAGCTCGAAGTCGTGCTCCTTGGCTACCGAGGAGGCCCACTCTTCAATCGGGCCGCCATCGATTTCTTCGGTGCGGCCGCATTTGGTGCACACCAAGTGGTGGTGGTGCGCATCGCTCTCGCAATGGCGGTAGAGGGTCTCGCCGGAGGGCATGTGGAGCGCGTCGACGGCTTCAATCTCCGAAAGTGATTGGAGCGTGCGGTAGACGGTGGTGAGGCCGACTTTCTGGTTACCGTCGATAAGCGCCTGGTGAATGTCCTTGGCGGAGACGAACTTGTCGAGACTGCGCAGGACCTCAACGACGGCGGTGCGCTGGCGGGTATTGCGAGCGCCGAGTTTGGGAATACTGTCGTGGATGGCCATGGGGCTTAGTTTATCAACACACTTCCATTAAGAGGTGGCCAGTGAGGCGTCGCGAAGCAAAGGCAGCACCTTAGGGGCCACCAAAGAGTAACGGACTTCACGGCCGGTGCGTTCACTGTCGACGATGTTCGCGCGCTTGAGAACCCGCAGGTGCTGGCTGATAAGCGGCTGCGATTTGCCGGTCGCGGCGACCAGCTCGTGGACGTAGTGGTCGCGCTCGGAGAGGCGCTGAATGATATCGATGCGCAATGGTGAATCCAAAGCGCTAATCACGGTGGCAGCCGCCGCCAGATCAAAGGAAAGGGTGTCAGTCTGGGTGTTGGTCACGCCATTCACCTTCAGTCATATCTATTGATGGAGAGTTAAAAAGAGAGCTATCGGTACTATAGCCGAAGAATGCGGAAATGTGTATAAAATGCACCACACTTTTGGGGTGAAGGCACGCGGCGATGAGGGGCACGCTAGACTAGGCCGCACTGTATAAAGACTGTCCCCTACCAGAGGAGTCCCATTAGCTATGGCATCCGTCATTGATACCGTCGTCAGCCTGTGTAAGCGCCGCGGCTTGGTCTACCAAGCAGGTGAAATTTATGGCGGTTCCCGCTCTGCGTGGGACTACGGCCCGCTTGGCGTCGAGCTCAAGGAAAACATCAAGCGCCAGTGGTGGCGCCACATGGTGCAGTCCCGCGATGACGTCGTGGGCGTCGATACGTCCGTGATCCAGCCACGCCAGGTGTGGGTGTCCTCCGGCCACGTTGAGGTTTTCACCGACCCGCTGGTGGAGTCCAAGCACACCGGTAAGCGCTACCGCGCGGACCACCTGATCGAGGCCTACGAGGAAAAGCACGGCCACGAGCCGGCCAACGGCCTGGCTGACATCAACGATCCGGAGACTGGCCAGCCGGGTGACTGGACCGAGCCGAAGGCCTTCTCCGGTTTGCTTAAGACCTTCCTGGGCCCGGTCGACGACGAGCAGGGTCTGCACTACTTGCGCCCGGAGACCGCGCAGGGCATCTTTGTGAACTTCAAGAACGTGATGACCTCGGCGCGTATGAAGCCGCCATTCGGTATCGCGAACATCGGTAAGTCCTTCCGCAACGAGATCACCCCGGGTAACTTCATCTTCCGTACCCGCGAGTTCGAGCAGATGGAGATGGAGTTCTTCGTCAAGCCGGGCGAGGACGAAGAGTGGCACCAGTACTGGATCGATGACCGCTTCAACTGGTACATCGACCTCGGTATCAAGGAAGAGAACCTGCGCCTCTACGAGCACCCGCAGGAGAAGCTCTCCCACTACTCCAAGCGCACCGTGGACGTCGAGTACGCCTATAACTTCAAGGGCTCCAAGTGGGGCGAGCTGGAGGGCGTGGCCAACCGCACGGACTATGACCTTTCCGTGCACACCAAGGGCTCGGGCGAGGACCTGTCTTACTTTGACCAGGAGGCTGGCGAGCGCTGGACCCCGTACGTTATTGAGCCGGCTGCCGGCCTGGGCCGCGCCATGATGGCCTTCCTTATCGATGCCTACGACGAAGAGGAGGCCCCGAACGCCAAGGGCGGTACCGATAAGCGCGTGGTGCTGCGCCTGGACCGCCGTCTGGCTCCGGTCAAGGTGGCCGTGCTGCCGCTGTCGAAGAAGGAAGAGCTGTCCACCCCGGCCCGCGAGCTGGCCAACAAGCTGCGCGCCAACTGGAACGTGGAGTTCGATGTCTCTGGCGCCATCGGCCGCCGCTACCGCCGCCAGGACGAGATTGGTACGCCGTTCTGCGTGACCTATGACTTCGACACCCTCGAGGACAACGCGGTCACCGTGCGTGAGCGTGACTCGATGGAGCAGGAGCGCGTCAAGCTCGACGAGCTTGAGGCTTACCTGGCTGCCCGCCTGGCTGGCTGCTAATGCACTACACCAGCTGGGACCGCAGCGACCGCAAGAACCCGGTCCTCCTCGTGGGGGAGGGGCCGGCGTCGTTGGGCATGTTCCAGGAACGCTCGGCAGATGTGGAAGGCGAGCACTGGCGCTTGGGCCTCGATGACCTGGGCGCGTCGGTGACCTTGGAAGATGACCGTGTCTACCGCCTAGCGGGCAACCCCAAGCGCGATAAGCGCTTGGAGGCCTCGCTGGACGGGCGCACCTTTGCCTTCATCAACGAGGCCGGCGGTGACTGGATTGTTGAGGACCACGAGGGGCTGAAGATCGCCCAGTTCTCCTCCAAGAACTCTGGCGTGCGCAAGGCCATCCTCGAGTTCGAGGGCGAGAACAGCGATGACTCCGATGATCTCAACCACTCGGAGATTGCGGCTTTGAGCTGGTTTACCCGCGTCATTTTGGAGGCTCGGACGCAAAAGACCGCGATCCCGATCATCGCCACGCTGTTGCTCATGACCATCGTCGCCATCATTGCGGTGCTCCTCTGATGCAACGCTGGGTGTGGCGCGATGGGGCGCTGGTGGATGGCGCGGGCGAGGTCATCGCCCGCGTGAGACCGACGGGCCTGCTGCTGCCCGGGACGGGCACCACCATCGCCTTCGAGCACATCCCGGGCGCGCGCCGCTTTACTGTGCGCGGGCCCGACTTTTCGGCGAAACAAACCAGCTTTACGGTCAACAAGCTGCGCGCGATCTGCCAGGGCCGCGAGTACCTGCTTGAGCGCACGAATCCATTCCGCCGCGAGCGCCGCATTCTCGCTCTGTCTGGCCCCGCTGCCGAGGTTGCCCGCACCACCCCGCGGGGCCGCGACCTCGAAGTTGCGGTGGGCGAGCTCCCCCTCACGGACGCCGCCTTCACCAGCTACTGTTGCCTGCTTCTCGACGGCTCCATCCGCCCCTTCCGCACCTAACCCCACCTTCCGCGGTGCCGCCCATTTGTGCACCGAACCCCTACTTCGCACTGCTGCCCGTCAAAGCCCACTTCGCTTTCTTGCTGCCTGCCTGCTCGGCGCACGTCCCCTTCTTGCTTCCTGCCTGCTAGGCCGTGCTTTCCGCTCTCTCACAGATGGTCCTTCTGGTTTGGTCCCTCCACTCTGGTCCCTTATGAGTGCAAAGGGACCATGTGGCGCAGCTTTTCGCCTGATAGATGGTTCCTTTACTAGGCAAAGGGACCAGAATAAAGGCACCAAACTAAAGGGACCTTTCGCGATATAACCTGCACCGACATGCGAGTAGTGGAGTTTGTCTTCGAAGAGGAGCTCTCCGAGTGTGTTTGCTCGGCTTGGTATGCCGGTAGAGGGTTCGAGTCAGATGGTTGCAGTCATAAGGTTTGCTTGCCCCCAAACGAACCATCTAGCGCATTGCAGAAGGTTTACTTGCCCCCAAGCGAACCATCTGAGGCGAACCGTTTGACCAGAACCATGTGCATGACCGGTTTACACCAATCATGTACGTGCACCAATCCCGTATCCGTGGATCTACTTGGCCGACAACCGAGTCGGCGCCCAGCGGCCCGGTGTGTGCAAGGGCATCCGGCATCCGGCATCTCGCAAACGGCAACCGACAGTCCGGCAGAAGGCATCTGGCAAATGGCGTCTGTCAAAAGGCGTCTTTGGGTCTGAAAACGCCATGTAGAGGGTGCAAAAGGCGTTTTTAGCTGTGAAAACGCCTTCTAGAAGATGCCTTTTGCAAGGCGCCTTGTGCGAGATGCCATGTGGGACCGTCCCGGTTGGGAGATATCGGGTGCGGGCCGCGGGCTTCGAGGCCTAGGCGCGGGAAGGGGAAGAGGGGGCTGGGAAGAGCTGGTGCGGGGAGAGAGGACGGAGAAGTGGGTGAAGCCGGCTGGGAGGAGCTGATGTGGGGAAGGAGGGGAGAGGACCGCTAGAAGGAGCCGCCGCGGAAGCCGCCACCACCGCCGCCGCCCGAGAAGCCACCTCCGCCGAAACCGCCTCCGCCGGAGAATCCACCACCGAAACCACCGCCGTGGCCGCGGGAGCTGCCACCGCCGAGGATCTGGCCCAACACCATGCCGGTCAAGATGTTGCCCGCGGCATCGGTGGCCTGGCGGCGCTGTTCCTGGCGGCGATAAGCCTCCAGGTCTTGCTTCGCGCGGTTGAGAGAAGTCTGCGCGGCAGAAGCGGCATCACGAGAGTAGTTGAGGGCTGCGCGCAAGTCCTTAGACGCGGAGTTTTGGGCTTGGGCGAAGAGGCGGGTAGCATCGGCAAGCGCCACACGCGCATCGGGTCCCACCACGCGACCACGCGAGGAGAGCAAGTCCTCAGCTGCCTGGATAGCGGATTCGGCCGCGGCCATCTGCTGGCGGTAGAGCGCAATTTGGCGCTCGCGGGTGGCGTTGGTCTCGCGGACGGTATCCAGCTGCTGGTCGAGCTCACCATCGATAGCCGTCAGCGCCGTGTACTGACCCAGCGGATCGCCCTGACCCTGCTCGCGGGCCGCGCGCAGGGCCTCCCGGGCCTCCGCAAGCAGTGATTCCAGCGCGGACCAATCAGCAGGGGAGCCCTGAGCCTTGCCGCGCTGCTCGAGGTGCTGTGCTTCAGCGATTTCTTCCTCGACCTCATCGATGAGCGCAGGTAAGTTATCGCGCGCCGCCGTAATCGAGTTCTCGGCATTCTCCACGCCATTCAGCAGGCGGTCGGAGACCTCCAGGGCGTGCTCGGCATCGCGGATATAGCCCACCAAAGGACCCTGCTGGCCAGCCGGCTGGGACTGCAATTCTCGGCCGCGGGAAAGCAGCTTTTCAGCCTCATTGAGCGAGACCTCCGCCATCTCCGGGTTATCCGCAATGGAGGACAACACCTCCTCGGAATAGGAGCCGCTGAGAGTAGACAAGGTAGCGCGCGCCTGCGGGAGGCGCCCGCGCAGGTCGACCACCCGGCGGGGGAGCTCATCCAGCTTGGAGCTGGCGTTAATGAGCAAGTCACGCATCTTAGCAAAGTCGGCGGCCTGCTCATCCAAAGCATCATCGGCCTGCCCGCAGGAGGAGATAATCTCCACCAACATCTGGCGGCGCTCCGCCGTGGTCTCGGGCAGATTGTCCTTAAGCTTCTGCTGCAGTTGAAAAGCCTTCTGCAGCGTCAGCGTAGAGTGGTTCATCGCGCGCGTGAACGGGCGGGTGCGCTCGGGGCCGAACTCGGCCACCGCAATATCGAGCTCCTCCTTGCCGCGGCGAATCGATTCATCCGTGGAGACCAGCTCCTCCTGGGCCAGCTTCTCCAAGGTCGCCATGTCCAGGCGGTCCAGCTGCGCAGTGTTGCTCGGCTCAATCTGGCGCGCGGATTCCAGAGTGGCCGCCGAGTCCTTCTTTGTCTTGCGCCTGTTGGCCACCGCGATTCCGCCACCCGCCAAAGCCAGCGCGCCCGCGCCGCCAGCTAGCCACAGGCCTCCCGAGCCATCGGAATCAGAAGCAGCAGAAGCGCCAGAAGAAGACCCCGCAGAACCGGAAGCGGCAGCGTCGACAAGCGCGAGTGCGGAAGCACCGAACTGGCGGCCGTCGGCAAGCTTGGCATAAGCCGCCTCATACATCACGTCTAGACGCCCGCGCGGCCACTCATTACCCGTTTGCACGCCTATGGTGGAATCATCCACGCCCACCACATAGGCCGCGGAGTTCGGGCCCTTGGACTGCACAATCTCACCCGCATAGCTCTCCGCGTCCTCCGGCAGCGAGGAGGCAAAGACCACGAAAATGACCACGTGGTGCTCCTGCTGCAGCGCGCTAATCTTGTCCTCCAACTCGGACTTCTCCGAGTCCGAGAGAACCCCCGCCTCATCCGTCACCTTATCCGTGAGCGAGGCCGCCTCCGGCGCGGCAACAACGAAGTCCGCAGCCAAGGCCGGGCTAGCAGTGGCCAACCCCAGCACGAGGGCGGCGAGGGCGGCGCGTCCAATACGAGCAGCAGTAGTCATGCGCACCACGATACCTGCCACCCAACGCTAAAGTGGACAGGCAGTGAAGTACGTTATTGTTCTCGGCGCTGCGCAATACGACGGGCGCCCCTCCCGCATCCTTCGCGGCCGTGTGCGCTTCGCCGCCGAGTACGCCACCGCGCACAACCTGCCCATCATCACGGTGGGCGGGAACTTGCCCGGCGATAGGTTCACCGAGGCCGGGGTGGCACGGGCCTTGCTTGACGACGAGCCCCTTAAAGTCACCGCCCTCGAAGAGGGCCTCGACACCCGCAGCGAGCTAGCCGCCGCCCGCGACAAACTCGGCGTGACCGAGGCCGTCATCATCACCGACCCGCTCCACCGCCTGCGCACCTTCCTCATCGCCCGCCAAGAAGGAATCACCGCGACCGTTATGGGCACGCCCTACTATCCTTCCCGGCGCTTCTCCATCCCCTGGTGGCGCTACCTGGCCCACGAGCTGGGCGGTTTGGCCTACCTGGGGCTGCGCACCCTGCTAGGGGAGAAGCGCACCGAAGGCGTGCGCGCGGCTTTCTACCGCATCGAGCGCCTCATCCGCCCCAACCAGGCCCTGCGCCACCGCGTCATTGGCGCGAGGCAGACCCAGGAAGACCAGGACTCCGCCTAAACTTAAAACCCGTGAGCTATTCCTATCGCGCAGAAGACGTCGCCCGCCTCGCCTCCGAGTCACCGAAAGGCTCGGCCCTGCTCAAAACCGAGGAACACCGCGGCGCCTTTTCCCGGGACCGTGCCCGCGTCCTACACTCCGCGGCCCTGCGCCGCCTGGCGGATAAGACCCAAGTGGTGGGCCCGCGCGATGGCGATACCCCGCGCACTCGGCTGACACACTCCTTGGAGGTCAGCCAGATTGCCCGCAGCATCGGCGCTGGCTTAGGCCTGGACCCGGACTTGTGCGATATGGCGGGGCTAACCCATGACATCGGCCACCCGCCCTACGGCCACAACGGCGAGAATGCCCTCAACGAGGTGGCCCTCGGCGGCTTCGAGGGCAACGCCCAGACCCTGCGCATCCTGACCAAGCTGGAGCCCAAGGTGGTTTTGGATACCCCGGCGGGCCCGCGCAGCTATGGCCTCAACCTCACCCGCGCCTCGCTGGACGCCGCCTGCAAGTACCCCTGGACCAAGACCAACCCGGATGGCACGACCAACCGCAAATACGGCGCCTACGACGAAGACATCGACGTCCTGGAGTGGCTGCGCCAAGGCCACTCCGACCAGCGCAAGTCCATGGAGGCCCAGGTCATGGACTGGTCGGATGACATCGCCTATTCCGTCCACGATGTCGAAGACGGCATCATCTCCCGCCGCATCTCCCTGGGCGTGCTCTGGGACCTAGTGGAGCTAGCCAACCTCGCGGACAAGGGTGCAAAGGCCTTCGGCGGCACCGCCGACGAGCTCCTCGAGGCCGCCGACCGCCTACGCCAGCTGGACGTCATCAATGCCATCGGCAACTTTGATTACTCCCTGCGCTCCTATGCCAACTTAAAGAAGATGACCTCGGAGCTCGTCGGCCGCTACGTCGGCGCTACCGTCTCCGCCACGCTGGCGGCTAACGACGGCCCGCTCGGCCGCATGCACGGCGACCTCGCCGTCCCGCCGGGCGCGGTGGCGGAGGTGACCCTGCTCAAGACCATCGCCGTTCTCTACGTCATGGATGAGCCCGCCCACCTGGCCCGTCAGGACCGCCAGCGCGAGCGCATCTACCGCGTCTACGACTACCTGGTGGCCGGCGCGCCGGGCTCGCTGGACGCCACCTTCGCCCTGTGGTGGAACCAGGCCGATACCGACCTGGAGCGCGACCGCGCCATCATCGACCAGATCGCCTCCATGACCGAATCACGCCTGGAGCGCCTGGCGCGGCGCAGCGCCGATCTCTTCGGCTTTTTGAGCTAGCGCACGAGTGCTACACCCTGGTCCTTCAGCACCATGCTGATCGGGGTCAGGTCTTCTTCAACCATGTCGAAATCCGCGGCGATAATCGCCACGATATGTTGCTCACGCAGGAAATCGGCCAAAGCATCGAGGTTGCGTGGCGCACCGGACTGGCAGCCGCGCAGGCGCCCAAGCGCGCCATAGAAGTCCTCGCGCGTGCGGATAGGTTCAGTAATCAGGATGCGCTGCATGTCTTAGTCCTCCGCGTCCGGGATGCTGCAGAAGCTGTCGTAGTGGTCATCGGTGTAGTACCAGACATCCGGGTCGGTCTCGCTCCCGCCACCGGTGACAATCCGCTTGGCCCCGCGGTGCCCAATCCCCGGCGTTTCCACCGTGTATTCGCGGTAGTAATTCCTGTCCTGCTGCGGCAGCACACCCTCATAATTGCCAAAGCGCACGTTGTCATTATCCGGATAATCATAGGGGCCACCGGCCAAGATATCGCTGGCCGTGTCATGCGCCTCCTGGGGCAAGGAATCCATGGAACAGGTGGGCAGGTCGGAGCCGCCCTGCTTGGCGACGTCCCCCTCATCCCCACCAGACGCACCAGCGGCAGAGGATACGCCCGATGCAGCGGACGCATCAGGCGTATCAGATGAGGACGCTGCCTTCTGGCCCGCGCCATCACTGGAATCACCGAGGTCGATACCGAAGTAGCCCGCGACGAGGACGAGAACCGCACCACCGATGAGAGCCGGCAGCGATTTTTTGGAGGGGGAGGATTGGGCCATGGCCCCCATCATTGCAGGTGCGGGGGCCGAAAAAGAAATCAAGAACGCGCTTTTTGCCGATTCCCACATATGAGTTCTTCCAGGATGTGGGACTCGCGGCTCTTGCCCACCCAGCCGTGGGTACCTGTACCTTGCGTGGGCGGGGTAGTCTGTACGCATGGCACGAGGCAGAATTCCGGACAGCGACATCCAAGCTATCCGTGAACGCGCGCCTATTGATGAGATCGTGGGCGAATACGTCCAGCTCAAGCCCGCTGGCTATGACTCCTTGAAGGGCCTGAGCCCCTTCAAGGATGAGAAGACCCCATCCTTCCACGTGCGCCCGCAGCGCGGCTACTATCACTGCTTCTCCACCGGCAAGGGTGGGGATGTGTTCAGCTTCCTCATGGAGATGGAGCAGGTCTCCTTCCCGGAGGCGGTCGAAGCTGTGGCCCAAAAGATTGGCTACCACATCAACTACCAGGGTGGCTCCACCGGTGCGCGCGACGAGAAGCCCGGCACGCGCCGCCGGCTCATCGCCGCCAACAAGGCGGCGCACGAGTTCTACCGCCAGCAGCTAGAAACCCCGCAGGCCGCCGCCGGGCGCGAGTTCCTCCTCGACCGTGGATTTTCCAAGGAAATCATCTACGAGTTCGAGTGCGGTTATGCCCCGGAGGGCTGGGATACCGCCACAAAGCACCTGCTGCGCATGGGCTTTTCCTTTGAGGAGCTGGAAGCCGCCGGCATTTCCAAGATGGGCAAGCGCGGCCCCATCGACCGCTTCCACCGGCGCCTGCTGTGGCCCATCAAGGACTTGTCCGGAAACGTCATCGGCTTCGGCGCACGCAAGCTTTACGACGATGACAAGCTGGGCAAGTACATGAACACGCCCGAGACCATGCTCTATCACAAGTCCAAGGTGCTCTTCGGCCTGGATTTGGCCAAGCGCAACATCGCGGAGCAACACCAGGCCGTGGTGGTGGAGGGCTATACGGATGTCATGGCCATGTACGCCGCGGGCGTGAAGACTGCCGTGGCCTCCTGTGGCACCGCCTTCGGCGCAGACCACCTGCAAGTCCTGCGCCGGCTTATGTTGGATGATTCCTACTTTCACGGCGAGCTCATCTACACTTTCGACGGTGACGAGGCCGGCCAGAAGGCCGCCATGCGCGCCTTTGAAGGCGAGCAGAAGTTCACCGGGCAGTCCTTCGTCTCCGTGGCCCCGGATGGCATGGATCCCTGCGATCTGCGCCTAGAGCGCGGCGACGCCGCGGTGCGCGACTTGGTGGCGGACCGCATCCCCATGTTCGAGTTCGTCATCCGCTCTGTTATCTCAGACTTCAGCATCGACTCCGCCGAAGGACGCCTCCAAGCCCTGCGCCGCGCGGTGCCCGTCGTGGCTCAGATCAGGGATCAACCTCTGCAGCGCGAATACGCCCGCCGCCTAGCCGGCTGGGTGGGCTGGCCCAACCCGGAGGAAGTACTCCAGCAGGTCCGCCAAGAGGCCCGCAAGCCCAAGAAGGAACAGCGCCCGCGCTTTGCCTCCTTGGAGGAGACCGCCTCTGCGCCCGCGCAGTCTAATGCCCCCGTCATGCACATCCCCGGCCCACGTGAGCCCCACCTATGGCCGCAGCGCGAGGCCCTCAAGCTGGCCCTGCAATATCCGCAGATTGCCGGCAGCTACTTCGACGGAATCACGGAGGATGCCTACTCCAACGAGGCCTACCGCACCATCCGCCGCGCCATTTCCACCCTCGGTGGCGTGACCTCCGGTGCCGAACAGCCCGGCGTGGAGTGGCTCGCCGCCGTGGCCGGGGAGATGCCGGATCTTATGGCCCGCAACTTCGTCTCTGAGCTCGCCGTGGAACCCATCAAGCTGGGGGAGACCGGCAACCCCGATACCGACCTGGAGGCCTACGCCGATTCCGTGCTCTCGCGCCTCCAGGAAGCCCGCGTGGGCGACCAAGTAGCTCAACTCAAGGCCCAACTCGGCCGCATGCGCCCCTCCGACGACGAAGAGTCCTACAATTCACTCTTCGCCGACCTCGTGGCACTTGAGCAAGCCCGCCGCGAGCTCAACGACCGCGCCTTCCGCGGCGTGCGCTAATCAGCGCGTTAATCTTCGTCCGGCTCGTAAATCCGATCCGGCTGCACTCCATCCGCGGCACCCCGCTTGCCGCGGCGTCCCTTGTTGTAGTCCTTGAGCTCGCGCATACGCGGCTCCGGATCCAAGCGGTTGGCCACGGCCTTGCGCGCTGAGCGCACCGCGGCCTTGGTGGCGGGGGGGTTCACGGCCTTTTCATAAGCGCCCTTAATTTGGTGGTAGCGCTTGCGCCCAGCCTTGGTTCCAAAGACGTATCCGGCGGCAGCACCCACAACAAATTGGATCATTGGAAACTAGTCATCCCCTTACTTCGAGCCGGCGCAGCGGCCAGCGTTTGCGTACAACGTACGGGCAACGTGCAATTCTCACGATCAGCCTACCTGCCCAAGCCCACCGGCGTTGGTGCCGGTGAAGCTGTGGGGCGAATAGATATTGTGCGAACTCTTCCCAAAGACCATTCGCTTCGGTTAACTTAAGTTCTGTGGAGAGTTCTAAGCGTACGCACGCGGTCTCGGCAGCCGTGGCGATGTCAGCGCTATTAACAGCCAGCGTGGCGGCAGCTGAGCCGCGCGTGGCTGCTTTCGAAGAGCCACGGGAAGTCACCGTGAGCGAGGACTAGCGGAAACTAGCAGCGCGAAGCTATCTACTATCTCTCGGGGGTTTTCGAGATTACTACGTGCACAAAAGGGTGTCGGGGAAGATGATAAGGTGCATGTAGTTTTGAACTAGCTCAATGGAAGTATATTCCCCTTCCTTCCCTACGCCTCAGAGAATGGGATTCGGTCAGTTCCCTTCGTATGGAAGAATTGACGTGTCTTTACTTCTCTTAATCCAAGGAGAGCAATGCCCCTACCCAAAATCATGACTGTCTACGGAACCCGTCCGGAGGCAATCAAGGTAGCTCCCGTCATCACGGCCTTGGAGAAGGACGAGCGCTTCGAATCGGTTGCTGTCTCCACTGGCCAGCACAAGGAAATGCTGGAGCAGGTTAATACCATGTTTGGTATTGAACCGAAGCTGGATCTGCACCTGATGAAGCCGGGCCAAGGTCTCAATGAGATTGTCTCCCGCGCGCTCATGGGGCTGGATGAGATTATCGACGCCGAACAGCCCGATGTCATTATTTCCCAGGGGGATACTTCAACGGCTATGGCCGCAGCACTGGCGGGGTTCCATCGTGGGGTGAAAATTGTCCACCTAGAAGCAGGCCTGCGCACCGGCGACATCCACTCGCCGTTCCCGGAAGAGGCCAACCGTAAGCTCATCGGCCAGGTCGCGGAACTGCACCTAGCGCCGACAGCAGGGGCGATGGAGAACCTGCGCCGCGAGAACGTGCGTTCCAAGGACATCGCGGTCACCGGCAACACCGTTATCGATGCCTTACTCGAGGCTGCAAGCTGGGATACCGAGTTCGAAGACCCTGCCGTCCAGGAAGCGGCTCAGTCGGCCAAGCGTCTTGTCGTCGTCACCACGCACCGGCGCGAGAACCTAGAAGCTATGAAGGAAATTGGCGGGGCGGTCAAGGATTTGGCAAAGGCCTACCCAGACATCAACTTTGTTCTACCCCTGCACCTCAACCCGAAGGTTCGTGGCGCCGTGCTTCCGGAGGTTGAGTCCCTGCCTAACGTCATCATCACGGACCCGCTGCCTTATGACCAGTTCACCAAGCTTCTGGACCGTGCGACCATTATCCTCACCGACTCTGGTGGAGTTCAGGAAGAAGCCCCGGCTCTGGGCAAGCCGGTTTTGGTCATGCGGCAGAACACCGAACGCCCCGAAGCCGTTGTGGCCGGCACTGTGAAGCTTGTGGGCACCAACCGAAGCCTTATCGTGGCGGAGGCCAAACTGCTTCTCGACGATTCCGCCGCATACGAGGCAATGGCCAACGCCGTCAACCCCTATGGCGACGGCAAGGCCGCCGAGCGCGCTGTGGCAGCTATCGCTGAGCTCCTTGGAGTAGGGGAGCGCCTGCCCGATTTCGCTCCCGAGATCGAGTCCTAACAAGAACCCAGGAATGAACGAATAAGCGCGGCGAAGTGCTCAGCACTTTTCGCCGCGCTTAAAAGCGTGCTTCCACGTAAAATCCAAGTCATGGAATCACGAGACATCAAATGCACGAACTCTGAGCGCACCACCGCTTCACAGGTGTTGGCGGATGCGATGTCGGTAGGCCAGCTCAGCGTTACCGAATTCGAGGAGCGCTCCAGCCGCTGCGCCGATGCCACGACTCGCGGCGAGTTGGTCGACCTTGTTTCCGACCTTATCGAGGCCCCAGAACAAGTCCTGTTCGGCAGCCACCAGGTAGCACGTCAACGGTCGAAGGAGATCAAGGCCACCAACCAAGGAACTTCCATCGCTGTTGACCAGGCTTTAGCCCAAGTGGAACCCTCTGCGCAGGGTGCGCAGGGGCTCTCCCTCGGCATCTTTGGCGGCAGCACTGTGCGCGGCATTCCCATCGCCGCTCATCACACCACGATGGGAATTTTCGGCGGCACCGATGTAGACCTTCGCGGTGCTTCCCTCAAAGAACACGTCACGACAATCCAAGCGGTCGGGGTATTCGGCGGCGTCGATGTGTGGGGCCCGGAAGGATTCCGCGTTCGTGTCAACGGCGTCGGCCTCTTTGGTGGCCACGACATCAAGGTCGAAGGCGGTGCCATTGACCCCGCAGACCTACCTGCCAGCGCCCCTGAAGTAGTGGTGAACTGCTTCAGCCTGTTTGGTGGTGTAGATGTGCACGTGATGAAGCGATAGGAATCAGCTAAATGCTGATTTCCATCTCTCTTAGAAAAGCAAGAAGGTCGATGCAGCGCACCCCAAAATGATCGGCGACATCAGGGAT
>NZ_KV819482.1:58241-73514 GCF_001815175.1 Corynebacterium sp. HMSC034H07
ATGATCGGCGACATCAGGGATCTTGACGTGTTTCCGTGAATCAGGGGCTGCGCGCACCTCATTGGTCACAATGGTTGCGTCGTGCCTGAGAGCGGAAGCTATCAACCACGAATCCGCTGCGTCCATGAACACGTTGACAGCCCTGTCCTTGTATCGTGGTTGACGTTCGTTCGCGACCCAGCGAACCACATCCGTATAAAACGCAAGCTCTTTGTCGTCGGTGCTCACGATGTATTGCGGATCTATGTGTTTCAGATACCAATCAAGAGTTGGATCCTTCCACTCTTTCATTTCCTTATCGACGGTCTTGTGGAAATAGGAATCACCCCTGAAAATCGGTTCTTCAAGCTGAACCCACAAAGAGGGAAACACATCGCGTGGATAGACAGATGCTACTGTCCCGATAAAGTTCGTGTCGATTAAATACACGCTAACTGGCCCTCCATTCAGCAGAGGGGGAGTGCGCAATAAGCTTACTTAGGCTGTCAGCAGTTGCGGCTCCAAGGAGTTGAGCAGCTTCCTTCTGTGGAATCTTCCCTGCAACAGCTGCGTAGGTTACGGCATCGAAGAATCGGTTTCCCACGCGGGCTTTTACCACACGGTGCCGCGCCGGGCCGCCTTTATTTGACGAGGAGTCCGTGGCTTGGATTGGCTGCGACGCAACGAGAGGGAAGAGCGCGGAAGCCTCACTCCTATCAATGACGTTGAGGTGCACCAGTCTCCACAGGGCGGCTTCTTGGCTCATCCCTGACTTGCGGGAAAGAGCTTTGACGCTATCGAATGAGGAATCACTTGGTGAAACCGTGCTCAAGACGAGCGGAGTTGGGGCAAGGAAACTTGCAGCGAATCGATTGCACCAACGCTCAATATCGCGACTTTCCCCGTGATCTGAAATTCCCGGCTGGCCTAGAACCACGTGTCCTAGTTCGTGCGAAAGGCTGAAAAGCTGGGCTGTCTTGCTGTCGCGGGTGTTGATAAATATCAGAGCATAGGGTGCTTGGATAAGCGTGAACCCACGAAACTCATCGATGCTCAGCGGACGGGTGGTGCTGCTCTCGACAATTGAATTGCGAGACACCAAAATACCTGAGTTCTCAAGAGTCGCACAGAGGGTTTTCACTTTGTCAGGGCCTTGCAAAAAAGTGTCTGCCGCAAGCCCTAGTACTTCTCTTGTTCGATCGGCTATAGCTTCTGGGGTTTTATTAGTGTCAGCGCATCCGAGGAAGGAAGGACCACCAACGCCCTCTTCCTCGGCAAAATCGGCGTACCAATCAAGGCGGGATTCCGAAGCAGCCAAGGTTTCCTCAAGGTTCGGGCTGAAGGTCTCAAGAGAGAGGTTTCGAACTGTCCGAAAATCCGGAACGGAAATCCTAGGCTCGCTAGGGGTTTGCAGGAGAAGACGGCCGAAAGGAATCTTAGCTTTCTTGGCGAGGTCCTGCGCCTGATTCAAAGTTGGCTGCGAAGTATTTTCAACCCATTCCCTAATCCGCGGAAAATCCTTCACCAGCTCGTCGAGACTCAGACCAGTCCGTTCAATTGCCCAATCGAGCACAGCGGGCTCAATGGTCACTCGTACTGTCGTCATTGTCCCTCTTAGGTTTCTTCTGCTTGAAAGCTTGTTGCGTTGTGGATGGGGCACTTCGTTGTGATGGGTACAGCTTAGTGGAAGCTTGGAGGGCAAGCACGGGTTTGCGAGGCCGTTGGGGCCAACCGGGGGACATTTGAAAACGAGAGCACCCCCACCAGTTAGCATAAAAGCAGGTCGGTGGGGGTGATTTATGTGCTCCTCCAACTGGGCTCGAACCAGTGACCCTTCGATTAACAGTCGAATGCTCTGCCAACTGAGCTATGGAGGAATATGTGTGGGTTGCTTGAACAAAGGCTTGCTCGCTGCAACGAGATGTAACTATATAAGGTCTGCAGTGATGATTACAAATCGCCAGCACAAGCCGCTTTTTCAAGCGTCCCAGTGTGGCGGCTTTCAGGCCCACCTCCAAGCAAAGCTAGACTGTCCGTCAGATATCACTCGCAGGGAAGAGGTAGAGGTTTCTTCATGTTTGTTGGACACACTCGCTTTAGTCTCTTCGTCCCCGATTCGGCGTCGTGGCGAGCAAGCAATGAACAGACTGGGTTCTCGGAAGACGAGTACCGCGACTACCTCTACGACGATGCACGCCTGTCGTTGCGTACGGACATTTTCCTCAACCACACCGTGCCAACACTTGCTAAGGCCGCCGAAGGCTTCAATGTGAAGCACATTGTCTCCTTCTCTAAGTCTTTACCGCAGAAATTCAAGGAGCAGCTGCAGGAGGCAGCGCACAATTTCGACATATTGCACCTCGATGAGCTTCCTGATGGTGATAGCGGGTGGACAGCGGTGCGTCGCTACGTTCAAGAAATTGGGTTTAAGGGAACGTTTGGGCGCTACCGGCTAGACGACGATGACGTCTTGTCCGCTCACTATTTCCAAACCACTGCGCCCTATATCAAGCCGGAGTTTGAAGGCATGCTCGTCAGCATGCCGCTCGGCATTGAAGCGGTCTATGCGGATGGTCAGTTCTTCCACCTGCGCGAGGCCCACACACCGATGAATTCGATGGGTTTAATGTCTATCTGCTCCGTGAAGGAAGACGGGTCCGTTGTGGAACCCCAAAGCGGGCCACACGATAAATCAGACCGCTATGCGCCGGTCATTTTGGATGCCTCCCAAGTGGGCTATTTGCGGGCTATTCACGCAGGGCAAGACAATGCTATGCGCCATGATCCGGGCGTGGTCATGGCGCGCCTCATGGAGAACATGGCTGCGTTCCCCCCATTTACGGATGTCGCTGCCCTTGAGGCGGGCTTTCCCACGGTGGCCAAGCAGATGCAGAGCACAAGCACACCGCTAAATATTGATGACACCGTTGGCAGCGGCCAGCACTACCTTCTTCAGCCCGCCAGCGGAGATGTCAGCTTCGTCATCCACGGGGAGTCGAATGATGAGCTCGATAATGAGCTCCTTGTGAGCTTGTGGATTGAGGATTCCCGTGGGCGACGCGTCCCCTCTTACAAAACAGTCGAGGGCTTTGCTGCCTCCAATAACCCAAGCATCGGGCACTTCGCGTACGTTCCCACAGAGAACGGAACCTTTCGGACTTTAGTGAGCCTTCATTTAGAGCACGGCTATATCCTCCGCGGCTTCCGGATTCTGGCACAAAGCGAGCGAGCCGAGGGAGTTCGGGTCAAAAAACTCGTCATGCAGCAGCGAGGCGGGAAGGCGCGCTTCGTCAGCCAGGAGAACTGGAATTCAGCGCGAAGCCAAGGCGTGCGTGGGCTAGTTGACCAAGCCATCGACAGCGTTTATCAGAATCGGACCAGCATCGTGGCGAACGTGCGCAGCGTTCTCGGGGAGGACCGTGCTAACAAAGTGATCGCGCGCTTGGACCAGCTGAACAAGAAGCTACGCAACTAGGGGCGGCCCTAGTCTGAGCCGGCAAACATCTCGTCCTCGAAGAGGCGCTCCCAATCGCCAGCTAGTGATGCTGCGTAGCCGAGAATTCCGGTAAGAAGCATTTGTGGGGCAGGGGCGTGCCCTTCGCCCCAATCTCCGAGGAGAAGCCTCCACTGCTGAGGGTGCTCAGCCACTGCTTGGGACCACGGCAGGTAATGCTGGGTGTAGTGCAACTCATCATCCTTGTTCTGAAGGTAAGCCACGTAGTTCTCGAAACCCTTGCCGTATTCAGTAACCAAGTCAAAGGTCATGGTGGTCTTGGAAAGCTTCCGGCTACTCCAACACTTTTTGCGGTACGCCTTTACCTGTGGTTCAAGGTAGCGCCCGATATGGGTTTGGGGGTTTGACACCACGGCCAATGAACCGGGGAAGCGGCGCGAGAAATACAGCGCGGCAAATCCACCGGCTGATGCCCCGAAAAAAATTGTCTTCTGGCCCACCTCCTGGGCCGGCACATCAGAGTGAAAGCTAGCGAGAATATGAGTCAGGCAGGAAGTAAGGTCCTCCTGAAATGGGCGTGACTCATCCCCTGTGAACCACCCAATACTTGCGCCCCGATCCAGCGAGGGATCGGAGATATACACCACGTTCGCATCAACGCCTTCAACCATCTGCCTCCCAATGAAGACAGGGAGAGAGGTCTTCGCTGGGTCGATGGCCGCGTGAAACAGCACGATAGTGACATCGGCGCCACGATCCTCAACGAGCACATCCATGAATGCAGCGCCGTAGCGAATCGATATGGCCTCAGCTTCCTCGGGAGAGCTGGCGGGCACGGGGGAGCTGAGAAACTCCTCGACAGAGTCGAAAAAAGTCGTTGAAGCGCCATAGCGCGCGTAGTTTCTCCTGAGTGCCATAGCCGCCTACTGTAGTCGCACACGCAGCACACCTGGGAAATGCTCACGCAGGGACGCAGGAATGAAATATGGGGTGAGACAAAACACCGACATCGGCCCATTCGACCGCAAGCCGGTAACCGTCACCGTGCTACCGTAATTGGCAGCGAATTAATAGAAAGGCGGACATGGTTCCGAGCAAAACCGATTCCCGTGCCTTTGGCAAGGTCAGCGTCGTTGGTCTTGGCTACATCGGCCTTCCTACCGCGGCGTTCATAGCTTCCAAGGGAATCCCCGTAGTCGGCATCGACGTGAATCAGGATGCCGTGGACAGCATCAACGCCGGCACGGTGCCTTTCTTCGAACCAGGCTTCGGGGAGCTGCTTGCAAGAGTCGTCGAGGATGGAACTCTATCGGCCCAGACGGAACAGATCGATGCCGATGCCTACATTGTCTGCGTTCCCACTCCATTTCGTGAGGACCACAGCGTAGACACCAAGTACATTCGTGCGGCATCCGAAGCGCTTGCTCCTTACCTGAAACCCGGTGCACTTGTAGTGCTCGAGTCCACCTCACCTCCTGGAACCACGGAGGATATGGCCAAGCACCTCGTTGAGCTGCGCCCTGACCTGTCCCTCAATGACGAGGATGAGAACGCCATCTTTGTCGCCCACTGCCCAGAGCGCGTTCTTCCCGGCAAGATCATGGAGGAGATGGAAAACAATGACCGCGTCATCGGCGGCCTGACTCCGAAGGGGGCCCAACTCGCCCGTGACCTCTACGCCACCTTCTGCACCGCGGACCTTCTTCTCACGAATGCCACGACCGCTGAGATGGCGAAGCTCACGGAAAACTCCTTCCGCGATGTCAATATCGCCTTTGCTAACGAGCTTTCCCTCATCTGTGACCGTCTCGGAATCGATGTCTGGGAGCTCATCGAGCTGGCAAACCACCACCCGCGCGTCAACATCTTGCAGCCTGGGCCAGGCGTGGGCGGACACTGCATCGCCGTGGACCCGTGGTTCATCGTCTCCGCTGCACCCGAAGAGGCAAAGCTCATCCACACGGCGCGCAACGTCAATGACGGCAAGCCGGAGTGGGTCATCGACCAAGTTCTCAAGGCCCTTGAAGGAAAAGATAATCCCGTCGTTGCTGCCCTCGGCATCGCCTTCAAGAACGATATCGATGACCTGCGTGAATCGCCGTCCCTCGAGATCGTCAAACGCCTAGGCGTGGATAACCCGCAGCTAGATATCCGCGTTGTTGAGCCCAACGTGGAGACATTGCCATCGGTGCTGAACAATCTTTCAAACCTGACGAAGCAGGACACAGAGGAAGCCATCGCGGCTGCCGACGTCGTCCTCCTTCTGGTCAACCACCGACAGTTCGTCGGTCTTGATCAATCTCTGCTCGAGGGCAAGACTGTCATCGATACCAAGGGCATTTGGCGCTAAATTAAGCGGTTAGACTAGCCACTCACCATCACTTGAAAGCCAGGAGGCAGCACGAAGCGTGAGGATTCTCGTTCTCTCTCAATACTGGGCTCCCGAGAATGGAGTTCCGCAGCGCCGCTGGTCGTGGTTGTCCAAAATTCTTGTCCAGGCCGGGCATGAAGTCCTCGTCATCGCGCCACCACCGCATTATCAGCGCCGCCTCGGGCTCAAGCAGTGGTTCTCGAGGAAGAACATCCTCGGTGCGAACGAGCTAGAAACCGGAACCTCCGGCGAGAAGATTCTGCGCTCGGGTTTCTTTCCAGCTGGTCCCTCGCTAACGCACCGCATCCTTAACCAGGCCTCAGTAGCTGGCTCAATGCTGTTTATGCAAGCGACTAAGCGCAAGCAGCTCAAGAGCTTCAAACCAGATCTGGTTATCGGCACCGTCCCGGCCCTTCCCACGGCTGTCGTTACGCAGTTCGTTGCCAGAATTCTCCACACTCCCTACATCATCGATCTCCGTGATGCGTGGCCGGAGCTGCTGAAAGAAAAAGGCGACTGGAATTCAGGAACAGGCAAACGCTCTATTCGTGAGATTATCCTGACTAAGGGCCCCTTCCAACTGCTCACGGCGCTGACCGAGCGTGCCATGAACCACGCCCTTCACCGCGCGGATGGCATCATGACGACTTCGCAGGATCTTACTGAGTATATGGAGAAAGACGATGCGGATAGGGGAGCGGAAGGCAAGCGCCACATCCGGACGGTGCGTAATGTATTTCCCCCCAAGACCGAATTCATCGCTAGTGACAAGTCGCAGCGTTCCTCTTCAGAGCTTAATGTTCTGTACGCCGGAACTGTGGGGCGTGCACAGAAAATCGATAATGCGGTGAAGGCCGTGAAGATCGCACAAGACCGCGGTTACACTATCAATCTGCGCATCGTCGGCGACGGTGCTACGTGGCATGCCACAAAAGCTACGATGGAAGCTCTCGGCATTAACGCGACTATCGAGCATCGAGTGCCTGCTGACGAACTGCAGATTATCTACGAATGGGCGGATACGGCTCTAGTCCACCTGACCGATTGGGAGCCACTCAACCGCACGGTGCCGTCCAAGACCTATGAGTTGATGTCCTTAGGTGTCCACACCACTGCAGTGGTGCAGGGGGAAGCGGCCCGAATCGTTGAGGATCTCGGTGCAGGAATCGTGGTGCCACCAGAGAATCCCGAGGCGCTTGCGGAGGCATGGACAACGCTTATCGACGATCGCTCGAAGCTCACCGTTTCCCAGTCTGGGCGCAAGTGGGTCGCCAGCCAGCGCGATGAGGTAGTACCCGAAGCCCTACTGGGAATCGTCACCACCGTGACCGGACAGCAGGCCAAGGCGTAGCGTGGGAAGAAGGAACACCAGTGCGTATTTCGTCTCTTAAGAGTTTTCCTCCCGTGGACTCCGACTACGCTGTGCTGTTGGAATCCTCTGAAATTCCCCACGTTTTGCCCCCGGCTGCAGGCTCGGTAACTTTCTGCTTCACTAGGGACCAACTCGCAGATGTCGATCCTCTTCCAGTAGTGCTGTTAGACATTCAACCGGATATGGCTATGGATATCCTTCGGAGCTATGTGGATACGGGCCGCCGCATCGAGTATTGGTCTCCACGAACGGATTCGTCGAATCTTCGCCAGCTCGTCGCAGATTACACCGGCGAGCACATGTCCGTTGCCGGGGTCAACCTCAGTGATGGCTGGGTTCAAGTGCGTATTGAGCAGGCGAAGAATGGGGACCGCTCTAGTGAGGATTGGCTTGAAGGGCTTACGGTTGCTGCGACTCCGTCCACGGCTCCTCAAGAGCCGGTCACTCCTGCCGCAACCGCCGTGACATTGCGAAGCTTACTCATTTCGCGAGTCACGCCTCTGGCTAAGCCTTTCAAAAAGTACTTGCCGAGTTCAATAGTAATTCTGATGTATAAGGTTCTGGAGAGAATTCGATGAGCTTCTATGATCCTGGTATTTCAGTTGTCATCCCGTCCTTCGTCTCTGGTGGCGTGGACACAGACGGAACGAATCTTGTAGAGATGAACCTCTATTCTGCTCTCGCTTCGCTTGCAAAGCAGAGCATTAGGAAAGATCTCGTCGAAGTCCTCCTCATACTCAACGGCGACGGAGTTTCTTCAACACAAGCAAGCACTTCGCGCGAATTTGACCAAGGACTCACTAGCCAGTTTCCCGAGTTGAACATACGAATACTGCGCAGTCTTACCCCAGGGGCCGGTCGTGCTCGTAACCTTGGCATAGCATCCGCACGCCGACGTTTCATCACGTTCCTCGATGATGATGATGTTCTTCAACCACGCTACCTCGAATCAGGCCTCAAAGAGGCCGATGACGGGGTGGTCACTCTCTCGCCTATCGTTGACACCATTGACGGTCACTCTTTCCGGGATAATTCGCTCAACGCCCGAATTACGGCATTGCGTGGTACCACTGCTCCGATCGCTTCCGCTCCGTGGGTTATGGGCTTTAATGCCAGCAAAATCATCCCCACGGAGATAGCTCAGAAGTACCGTTACGATGAGTTGCTTCGTTCAGGCGAGGATGTGGCGTATTTTGCGCACCTACTTGAGATCCCAGGACTGCTCTTACACACGCCGAAGGTAGGGGAGAGCTCCGCCTATGTGCGCACACTTCGCCCTGATTCGGTGTCGCGCCAGCGCGAAAGCTTCGATTTTAACGTCACCCAGCGTCTTGAATGCATTGCACAGCTTCGCACAATCAATGAAGCTGACCCGAAGCACCGCGCTCTCCACACACTCGAAGAAGCACAGTTCGGGTTCGTCAAAAGTTACCTCCAGGCACATCCTGACGATACCCAGCGAGCTATCGATACCGCAGTGGCTGTCGGCGTTCCCGGTTTGGACTGGGAAGGCCTACGCCGAGAAAAAGCGAACCGGCTGGTTTTCTCTTATTGCTTCCCCCCGTACGCGGATACCTCAGCCAATGTCACGGCAAAAGTCATCAGAAATGACGCGGAGCTGGTGGACGTCTACTATGCCGATATGGAGCGTGTCCGGGGACGTGACGAGTCGACGAGGCTAATTGTCGATCCGTTCCTCGTGCACGCCGACGAGATCGATGTTGTGCCGTCTTTCGCTCATTGGGGCGCAATCTGCTCCTACGCGCGCCAAGCCGCACGTAAAGCAACGAAACGCGCTAAAGTTCAAGGCGGATATGACTCGATGTACTCGCGCGCCCTCTGGTCCGGTTCCCACGTTGCTGCCGCTCTTTTCAAAGGCAAACATCCTGGAACGCGGTGGGAAGCAGAATTCTCGGATCCATTGAGTGTCGGTGTCGACGGTACGCCCCGCTCAGGTGAACTCACGCGAGGAGTGACTACCTACCGGCTGAAGATGATGGTAGAGCGTTCCGATTGGCGCGAAATATCGTATTCAACGCACTTCGAGCTCACTGAGCTTGTCACACTGCTGTACGCCGATGAGGTCATTTTCACCAACGAGAATCAGCAGCGGGTGATGTTAGAGCGTTATCCGGAGGACCTACAAAGCTTTGTCCGCTCTAAATCGACGATTCGCCATCATGCAGTACCCACGGAAGAGATGTATCACCTAGTGGAAGCGGACTACGAGCTTGACTCAAAACGCATTAATATCGGCTACTTCGGAAACTTTTACGCAAATCGAGGAATCGGCGATGTCCTTACCTCACTAGAGCATCATCCTCATGCTGATGAGTTTCTTCTTCACATTTTTACCTCAAAGCCCGAGCAACTTACCCGCGAATTATGGACCCATCCAGCGTTCAGCCGACTTCGTATCAACGGGTACATGCCGTACCTTACATTTCTCAACGTAGCCACTCACTTCGATGCACTGGTGGTGAATGACACTGATACGGGTGGATCGACCTTCACTGTGAATCCTTTTTTGCCTTCAAAATACGCTGACTACGTCGGTAGCGGGGCAGCAGTGTGGGGTATCACGGTGGACGAATCGCCGCTCTCGAGGCTTCCGCTTACATTCTCATCGGCGGCAGGTGACATAGAACAAGCTCGCAGTGTTCTCGACGAACTTCTCAGGCAGGCTAGGTACAATGCCCGTTAGCAATTCTCGGCCTACACATTGCAGACCGCGAGTATTGACGCTGATTCTTCAACAACTGATCTGGAAGGGCTGATGCATTTGGCACGGCATACATGGCGAAGCTCCAAGACTTCGCAGAGAGGAGTCGAAGACCTCAACGTACAAGTTGCGAAACACCAAGGCCGAGTGCAGATTGTTAACCCGGAAGGTCTGCATCCACTTGCCACACGACCGCCGCTGCGTGAGTACATTTCACAGCTGTGGGCACGCCGCTTCTTCATCGTTGCAGATGCGAGAGCAAAGGCACTCCGTACGACGCGTGACTACCGCCTGTGGCAATTGTGGCTTGTCTTGAATCCTCTTTTTGATGTGGCGTTGTACGGATTCCTTTTCGGCATGCTTTTGAAGACTTCACGGGGTATCGAGAACTTCATTGGCTTCCTGTTTATCGGCATCATTTTCATGTCGATGATGACGGGGCTCATGAATTCCGGTATTAGCCTCATGCAGTCCTCTCGATCGATGATCCGAGCGTTTCAGTTTCCTAGGGCTTCGATTCCGTTCTCGACTACATTGCGCTCGATGATCGATAACGTGTTGCCCGCCATTGTGGCGCTGATAGCGGCGTTTCTTTTTCAGTGGGGAACGGGCCCCTCGTGGACCCTGATCTTCGTCATTCCGTTGTTCCTTTTAATCCACGTTTTTGGATGCGGGCTAATGATGATCACCGCGCGCCTCACCGCCCAGGTCCCGGAAGCGAAGACAATACTGGGCCTTTTGACCCGCGGATTGTTCTTCTTATCTGGCGTGATGTTTTCTATCGATAGATTTGCCGAGCATTCAGCCGTTCACCAAATAATGACTGCCAACCCCTGCTATATTTTCCTCACCGCAGTCCGAGATTCCTCGATTTATCGCACCGCTCCAAGCCTTTCGACCTGGGGAGAACTTCTGGCATGGAGTTTAGGTGCATTTGTGCTTGGCTTCATTTTCTTCTGGAGAGCGGAGGATAAATATGTTCGACTCGTCTAAGCTTCCTCCCGCGCCAGGCGAATACTTCGAAGCCCAAAAGGACCTTGAGGATCAGTCTGCCGACCAAGACGTTCAAGAAACTTCTGAATCCTCGAGCGAGGTGACTACGGATACGGCTCAGATGCAATCCGTTCCAGACATCAATTATGTGGAGCGAGCCAACGTCGTCGTAGACAACGTGTCCAAACGATATGTAATTAGTCAGGGGCGCTCCTCAGACGCCAGTATGACTCGTGTCAGCCGGGGAAAAACAGTAGTCGATGCTATTGTCGATGCTTCACTCATTGCGTTACCCGGCGAATCAATCGGCATCATCGGTCTAAATGGCTCCGGAAAATCGACGCTTCTCAGCATGATTGCTGGCGGCTTGGCGCCGACCTCAGGCCGTATTCTAACTCGCTCTCAACCCACACTTATGGGGGTCTCACCTGCACTGCAGCCTGATCTTTCCGGAGAACACAACATTTACTTGGGTTGTTTGGCGTTGGGGATGAGTCGAAGCGATGCAAAAGAACAAATTGGCGAGATCGCCGAGTGGACAGAACTGGGAGATGCAATAAAGAGACCCATGAAGACCTACTCTTCCGGTATGTCTGCTCGGTTATCTTTTGCGATTTCCACTGCCGTTCGTCCGGAAATTCTCATGATCGACGAAGCTCTTTCGACCGGTGATGCTGCATTCGGTGCCAAGGCGAGTGCGCGAATGCGGGAGCTCCTCGAACGAGCCGGCAATTTATTCTTGGTTTCGCACGCAATTAAAGAGATTGAACGCAACTGTGATCGGGCTATTTGGATTTCAAAGGGACGTATTATTGCCGACGGGCCTACTGATGTTGTTGCTCCGAAGTATCACGAATGGGCCAAGTTTATGGGGCGGGAGGATAAGCAGCCAGCGCATGATTACCTTGCTGAGGTAACAACGTCGTATAAGCCGCCAATGGTCCTTCTGGAAAATCCAATCAAAGTTTAAGAGTTCGACCTTTGCTTGTCGGATTAGGGCTACTTTAAATGCAGAGCAATTCTATTTATTCAGGGGTATCGACTATATGAGTCTCGATTTTTTTCGCCGTGGAAGAGGACTGGCTAGCCTCGTCGGGCTGGCATCGCTTCTTCTCATTGGTGCTATCGTAATTAGCGATACTAATGTCAGTAAGGCGTTCCTAGTCGCTGCGGTAGTTATCGGCCTTATCTTTGCCGCAATGGCTATTTCGGCAAGTAAAAGGTCGGAGGGGCTTACTAAGGAAGCACTACGACGCCATACACGTTTGGCGACACAAGTTCAGCAACTTTCCTCAGCCGCAATGAAACAACAACGACGTACTGAACGTGAGCCATTGGAATCGATTACGTCGGCTCTCACCAACTCACCCGACGAGATTAGCGTATTTGCTCCATCTACAATCCCTGCCTCAAGAATCATCGGGCGCCCTACGGCGCACACTGCTGGACGTCTCGCAGCTGATCAGACCATGGATATAGATAGCACTGAGATACTCGATGCGTTGATGAGGGCGTCAGCTGATGCTTGGACACGTAAGATAGAGCTGATTGGCTCCAGACGACTCGAAGCTTCGCTTTGCAGAGTTGCGGACGTAAAGAGAATTTTTGCACCGCACCTTTTGGGGAAACCTCCAAAAGACACTAGTTACTTAGTAATCGAAGAGAACGAATTTGAGCACGGGGCTTGGTCTGGGCTCCTTTCAACACAAAAGACCTCTAGTTTCCTTAGTCTGGTTGAGCATATAACTGAAGCTAAAGAAAACGGAACAGTTGTTATAGTTTGCCCAAGCGACACCTCGAATCACTTTACTGACGACCTGCGGCAACGAGCTACCGTGGTTTTGGCAAAAGGACCTGCTAATTGGAACTGGGAAGCAGACCTCCACGCTCCGGTATTTCGGGCGCTTCTTCCAACTCACGAAAAGGTATGTGACGAAAAAGGGAGTAACTAATGAATGCAGTGATTGTTTACGGAGATGTTAGCCCCAACGTTATTGACGGGTCGTCCATCTGGTTGATGTCGATTTCTGAAGTGCTTTCTGATGTATTTGATGAAGTTCATCTTCTACTTAAGAATCATCCCCAGAATCGAACTTTGATATCTTCGGTTGATAGGATTGAGAACATTTTTGTGCATGCGCCAGAAGGAATACCTCAGGACGCCGCGCTCGACACAAAGACAGCAGCCGAATTGGTTGAGAGACTCGCTGAGAAGACAAAAGCACGTGCTATCGTGACAAGGGGGTTTCAGGCGGGTTACGATTTTAGCCTCAATGAGGCGATATCTCCGAAGCTCTGGTCGTATGTTACCGATTTACCTTTTCCCCCAAAGCAAATATCGAAAATCAATCTCCAACGTTTGAAGCACATTGCTTCGCATTCCTGTAGGGTCTTTGCTCAGACGGAAGCAGCCCGCTCATATTGGGAAGCCTTGGTTCCGGAATCCGCCGGGAAGGTTCTTCTTATTCCACCAATGATCCCCGATTATGCTTTTGATGATGAGGGGAATCTGCATAAAGACTTAGCAAATAAAGTAAGAATCGTGTATGCAGGTAAGCTAGCACGTGAATGGCGTACTCTCGAAATGCTCAGCCTTCCAAAAGCACTTAGGGATTTAGGTATCGATGCGCAGCTCGATGTTGTCGGTGCGAAGTTTAACAAGTCAAAAAGTGATCCTCTTTGGGTTGGCAGAATGCGACAAGCACTTGAAGAATTAAGTGCCGATCCTAAAAGTGGCGTCACTTGGCATGGGGCACTTCCTCGGGAAGAATCCATCGAGCAGATCAAGAAGGCTGATCTCGGGTTCGGCTGGCGCACAGTTGAACTTGATTCGAGCCTGGAGATCTCGACTAAAGCCTTGGAATATGGCGCGGCCGGCGCGGCACCGATTATCAATGAAACCGAGGATCATCAACAACTTTGGGGCGAGGACTACCCGTTCTTTGTTCGGGCGAATGATGATATTACGGCCGTAGCGGACAAAGTGGCTAAAGGCCTTTCAAAACTGAGAATAGCGCAGCAACGAGCAGAGGTGGCTAGTAGATTTTTTTCAATGGGAGAAGCCCGAAAACGGTTCAAGTCGTACTTTAAACGCGCTGGTGCTCTTTCTAATGACACGACGTTGAAGACGGCCGAGAGGCGCCATCTTGTCGTGGCTTCCCATGATCTAAAATTCATGGGCGAGTTGATGGACTTTTTATGCCGAAATCCGCGATTTGAGGTTCGGCAAGATAAGTGGTCCACCCTTCATAACCATGACTCCGAAGCGAGCAATGAGTTGGCAGAATGGGCAGATACAGTGTTCTGTGAGTGGGCAGGACCTTCACTCGCGTGGTATTCTAACCAGCTTCCTTCTGAAACGAAACTGGTCTCAAGGTTGCACCGCTTTGAGCTGAATGGACCATGGATGAAGGACGTAAAATGGGACAACGTTGACAAAATGATTTTCGTTTCAGATTGGGTGCGAAACCAAGCGATCGAGAAATTCGGTTTGTCCGAAAAACAAACCATGACACTGCCAAATACTGTCGACATATGTGATTTTGATAGGCCGAAGACAAAAAGTGCGCCCTTCACGCTCGGCTTGTTGGGGATGGTTCCATTTTTGAAGAGACCGGATCGAGCGCTTGACATACTCGAAGAGTTGGTTTCTATAGATGATCGCTATACGCTACGTATCAAAGGCCGCATGCCTTGGGAGTACCCGCATGTCTGGAATAATTCCGTAGAGAAACAACTCTACCTCGACTTTTTTGAGCGAATTGCGCGGAGTTCCCTTCTGCAAGAACACGTCGTCTTCGATTCTTTTAGCGCCGACATTGCTTCTTGGTATCGTGGTATTGGGTTTATCCTATCACCTAGCGAACTTGAGAGTTTTCATCTCGCCCCGGCAGAGGGAATGGCTGCTAGGTCGATACCGGTATTTTGGGAACGTGAAGGAGTCGAAGAGGTTTTTGGCAACTTCTCGCAGTGCAACACGCCTGAAAAACGCATTGAGCTCGTCCTGGCCGGTCGGCGTAATCGTGAGTTTGTCGAGATGGGGATAGCCGCTCATGAGTACGCAAAAAGGTGGGATATCATTTCGGTAATGCCGCAATGGGATTGTTTGCTTGCTAACCTGTCTTGAGTACAGTCGGGGAAGTTACAGTGATGCTGTTGCAAGGATCAAGCCGGGAAAGCAACTAGATAAGGGAGCGCTTAGCCCATTTGAGATTACCACTCGTTTAGTGGACACCCTATTTGTACGGATCTTGTGTCCGTAAGAGAGGATGTTCATTGTGAGTCAACAGCGCAAGAAATACACGCCGGAGTACCGGCGTGAGGCCGCAAACCTGGTAGTCGAGTCAGAGCGACCGATCGCTCATGTGGCTAAGGAAATCGGT
>NZ_KV819483.1:0-39501 GCF_001815175.1 Corynebacterium sp. HMSC034H07
TTTATCCACACGAAATGTCCCTTAAGCCGGTCGGCGCCATCGTCGGTGCAGCAGTGGCGGGAGGTCTGCTGCTCGGAGGTATTGGTGCGGGCGCGAGCTTGGCGGTCTTCGATGCGCCGGAGCGTGCCGATTTTCTCATGCAGCCAGCGCAGCGCGAGGTCCAGGCCGACATCATGGACCCCGACGATGTGCTCACTCCGGAGGAGGAAGAGCGCATGCTTGGCGACGTCTCCCGGATCGCCGCCCCCGACGTGGTCCAAGGGCTGCACTACATGGTCTTTGCCAAGAACAAAGAAAACGTCAACGACTCCGTGGAGGAGTATTTGCGTGACAATCACCCGGAGCTTATCGGCAAGGATAAGTTTGCCGATGGCCAAGTCTTCGTCGGCGTCGGCCTCGATCCGCGCCAGGCCTTCGTCTTCGCGGGTGAGGACGTGGCCGAGCAGATGAAGCTGCGCAAGAAAGATAGCCATCTCGAGCAGTCCATCGAAGCTATAAAGCCGGGCGTGCGGGATGACAACATTCCTGCTGGTCTCTTTGCGGGTGCGGCGGCAGCGATCGACGTGGACCGTGCTGCGGATACCCAGTTTGAGAGTGCTCAAAATAACCGCGTTGGGGCGGCCATTGGTCTGGGGGTAGCGGGCCTGAGCGTTGGTGGCGCGGGTGCAGGCATCGTTGGCGGTACTCGCCGCAGCCGTCAGAAGAACGCGCAGCAGGCGCGCGAGGATTGGGATTATGTGTCGCAGACCTATACCGATGTGGCGCAGCGCCTGCGGGAGATCGATATCCGGGCGCACTCGCTGCAATCGGGTCTAGTGGATGAGCGCCTGCGCGAGGACTGGGAGGGCCTGCGCGATGACTTCCTGGCCATCGATGACAAGGTGGGTTCCCTCATGTCGATTCCGGCCGACGCACCGGACGAGCAGTTCCGCTCACGCTCCGTGCTCATTGCTCGTGCACGTTTGCTCTGCGAACGTGTAGAGACCGCCGAGTCCAACATCGAAAAGCTACACCGCATCGAGAACGCTGATACCGACACGCGCCGCTATGAGCTCTACGAGCTGGGCAAGGACCTCGCCCAGGCGGGTTACCTGGCTGCGGACATCGACTCGGCGCTTGAGCGCCACGCCAAGGAGCTGGAAGACGCCGCCGTGGCCCTGTCCAAGGAGCCGAACCACCCGCAGTTCATGGAGCGCTACTTGGAGCTCTTGGACCGGACTGCGCTGCTCTCGGAGCACCTGCAAGCACAGCTGCAGAAGGAGAACGAGGCCGAGGAACGCCCCGTACGCACGCATATCTATGACTCCCACTTCTTCGCCGGCTCTGGCTACCACGGTTACGTGCCCTTCTATGTTGTGAGCACCTGGGACAGCGACGCGACGGCCGCCCGCGATAGCTCTTCCGGTAGCAGCGGCGGCGTCAACAGCGGGTTTAGCTCGGGCTTTTCCGGTTCGGGTGGCTCCTCCAGCTTCTAGGAGGACGGGCGCCCTTTCCGCCGCCCGGTGAAAACGAAAAGAACCCGCAGTTTCCTGCGGGTTTAATGGTCGGGATAACAGGATTTGAACCTGCGACCTCTTCGTCCCGAACGAAGCGCGCTACCAAGCTGCGCCATATCCCGGTGTCTCGCTCTAAGCGGTACCGGAATACTGTAACGCACCCCAGCCTGAAAGGACAAAACGGCAGCGTGGAGGGGGTATTCCTAGGCGGCCTTCTCTGTGATACGCAGCAGCGTGGCGGACGGGCGGCAGAAGAGGCGGAAAGGAACGAACTTGGAGGTGCCCAGCCCGTTGGAGACATGCATGTACATTTCTCCGAATCGGTGCAGGCCCTCCGCGCGAACGCGGTCGATGCCGCAATTGGTCACGATGGAGCGCGAGCCCGCCACCTTGAAAGGCAGGCAGAGCTGGCCGCCGTGCGTATGTCCGGACAGGGACAGCTGGTAGCCGTCGGCGGCGAACTTCTCCAGGACGCGAGGTTCCGGGGAATGCAGTAGTGCTAAGGAGAGGTCGGCGTCCTCGTTGGGGGCGCCGGCGATTTCGGAGTAGTCATCCAAATCGTGGTGTGGGTCGTCCACGCCGGCGGCAGCGAGGCGGACATCGCCTACCTTGAACTCCACGCGGGCCTGGTTGGCGTCGTGCCAGCCGTGTTCCAGGAAGGCCGCGCGCATGCCCTTCCAGGGCAGGTTCACGTAGGAAGGTTCGTTCTTCTTCCCAATCAGGTAGTTGAAGGGGTTCGGGATGCGCGGCGCCCAGTAGTCGTTGGTGCCGAAGCAGAACATCCCCGGGCGGCTCAGCAGCGGGCCAAGGGCGCGGAGGACCTCGGGTACGGCGCGCTCGTCGGAGAGGTTGTCACCGGTATTGATCACCAAGTGCGGGTCAAGGGCATCGAGGCCTGAGACCCACTCGATTTTGGCGCGCTGGCCCGGGATCATGTGGAGGTCGGACACGTGCAGGATACGGAACTCGGACTCCTCGCGCAGCGTACCGGGCTCCAGCAGCGGCAGGGTGTACTCCTTGAGCTCAAACTTGGTGAGTTCTGAGTGCGCCCACGCGGCAACGCCTAGGCCGGCGGCGGCGAGTCCGCCAAGAACAGGGAAAATCTTCACCTTCACCACACTACCTGGCCGGCAGGCGTAGATTGAAGGGCATGAGTGAGTTGAAAGAAACTATCCGTGCTGACCTCAAGACCTCGATGAAGGCCAAGGACAAGGCCCGTACGAGCGCCATCCGTTCTCTGCTGTCTGCCATCCAGGCGGAGGAAACTTCTGGTTCCCGCCACGAGATCACCGATGAGGACATCCTCAAGGTCATCGCCCGTGAGATTAAAAAGCGCCGCGAGTCCGCAGAGGTCTACGCGGAAAACGGCCGCCCGGAGTTGGCGGAGGCAGAGCTTGTCGACGTCCCCTTCTTCGAGGCCTACCAGCCGGAGCAGCTTGACGACGACGCCCTGAACTCCCTCGTCGCTGAATCCATCGCCGAGGTTGAGAAGGATTCCGGCGAGCCGGTGACCATCAAGCAGATGGGCAACGTGATGAAGGTGGCCACCGCCAAGGCCGCTGGTCGCGCTGACGGCAAGCGTCTGTCCACCGCGGTTAAGGCCGCCCTCAACTAGCGTGTTAGCGCAGGAGCGCTAGCACCCACGCTGTAGCCCGTTTTACGCTCTAGCTCCTTGTCACGCTCTAGCGCTTCGCGCTAGAGCCCGAAGAAATCCCGCACGTCGTTCGTCAAGCGGTCGACATCCTCTTGGGAGAACAGCGGGTCGGACTGAGTAGCCGGCTGGCCATTGTCCGTGCCACCGCCGTTGCCGCTCGGCGCCGACGGGGTGTAGTAGCTGGAGCCAGAGGTGCCGGAGCTTGCGGAGTCGCCAGCGGAGCCGTCGGAAAGCTGCAGCGTTACCTCCGCACCCTTCTTAGTGCCGGATGCACCGGTGATGACACGAACCACCTTGCTGTAGCCCACTCCGGGCGCGGGCACCTCGGTGGTTTTGACCACGTAGCCAGCCTTCTCCAGAGCGGAGCGGGCTTGGCTTTCGGACTTGCCCTTCAACCCGTCGATAAGCGGCGATACCGTGCCCGAATCATAAGCGCGGTCGTAGTCCGGCACCGTTCCCTTCAGTGCATCGGGAACGCGCGCGGCCATGGTGTAGAACGTTGATGCGGGCTCCTTGCCACCGAAGAGGTTGCCGTTGGCGCACTGGCGCACGGGCCCGGTGCACAGCGGGCTCGTGGTGGTGCCGTCATTGTAGATATACGGCGCGGCAGCAACCTCAGAGTTGAAGCCGAGGAATGCCGAGGACTGGTTGGATTCCGTGGTACCAGTCTTGGCGGCGGCCTTGCCGCTGAAGCCCGCAGCACGCGCAGAATCGGCCGCCGTGCCCTTTTCAGTATCGGCGGTCATGTTGTTTTCTAGCGCCTTGGCCACCTCTTTGCCCACCGCGCGTTCGCACGGGGTGTGCTTGAGGTACACCTCGTTACCGTGGGAGTCCGTGACCTCCTCGATGGGGTTCGGCTCGCACCACATGCCTTCCGACGCCACCGTCGCGCCCACATTGGAAAGCTCGAGCGCGTTCACCGCCGTCGGGCCGAGCGTGAAGGAGCCCAGGTTGGAGTCCTTGATGTGGTCGGCGATGGAGGACTCGCCGTCGTAGCTGCCGGGCTCCTCGTAGGAGCGCAGGCCGAGCTTCACGGCGATGTCGACGATGCGCTCGACGCCAAGCTGCTCGGTGAGCTGGATGAAGGGGGTGTTGGGGGAGTAGGCGAGAGTGTCCTGCATGGTCATCGTGGAGGCGTAGCTGCCGGCGTTTTCCACGCAGTACTTGTTGGGTGGGCAGTTCTCAGCGCCGCCGAACCCTAGACCTTCCGCCTCGTAGCGCTTGGGCACTGCCAGTTTGTCTTTGATGCCATAGCCCGATTCCAAGGCGGCCGCGGCGGTAAAGAGCTTGAACACCGAGCCGGCGCCGTTGCCCACCAGCGAATTGGGCTGGGGCAGGAGGGTTTCGTTGTTGGCCAGGTCGAGCCCGTAGGTGCGCGAGGACACCATGGCGAGGACCTTGCGGGAATCAGTGCCCGGCTTGATCACGTTCATGACTTCTGCCACGCCCTCGGTATCCGGGGCGGTGTGGCTGCGTACTGCGTTGAGAGCTTGGTCCTGGACGTCGGGGTCAAGGGTGGTTTTCACGGTCAGGCCACCGCGCGCTAGATGCTCGCGGTCTATGCCCTTATCGGCGAGGTAGTCCATCACGTAGTCGCAGAAGAAACCGCGATCTCCCGCGCCGATGCAGCCATTGGGCAGCGTGGCGGGGCTATCCAACACCCCAAGGGGTTCTTGGGCATAGGCATCGGCGTCCTCCTGGGATAGAGAGCCGGTGTCGACCATAGCTTGGAGCACCACATTGCGGCGCTCGAGCACGCCTTCCTCGTTGGTATAGGGGTTGAGATACTCCGAGGACTGCACCATGCCGGCGAGCATCGCTGCCTGCGGCACGGTGAGGTGCGCGGCATCGGAGCCGAAGTAGGTGCGGGCAGCGGCCTCGATGCCGTAGGAGTGGTTGCCAAAGGGTACGAGGTTGAGGTAGTTGGTGAGGATCTCATCCTTGGAAAGCTTGGCGTCGATATCCGTCGCCATGCGCATCTCGCGCAGCTTGCGGGCTATGGATTGCTCGGTTGCGGCTTGGCGTTCTTCATCCGTGGTGGCGTTGACGAGGAGGAGATAGTTCTTCACGTACTGCTGATCCAGCGTGGACGCGCCCTGGGAGACGCCGCCCGCTGCCAGGTTGGTCCACAAAGCGCGGACGTTGCCCTGCAGATCGACGCCTTCGTGCTCATAGAAGCGGCGGTCCTCGATGGCCACAACTGCCTGCTTCATAGCGTCGGAGATCTCATCCGGCTGTACGGGATGGCGGCGCTGTTCGTAGATGTAGGCAAGGGGGTTGCCCTTGGCATCCAAGATGGTGCTCACGCCGGGGGTATCCCCGCTGGTGAGATCCTGGATGTCCGATTGCATCGTTTCGTTCGTCCTAGCAACGGCAACGCCACTGACGCCGGCGACAGGGGCGATGGCCAGCGCGATGAGGATGCCGACCAGTGCTGTGGACAGGACGAGCTTTCCCAGGGATTTGATGACAGTCACCCTCCACACACTAGTGGTTCAGGTGCAGATCCGGGAGACCCCCCTAAAGTGTGACCTGTTAGACAGGTATACCGGTCTGTGAATAGACTTACCAATGGTACATAATATTCCGTCGGGTTGAGGGTTATTCATGATCTTCCACTACGACGGGGGGAACTTGGAAGGAGTTACCTAGCCATGGCAGTCAGTGTCAAAGGTGCAGGACGGTCCGCAATGGTAAAGAATGCCTCGTTAACCTCCGAGCGTGGTGAGTGGGTTACCCAAGCCAAGTGCCGCAACGGTGACCCTGATGCACTGTTCGTGCGAGGGGCAGAGCAGCGTAAGGCTGCGGTGATTTGCCGTCACTGCCCAGTGCTGAACGAGTGTCGCGCGGATGCCCTTGATAACCGCGTGGAGTTTGGCGTGTGGGGCGGCCTCACGGAGCGCCAGCGCCGCGCCCTCCTGCGCAAGAATCCGCACATCACCAGCTGGGCGCATTACCTTGCTGAGGGTGGCGAACTCATCGGTATTTAGTAGCATTGGGCCCATGACTAAATGGGAATATGCAACCGCGCCGGTTCTTACGCACGCGACGAAACAAATCCTCGATTCCTGGGGTGAGGACGGCTGGGAGCTCGTCACTATCACCCCGGGCATGAACCCGGAGAATGTCGTCGCCTATTTCAAGCGCCCTCTGGAGGAGTCCTAATGGGCGCCCTCGCACGCTTGGAAGAACTCGGTGTCGAGCTGCCTTCCGTCGCTGTTCCTCTCGCGTCCTATATCCCGGCCATCCAGGTAGGAAACCAGGTATGGACCTCCGGTCAGCTGCCCGTCGTGGGCGGCGAATTGCCTGCCACCGGCAAGGTTGGCGCAGAAGTGGACCTCGAGAAGGCGCAGGAGCTGGCGCGCACGGCCGCGCTAAACGCGTTGGCTGCCATCGATGGCCTCGTGGGCCTCGACCGTGTCACCCGCGTGGTGAAGGTGGTCGGCTTCGTTGCCTCGGCTCCATCCTTTACGGATCAGGCCGCGGTTATCAACGGTGCCTCGAACTTCCTCGGGGAGGTCTTTGGTGATGCCGGTGTTCACGCGCGTTCTGCCGTGGGGGTAGCGGTCCTTCCGAAGGATTCCCCCGTTGAGATCGAAGTTATCGTAGAAATCGCTGAGTAATCGGATAGGGTTAGAACCATGGAGCATCCTGCATATAGCCAATTGCGTCCCGTGAGCCAGTCCGTCGGTGTCGTGCTGTGCGATAATCCCAGCTACACCGCCTTGGAAGGCACCAACACGTGGATCATTCGCGCCGGAGAAGATTCTCGCGCCATTGTGGTCGATCCAGGCCCAGAGGATGAGGGGCATCTCAACGTTGTGACCGCGAAAGCGGGCGAGGTAGCACTGATCCTTCTCACTCACCGCCACGATGATCACGCCTCGGGCGCTCAGCGTCTGCGCCAGCTCACCGGCGCTCCGATTCGCGCGTTCGATCCGAACTACTGCAACGGCGCGGAGGCGCTTGTCGACGGCGAAGTGATCACCGTCGACGGCATCACCCCGCAACTCGAGGTGGTCCATACCCCTGGCCACACTGCGGATTCCACCTGCTTCTTCGTATGGTCCGAAGAGGCTAAGCACTCCACCCTGGAGGGAATTCTGACCGGTGATACCATCGCTGGCCGTCACACCGTGCTCCTGTCTGAGACCGATGGTGACTTGGGTGCCTACCTGAAGACGCTGGACCTTCTCGAAGAGCGCGGCAAGGATGTAGCACTCTTCCCGGGGCATGGCCCGGACTTGGAGGACACCTCCGCGGTTGCCCGCAAGTACATTGACCGCCGCCACCACCGCTTGGATCAGATTAAAGAGGTCCGCGGGCGCCTTGGTGAGGATGTTGACGTTAAGACCCTCGTCGATGAGATGTACGACGACGTAGACCCGGTCCTTCGCCACGCCGCCGAGCAATCCACGCGCACTGCGCTGAAGTACCTCGCGGCTCAGAACTAAAACACCGCATAGGAAAATCCCCCGAGAAATTCTCGGGGGATTTTGCATTGGGCCACAGCCGCCCGGAGGCGGCATATGCTGGCTCGGCCTTTAAGACCTAGCGCGCGCGGCGAGCCAAGTGCTCGGTATCGACGATGAGCACCGACTTGCCTTCCAAGCGAATCCAGCCGCGGTGGGCGAAGGTGGCCAGCGCCTTGTTGACGGTCTCGCGGGACGCGCCGACGAGCTGGGCGATCTCTTCCTGAGTGAGGTCGTGGTTCACGCGCAGTGCACCGCCCTCTTGCGAGCCGAAGCGGTTAGCCAGCTGCAGCAGGGTCTTGGCCACGCGGCCCGGAACATCGGTAAAGATGAGGTCCGCCAGGTTGGCGTTGGTGCGACGCAGACGGCGGGCCAGCACGCGCAGCAGCTGCTGCGCAATCGCCGGATGATCGGCCACCCACTGCTTTAGCATTTCGGAGTTCATCGTGGCGGCGGTGACCTCGGTGACGCACACAGCAGACGAGGTGCGCGGGCCCGGATCGAAGATAGAAAGCTCACCGAACATATCGGACGGGCCCATCACGGTCAGCAGGTTCTCACGGCCATCCGGGGCGTGGCGAGCAAGCTTAATCTTTCCCGAGGTGATGATGTAGAGGCGGTCGCCCGGCTCTCCTTCCTCGAAAATGGTGGTGCCGCGCGGGAAACGGACGGTTTCCATTTGCTCGATGAGGTTCTGTACTGCTACCGGATCGACGCCCTGGAAAATGCCAGCGCGGGAGAGGATGTCCTGTACGCCTTCCACTGTTACTCCTTAAAGCCTGCGCAGCGAGGAAAACACTTGGACGCAAGCTGGTTTGGTCTATTTTGACGCACCTAGTCTCCAGTGCGCCACGAGGCACTGCACAACATCATACAGTGCAATTAGTCACTATTTCCACCAACGGGAAAAATAGTCACATGCCTTTACTAATCTGTTTAATTCTCGAAGGCCGTTGCCTCTAGCTTTTCCATAAGAATGGCAAACAGAGCGAGGCACAGCGGGACGAGAACAACGAGCGAAATCATGCTTTCCATTCTAACTGCCGTCACTAGAGTTATTTCTATGTCCCCTGACCTTTTTGCACAGCATGACGATGATACCGAGGAAGCGCGTGTTGCCCATATCCGTACTGCCCTCGCGGACGAATACCCTGATGCCGACTGTGAACTAGACTTCACCAACCCCCTTGAGCTACTCGTAGCGACGGTTCTCTCCGCGCAGTGCACGGATGCCCGTGTCAACCAGGTCACCCCGGAGCTGTTCGCTGCTTACCCCTCCGCGCCAGATTATGCCGCCGCGGACCGCGCTGACCTTGAGCGCATTCTCCGCCCGCTCGGCTTTCAGCGCATGAAGGCCGGCCACCTGTTGGGCATCGGTGAAAAGCTCGTCGCGGACTTCGACGGGCAGGTACCACGCGGCATCGACGAGCTCACCTCGCTGCCCGGCGTCGGCCGCAAGACCGCGCTGGTGGTGCGGGGAAATGCCTTTGGGCTGCCGGGAATCACCGTGGATACCCACGTCACGCGACTGAGTCAGCGGCTCGGTCTGACCGAGGCGAAGACGCCGCGGGCGATTGAGAGGGACGTCGCCAAGCGCGTGCCCGAAGAGGAACAAACCGTATTCTCTCACCGCCTCATCCTCCATGGGCGGCGCGTGTGCACCGCCCGGAAGCCGAAGTGCACGGCCTGCGTCCTCGCCCCATGGTGCCCGTCGCGGGGTTAAGGTGGAGCAATGAGCCAATATTCTCGGTGGCCCGGATACGTGAAGGTGAGCATCGCAGCCATTGTTGCGCTGGCGGCACTCGCGTTCGTCGGCGTGGTGAATCTCCTTGAGGATGATGAGCCGGAGGTCCCCGTCCCCGAGGCGCAGGAGCAAGAAGTAGCCAAGCGTCCCAAGTGCCCCGAGGGGCCCATTGCTGGAGTGGACCTTCCCTGCTTAGGAGCGGCCGGTACCGCCGCGGCCAAGGATATCCAGATCGTCACGGTGTGGGCGTGGTGGTGCGAGCCGTGCCGCACGGAGCTGCCTTTCTTCGAAGATCTCGCGCGCTCACACTCGACGTGGAATGTCGTCGGCGTGCATGCGGATGCGAACGCCGCCAACGGTGCTGCGCTTTTGAGTGACCTGCAGGTCGACATCCCCAGCTACCAGGACGAGGATGGGACCTTCGCTGGCGAGCTCGGGCTGCCGGGCGTCATCCCCATCACCCTCGTGGTGCGCGATGGCAAGGTGGAAGAGAAGTTCATCAAACCGTTTAGTTCCGCCGAAGAATTGGAGGCGGCCGTCGAGGAGGTTCTTCAGTGAGCCGCCTGTTTCCTGCTCACGCCCCGGAGTGGCTGCGCCCGGCGCTCGGGGTTGATACAGACAAGGTCCAAGAACGCCTCATTCGGCATGTCCCGGCCGCCAAGCGCCGGCGTGAATCGGCAGTGTTGGTGCTCTTGAAGGGCGAAAGCTTCGCAGACGGTGAGGTGTTGCTTACGCACCGCTCGCCCTCGATGCGCTCGCACTCCGGGCAGATTGCTTTCCCCGGTGGGCGCAAGGACGAGGAGGACGCCTCGCTTGTCGACGCCGCCCTGCGCGAAGCCGAAGAAGAAACCGGCCTCGACCGCTCCGCCGTCACACCCCTTGAACAGTGGGGCAAGCTGGATATCCCAGCTACCGGCAACACCGTGAGCCCGGTCCTGGCGTATTGGCATAAACCGGGTGACGTGTGGCCGGCGAGCCCCGCGGAAACCGATGATGTCTTCACCGTCCCTTTGCGGGAGCTGGCGGATCCCACGAATCGCATGATGGTGGGATTTGGCCGCTGGAAGGGGCCGGCGTTTCGGACGCGGGGCTACCTGGTGTGGGGCTTTACCGCGGGAGTGCTGTCTGGGCTGATGGATCATGCGGGCTGGAGCGTGAAATGGGATAAGAAAATGGTTCACGATCTGCGTGAATCACTCAACCGCTCCTTGAATAATGAGAAGATAGGTTAGTTTCTGCCCCTTTTAGCCCTTAAGAAAGCATTCCCTCTGTGTCTCTTGCTGTTGACATCCTGATCGTGGTTGCCGTGCTCCTCGCTGTTCGCGTGGGTTGGCGGCAGGGCGCCTTGGCAGCGGTCCTCGCCGCCGTGGGAATCATTGCGGGGCTGGTGCTGGGAACCGTGGTTGCCCCGCTGGCGATGGGCTTGGCGGACCAGGCCGCCGTGCGCTTCTTGTTGGCTGTCGGCGTGCTCATTCTGCTGGTGGGCTTAGGGCAGCTGGTGGGGACGTCGCTTGGCATGGCGTTGCGGGACCGCATGCGCACCCGCTCGGGGCAGCGCGTGGACTCCTCAGTTGGTGCGGTATTCCAGGCGGTGGCGGCCATCGTGGTGATTTGGTTGGTTTCCCTGCCTTTGGCATCCAACCTGGGTGGCCGGCCGGGGCAGGCGCTGCGTGAGTCGCACGTACTCAGCGCGCTCAATGCAGCGGCACCCTCGCGCCTAGCGGCGTTGCCGAACGGTATCGCAGCACTACTCAACGAGTCTGGGCTGCCGCCGCTGGTGTCTCCGTGGGAGGGCTCCGGTGCCGATGTGGAGGTGGATGCTCCCGCAGTGAACATCGAGGACCCTGAGCTCGCGGAACGCGTGCGGCCTTCCGTAATCCACGTGCTGGGTGATGCGGAGGCGTGCTCGCGCCGGCTGATGGGCTCAGGCTTTGTCACGGAACCGGACTACGTCATCACGAACGCCCACGTTGTGGCCGGCACGGATAAGGTTCACCTCGATACTGTGCTCGGGCTCAAGGAGGCGCACGTGGTGTACTACAACTCGGATGTGGACATTGCGGTGCTGCATAGCCCCGGGTTGGGCTTGGAGCCTTTGCCGTGGGCGGAGCAAGCGGCTGTGACGGGGGATGATGCCATCGTCTTGGGCTTCCCGCAGTCGGGGCCCTTTACTGCAGAACCGGCGCGAGTGCGGGATCGCCTCACCATCGCGGGGCCGGATATCTATTCCACGGGCCGTGTGGAGCGCGATGCCTACACGGTGCGCGGCAGCATCCGGCAGGGCAATTCCGGCGGCCCGATGATCAACCCGGAGGGCCAGGTGCTCGGCGTTGTGTTTGGTGCTTCCGTGGAGGATTCCGATACGGGCTATGCACTCACCGCGGACGAGGTGCGCGGCCACGTGGGTGACGTTACGCAGCTTGTCGACGCCACCCCAACCGGCTCCTGCGTCTCATAGGTTTCTGGAATAGGTCTTCGGCGAGGGCGGGCGAGTGAATTAAAAGCCCATTTGCCCTCTGCTGACGTCTCGTTGAAAGTCCACAGCAGCCTGACGAACTTCGGGATCATGGCTATGTGTTCGTTTGTTAATGCGGTGGTGCATCATTCCTGCGGGGAGGGAGATGAGTAGGACAGCCAAAAGAATTATCACGATGGAAGTGGACATTATGCGTTCCTATCCCCGACTCCCGTGCCCACTCCAAGCAAGGCAGGCGCGAAGCTGGTAATCAGTAACGCCTGGCTTATTGAAGATGTCTCGGCATGTGTCCGGATTTGGATACCATCCGGTGCATTGTGATCCATTCTCGTATTCGCAGATTTTGAACGGTTGCACGTTGGTGGCGGCAGCAGAAGGTCCCGCGCCAGATGTGGTGAGCGCCAAACTGAAAGCTAAAAGGGTGATTTTCTTCATCAGAATTCCTTGTGTTAGAGATCCTTTAGAGTCCATAGAAGTGATATGGCTCACCGTACACTTTATGGAATTGCTGGTTGTTTTTCAACAGTCTTGGGTCCAGTAATTGCATATAAAGACCATCGTCTTTCGCGGCCCGCTATCGCTGGTATAAAGGCCCGTCAATGCCGAACCCGCCAACCACAGCAAGGTTGACGGGTAGTCGGCGCGCTTGAGCTAGATATCCGTGCCGATATCGAGGTGCATACCCGGAACCGAGTTGATGAGGTTGCGGGTGTACTCCTGCTGGGCGTTGTCGAAGATATCGTCGGCGGTGCCCTGCTCGACGGCCTGGCCCTTCTTCATCACAACTACGTCGTCGGCAGTCTGGCGGACCACTGCGAGGTCGTGGGTAATGAAGAGATAGGACAGGCTGAGCTCAGACTGCAGCTCCGCGAGGAGCTGGATGATCTGGTTCTGCACCAGCACGTCCAGGGCGGAAACGGCCTCATCGAGGACGATGACCTCTGGGCGCAGCGCGAGCGCGCGGGCGATGGCGATGCGCTGGCGCTGGCCGCCGGAGAGCTCGTTGGGGTAGCGGCGCATGGCGGAGCGAGGCATGGAGACCATGTCGAGAAGCTCGGCCACGCGGGCCTCGCGTTCCTTGCGCGAGCCCACCTTGTGCAGCGCCATGGGTTCCTCGATGCACTTGTAAATGGAGTACATCGGATCCAGTGAGCCATAAGGGTTCTGGAAGACCACCTGCATTTTGCGGCGGAGCTTGAAGAGTTCCTGCTTCGATAGCTTCGAGGTATCACGGCCTTCGAATTCGATGGTGCCGGAGGTCGGCTCCAAAAGGCCCAACACCATGTTTGCCACCGTAGACTTGCCGGAGCCGGACTCGCCCACCAGCGCCAGGGTGGTGCCGCGGCGGATGTCGAAGGAGACATCGTCGACAGCCTTGAGGAGCTTCTTGCCGCCACGCTGTCCGCGGATGTCGAATTCCTTGGTGAGGTTGCGAACCGAGATGACCGGGGCCTGAGCCGCGGAAGATGAACCTTCAGCGGAATCTGCAGCGGTGGAGCCAGGTTCGACGGCGGTGCCGATAGCCTCGCCCGACTTGAGTTCCTTGGCCTCCACGCCAGCTTCCTTGGCCGCGCGGATGCGGGAGGAGGCGAGGGAAGGGGCGGCCTTGACAAGGCGGCGGGTGTAAGGGTGCTGCGGGGAACGCAGGATCTCGCGCGACGGGCCCGACTCCACGATGCGGCCGCGGTGCATCACGATGAGGTGTTCGGCGCGCTCGGCCGCCAGACCAAGGTCGTGGGTAATGAAGAGAACGGCGTTACCCAGCTCCTCGGTGAGGTGCTCCAGGTGGTCCAGGATGGTCTTCTGAACAGTTACATCCAGCGCGGAGGTGGGCTCGTCGGCGATGAGTAGCTTCGGGCGGGCGGCCAGGCCGATCGCGATGAGCGCGCGCTGGCGCATACCACCAGAGAACTCGTGGGGGTACTGCTTGGCGCGGCGTTCGGCGTCGGGAAGCCCGGCTTCCTCCAGAAGCTCCACAACGCGTTCGTGGCGCTTGGAACCCTCCACCACGTGGTTGGCCTTGAGAGACTCTTCAACCTGCGTGCCGATGCGCCATACCGGGTTCAGGTTGGACATGGGATCCTGCGGGACCAAGCCGATCTTGTCGCCGCGCAGCGATTCGAATTGCTTGTTGTTGTAGTGAGTGATGTCCTCGCCTTCGAAGAGGATCTGGCCGCCGGTGACCTTGCCGGTGCCCGGCAGCAGGCCCAGGATGGACATCGCCGTGGTCGACTTACCGGAACCGGACTCGCCCACGATGGCCACGGACTGGCCCGGGTAGATGGTCATATTGACGCCACGCACTGCCTCAACCACGCCGGTCGACGTGGTGAAGGAGATGCGAACGTCCTTCATTTCAAGAAGTGGGTTAGTCATTAACGCTTCCTCGCCTTCGGATCGAGTGCATCGCGGACGACGTCACCCATCATGATGAAGCTCAACACGGTCAGGCCCAAGGCACCCGCCGGGTAGAACAGAACTGCCGGGGCAACACGCAGGGAGGCCTGCGCGTCGGAGATGTCTCCGCCCCAGGACACGAACGTCGGCGGCAAGCCGATGCCCAGGAAGGACAGGGTGGCCTCGGCGACGATGTAGGTACCCAGCGCCACGGTGGCGTAGGAGATGATGGGCGCGGCCGCATTCGGCAGGATATGGCTGAACAAGATACGCCAGCTCGACGCACCGATGGAGCGCGCGGATTGCACGAACTCCTCGTTCTTAATGGAGACCACCGCGCCGCGCGTGATGCGGGCGATGGAAACCCAGCCGAAGAGGCCGAGCACCAAGACCACCGTGACGATGGTGCGGTGCTCCTTGAACATCTGCATGACCACGATGGCGGCGAGCACCAGCGGGATAGCGAAGAAAATGTCGGTGATGCGGGAGAGAACAGAGTCGATCCAGCCGCCGAAGAAGCCGGCGATAGCACCGATCATTGAACCAAGCACCACGACAAGCAGCGTGGTGAGGACGCCGACGGCAACCGACGCGCGCGCACCGTAAATCACGCGGGCGTAGATGTCACAGCCCTGGCGGTTGAAGCCGAAGGGGTGGCCCGGCTCGGCGGGGGCGAGGGATTTGGACAGCTCGCACAGGCGCGGGTCGGTGCTAGTGAAGAGACCTGGTGCGATGGCCAGGAGGATGGCTACGAGAATCATCACGGCGGCGACCCAGAACAGTGGGCGACGGCGCAGGTAGCGCCATGCCTCGCCCCACTGGGAGGAAGGCGCGGACTCGTCCTTGACGGCATCGACCGCGCCGAGACCCGTTTCATCGGTTTCCGAGACGAAGTGCTCTTGGCCCGGGTAGGGAGTGGTTTTCTCGAAATTAGGCATAGCGGATCCTCGGATCAAGTACGGCGTACAGGAGGTCAACGAGCAGGTTGGCGATGATGTAGATGATCACCAACACCGTGGTGAAGGAGACGATTGTGGTCGGCTCACCACGCAGGATGGCCTGGTACATGGTGCCGCCGACGCCGTTGATGCCGAAGATGCCCTCGGTCACGATGGCGCCGGTCATGAGCGCACCGATGTCGGCGCCGATGAAGGTGGCCACGGGAATCAGCGAGTTGCGCAGCACGTGGCGGCGGGTCACTGCACCGTTGGAGAGGCCTTTGGCGCGGGCGGTGCGCACGTAGTCGGCGCGCAGGTTCTCCGCCACGGACTGGCGGGTCAGGCGGATGACGTAGGCCAGGGAGAGCGCACCGAGCACCATGGCGGGCATGAGGAGGGACTTCACGGTGGCGTTAGCGCCGACGGTAACCGGCAGGACGCCCCACTTAATGCCCACGAGGTACTGGAAGACGAAGCCGATAACGAAGGAGGGCACGGCGATGACGAGCAGGGAGATGACCAACACGGTGGAATCGAAGAAGCCACCGCGGCGCATGCCGGCGAAGACGCCGAAAAGGATGCCGAAGACGGATTCAAAGATGATGGCCATGACGGTGAGCTTCACGGTAACCGGGAAGGCGTTCGCCATCACCTGGGTCACGGGAACACCGGAGAAGGTCGTGCCGAAGTCCAACATGAAGATGCCCTTGATATAGAGCAGATACTGAATGATGAACGGCTTGTCTAGGTTGTATTCCGCCTCGATGCGGGCGCGGGCAGCCTCGGTAAGGCCGCGGTCACCGCCAAGGGCTTCGACGGGGTCGCCGGGCATCAAGAAGACGAGCGCATAGATGAGCAGGGTGGCTCCGAAGAACACCGGGATCATCTGGAGCACTCGGCGCCCGATATAGCGCAGCATAGTGTGGTCCTTTACTCGTTGTGGGCAGGTGCTTGCCAGCGTCGGGACGCGGGGCATAGCTTACGAGAATTCTAATGTGTGATCCCACGCTTCGAGAAATCTATAGCGCGTTTCTAATCACACTCTGGGGGTGAAAACGTGGGGCGACCCCCGCTCCACGGAGGTTGCGGGGGTCGTGCGAAGTGGCCAGGGATGGCGTTACTTCTTGGTGATGTTGTAGTACACCGGCTGGGACTTCCAAGAGAAGACAACGTTGTCGACGTTCTCGGAGTAGCCACCGGTGGCGTTGGAGTACCACAGCGGGATAGCCGGCAGGTCCTTGAACAGGACTTCCTGGGCCTCGGTGTACTTCTTGATGGCGTCTTCCTCAGAGGTGGAGGTCAGGGCTTCGTCGAGAAGCTTGTCAAACTCCGGGTTGCTGTAGTCGCCGTCGTTAGAAGAGCCGTCGGTCTTGTAGAGCGGGGTGAGGAAGTTGGCCTGGCTCGGGTAGTCCGCCTGCCAGCCGGTGCGGAAGGCGGTTTTGATGGTGCGGTTAGTCACCTCATCGCGCAGGGACTTGAAGTCCGGGTATGGAGCGCCGACAGCCTCGATGCCGAGGGTGTTCTTGATGGAGTTGGTGGTCGCGTCCACCCAGCTCTTGTGGCCGCCGTCGGAGTTGTAAGCAATCTCCAGAGTCGGGTTATCCCACTTGTTGAGCTTGTCAGCCTCAGCCCACAGCTCCTTGGCCTTCTCCGGGTCATACTTCAGGACCTCGTTGCCCTTGATGTCCTCGGAGTAGCCCGGCATAACCGGGGAGGTGAAGTCCTTGGCCGGGGTGCGGGTGCCCTTGAAGATGGTATCCGTGATCTCCTCGCGGTTGATGGCATGGGAGATAGCCTCGCGGCGCAGGACTCCTTCCTCGCCGGAGTAGTGCTCGAGGTTCTCACCCAGGGTGAAGGACTGGAAGATGGCAGTCGGCTGGTTCACTGCACGGTCGCCGAGGTCGGCCTCGTAGACGTCGAAAGCGGAGTCCGGAACGGCGTCGAGAACGTCGAGGTTGCCCGAGAGCAGATCGGCGTAAGCGGCGTCCTGGGAGGCGTAGAAGACGAACTTGATGCCGTCATTCTGCGGGGTCTGGCCACCCTTGTACTCCTCATTCGGGACGACGGTGGCGTCCTGGTTGTGGTTCCACTCGGTCAGCTTGTACGGGCCGTTGCCAATCGGCATCTGGCCGAAGGCATCCATGTCTTCCAGGGCCGACTCGTGCAGCGGGTAGAACGCGGAGTAGCCCAGCTGTGCCGGGAAGTCCTGCTCCGGGCTGTTCAGGGCGATGGTGAAGGTGTGGTCGTCGACGACCTTGAGGCCCTCCATCTTTTCGACGCCTTCCTCGAAGCCCTTGATGTTGGCAAAGAAGGAAGCGTTGAGCTGGTCGTTGGCCACGGCGTAGTTCCAGGCGTCCACGAAGTTCTTCGCGGTGACCGGGGAGCCGTCGGAGAACTTAGACTCCTTGAGCTTGACGGTGAACTCGGTGTTGTCGTCATTCGGCTCGATGGATTCAGCCAGCTCGTTCTGAGCTTCGCCGTCACCGTCGTAGTAGACCAGGCCGGCGTAGATGGAATCGACGATACGTCCGCCGCCGACCTCGTTGGTGTTGGCCGGGATGAGCGGGTTCTGCGGCTCGGAGCCGTTGACGGTGACGATTCCATCACCGGAGCCGGAAGCAGAGTCTGAACCGGAGTTGTCGCCACCACAGGCCGCGAGGGTGAGCGGCAGGGTAGCGACAGAGAGAGCAGCGAGTGTCTTCTTGAGCGTCATGTAGGGCTTAGACCTCCGTGGTGCGAAAGATGTAGAAAACCTGTGATGTTGGTTTTATATGAAGCTACCGCGTGGCTCGTCTCATATACAAGGAATTGAAAAATATGTCCTGTGATAAAAGCTATAGGGCGGTAGGTATTCTTTCTTAACCTGCGGTTTTGTCAACGAATTAAAAAAGTCCCCATCCCCCTGAGAGGGGTGGGGCACGGAGGGCGGTGAATGTTACCTATCTCGCAACCATTGGATAATGGTCTGAGTAAAACCATGCGGGTTCTCAAGATAGGGCAGGTTCTTGGACCCGGGGATAGTGGTGGCGGTGAAACCCCCACGGCAGCGCCGCGCCGCCCGCCGCGCAACTGGCCGCCACAGCATCTGATCGGCATGAATGAACAGCGTCGGGCACTGCACGGTGAGCTCGAGCCAACTCAGCGGAACCACAGCGGTACGCAGTCGGTGGTTCCAGATGATTCCCCGGCGGACGTTTCCTATGCGTGACGACGTCACGCGCAGGCGCAGGGCCTCCTCGCGCTCGGCGCCGTTGAAGGATCCGAGGGCGTCGAGATCCATCTCCCGAAGGTAGGTGGACTCCCGCAGTAGGAGTCTCGGGGCGCCAATTTTTCCTAGGCGGCACAATGCTGCGCGCAGGAGAACCCACCCGAAATCCCAGGGGCGTGCGGCGATGGCGCGGCGTAAATCAGCCGGGTGTGCTGCCGAAACAGAAACCAGCCCGCGTACCCGCTCGGGCCGCTCGGTAGCCAGCGCCCAGGCCACCGCACCACCGGTATCCGCGCCAACCAGGTAGGCGTCATCGTGGCCTAATGCGCGGATGGCACCGCTGACATCGCCAACCGCCACGCGGATATCCTGACCGGGTTCGAGCGGTGGTTTATCGGACATGCCAAAACCGCGCATGTCGAGGGCAGCGACGTGGAAGCCGGCGTCGGCAAGCAGGGCAATGACATTCCGGAAGTCGAACCACCCACCAAAGGAACCATGGAGCAGCAGCACCAACGGGTTCTCCGGGTCGCCAGCGGTAGCGGCGTGCAGGCGGATGCCGCGCGTGTGCAGGAACTCGTGCTCAAAGGGGCCGTCAAGCTCCACTACGGAGGGCGGTAGGGGATTCATAGGCGGGCCTTTCATGGGAAGGGTGCACAGAAGAAATCCGCCCCGAACGCATGTGCTCGGGGCGGGAGATTGAAAAGGACCTTAAAGGTTTAGGTGTAGAGGCCGCGCTCGATGGACTTCTCAGCCTTACCCGGTACCAGCTTCTTGAGTTCCTTCGTAGACTGAATGGTCTTCTCCGGGGCCTTGACCTGCTTGACCTGCTTGAAGCCGATGAAAGCCACGACGGCGGCCAGGACGACCATAATGAGGAAGACGATCAGGAAGGCAGCCCAACGGTCGAGCCATACGGCCAGTAGCTCCGCCAGGAAGAAGAAAAAGAAGAAGGAGCTGTAGAGTGCCACGGTGCCGGCTACGCCGAACATGCCCGCGCCGATGCCGCCCTTCTTGGCGGAGGCAGCGAGCTCGGTCTTGGCTAGCTCAACCTCGGAGCGAACCAGCTGGGACATCTGCTCGGTGGCGTTGGATACGAGCTGGCCGATGGATGCTTCGCCACGGCGGGAGGTATCCGCATCGCTCAAGGGAATGCTGTCTACCTTCGGGGCGAACTTGTTGGACCCGTCAGTGAATAGTCCGTCGTTGCTCACGGTTTAATACTCCTACTGTTTTGTCGCAATCTATATCGGCCATAGTAATGAACTTTTCAGAGTTCATGTGGTGCGGCCCGCAAAGTGGGTACGGCGTTATTGTAATGGGTATGCCGCATTCTGACCCGCTGACCCCGCTGATGTCCCTTTCTGGGGTGGAGGATAAAGCTGCTTCTGCCGTCGCAGCGATAGCGCGTGTGCACCGCCGGCCCGCGGGCTTGCGCAAGTTTGACGTTATTTCTTCCGAGTCGCTGTTGCGCGGTGCGCGGGCGGCCGCGGCGATCGACGGCGCGCCGCTTGAGGCTGACGGTATCCCACCCGCGGTCAGCGCTTATTCTTTGCTCGCTCCGGAAAAGCAGCAGGCTACGGTGCGGACCTTCGCACGGGCCCCGCTGCAGGTCTTGGCCAGCATTGATGTCGCGGCGGGCGGCGCGGGCCACCCGGATCAGGAGCCGGCGGTGGCGCAGGCGCTGGCGCAGCTCATCACGCGCGGGGCCGGGGTGGATTTTGACCGCTTGTTGCCGGTGGTGGTGCACGCGGAGATTGCCGCGCGCTCGCTGTTCGGTGCGCGCAGCACCGCCGTGGCGCTTGTCGCCGCGCGCACCGCCGCCATCCATACCGGCTTCGATCCGCGGGGATTCGCCGTGCCCGAGACCTACCTCAACCGGCACCGCGCGGACTACCGTGCGGCACTGGATGCCTACGACAAGGAACCGGCAGCGCTTATCACGCTGCTTCTCGACGCCTGGGAGGCCGGTGCCCGCGAAGCCGACGGCATCGCGCAAGCGGCCTAATCTCGCAGCTGCTGCCGCGCAAAGAAAACACCGCCGACCACGAGGGCAGCGATGCCGGCCACGACCGCCGAGCCAATACCGAACTCGCGGGCGCTGGGTGTGGTGAAGAGCGGTACGGGATGCTTAAACGTGCGGATTTCCCAGTCATGAGCAAGGGCATGCTTCTTTAACAGGCGGTCCGGGTTCACGGCAACGGGGTGGCCAACCTGCTCCAGCATCGGGATGTCCGTGGCGGAATCGGAGTAGGCAAAGGATGCGTCGGGGTCGACGTTGAGCTCCTGAGCAATGCGTGCCAATGCCTCGGCTTTTGTGGCGCCTTTGCAATAAAACAGTATCTCTCCGGTGAAGCAGCCGTCTTCCTCGGCGAGCTCGGTGGCCACGACGTGTTCGATGCCCAACTCCTGCGCGATGGGCTCGACCAGCACGCTTGCCGACGCCGAGATGATCACCACCTCGTGGCCGGCGGCGCGGTGGGCGTCGATAAGCGCGCGTGCCTCCGCATAAATGGCAGGGGTGACCACTGTGTGCATGGTCTCCACCGCGATGTCGTGGACTTCCTTGACGGACCAGCCGGCGGCCATGGCGGCAAGCTGATCGCGGGTTGTGTCCATGTGTTCACTGCTGTGCCCGGCGAGCATATAGCTGGCCTTGGCTAAAGACAGCTGTAGTGCTTCCGCATGCGTGATGAGCCCGTTGTGCATGAATTCGCGGCCGAAGGCATACGCCGAGGATGTGGCAATGATCGTTTTGTCCAAGTCGAAGAACGCGGCCGCGCGGGTGGCGCCGTCAGTGGGAAAAGGGGTACCGGTCATCGAGGAAGGCCTGCCGTCATTGTGCGAGTTACCCTGCTCATCGTAGCCTCTTAGCAGGCAGAACCGGGAGTGCGTCGGCACGGTGTTAGGGATCTCAAGGAATGTTGTCGCTCGCTGTTGTCATCTGTTCCCTCGCATGTCATAATGTGATGTGCAAGGCCCCGATATACAGTGCGGCCTGCCCCGGCGCACCCCCCCGATGCCGGGTTACCGATGGCCCGCGCACACCCCCCCGAGGCGCGGGCCATCACCTTTTTAATTTTTCCGCCATCAAACTGTTCGTATTTAATGTCCTGGCGTGGCGATATAATCTCAGTCGTGACAGGCTATCGTTCAAATTCTTCCTCTCGCCGAGGAGGTTCCGTTCCCCCTCAAGTGAGTTTGCCACTTGCTACAGAAAGCACCGTCTACTTTGTTGATGAAGCAGGGAGTAAAGGAACTTTAGGGAAGTATTTTGTTGTTGCGGCTGTTCGAACGGGGGATCCTGATTTCCTTTCGAGAGAGATTAAGGCATGTCGTGAGCAGCACAACTTCACAAAGGCTGACGAGATTAAGTTTTCGAAAGTCACTAAACACTCTGGACCTATTTTGCTGGAGATTTTTCAAACAGCGGTAAACGCGGGCTGCTCGTTTGGCGCTTTTGTTCTGGACAAGAGACATTTTGATCCATGGAGTAGCCGAGAACAGTGGCAGGGGCATTTGTTCGCGACAGATCGGCTGTTACGGGGGTTGGTTACTCGGCGTGAGGTTGGGGTGGTGCTGCTTGATCACATTGATGTTCCTGTCGGGGTTCCCTATGGAGATGCGCTGGTGAATTCTCTCAATCAGAGATTTGGAAATAAGCGGTTTGCAACGGCGGTTAGCCTGGATTCTCGGACGTGTCCGGCTCTGCAGGTGGCGGATTTGCTAGCTAGTTCGGTTTTCCATGCGCGAAAGAAGATCGAAGACGTGGGTTTGGAGGCCTTCTTGGAAGATCGTTCGCCAAAGGCCAGGCTTTCGAAAGGTATTGCGGCTGCATTAGGTGAGAGTCACTTCAGTGACTGCCGTACATCACTTTTGAAGATTGAGACAAGCCATGAGAGGTCATTGACAGAATTGAAGCGCCAACGATACTCTTAAATGAGGCGCTGAACGCCATAGCCGCAGGCTAAAAGCAAGCGCCCCTCGGGCCGAGTCTCAGACTCACCACCCGAGTTTGATGGCTAACCAAGCCATTATCTACCGCACTTATTGCGATACCCTCGAGCGTGGCTCGGGGGTATTTGCTTTTGATCCTTAAGGGCGGGTTCTAGTGGTCGTGGAAACACGGGTTCCCTGTGAATTTTCGGTACTTGAGCCCCGGTAATTTTGTTTAAACGTCAGCAAAACAGGGGCAAAAGACGCCATAATGGCGAAGTTATTCACAGGTGGTGAGGAAGTCCTAGCGCGCGGTTGGGGTGCTCGCGCATGCTTCAGGCATGAGCACGTTTCACCTAGTTATCGCTGTTGGGGATTCCACGCTGCGAGCCGAGGCAGCATCCGCAGCCGCCGCCAGTACTGCGGAAATAAGCACCGTGGAGGACCCGCGGGACTTCTCCCGGCACTTGCCCAAGGCGGATGCCGTCTTGGCCGATGCACTGACGGCCCGGCTCGTGGCGGGGCATCCGCGTGTGTATTTCCTGGCCTTGGATCCGGGGCCGATCGATTATGAGGCCGCACTCTGCTGCCGCGCGACTGCCGCCTTCATCGTTCCAGCCCAATCAAAAGAACTCCTGGGCGCATTAGCCGCGGACGCTACCCCTGAGACCACCGTGTCCACTGGTTTAACCCTGGCGGTGACCGGGTCCGCTGGGGGCCTGGGTGCCTCGACGGTGGCGGTGGCGCTGGCCCGCGAGGCAGGCGCGGACCTCCTGGTTGATGCGAGCCCTTATTCCGGCGGCCTCGACTTGCTCACCGGCATTGAGAACAAGCCTGGGGCGCGGTGGCCGGATCTCGCTGCGGGGACCGGTTCGGTTGATGCAGCAGACCTTGTCCGTGCTTTGCCCACCACTCCGGATGGCATCGCGGTTCTCTCAGCGGCGAGGTCTGCCAACGCGGAGGTGGTTGAGATGACCGCGACCCGGCGCGCGGCCATCATGCAAGCTGCGTGTTTATACCCGGGGACCGTGGTGGTGGACTGCCCGCCGTGGGATATCCCCGATGCGGCGGATCACGTGGTGGTGCTGACCGCCGCTGAGGTACGTGCGGCCGCCGCCTGCGCGCAGCTGGTAGCAGAACTTCGCGCCCGGCCGCAGGAATGCTCCGTCGTCGTGCGCAACCGCCAGTGGGCGGGTCTGGACACCAGCGACATCGCCACGGTGACTCATGCAGACCCCATCGCTGAGTTGCCGACGATCCGTGGTCTGACCCGCACGGTGGAAACCAGTGGGCTGCCGCGCCAGCTGCCCCGAGCCCTTACGCGTGCCGCGCGCCAGATGTGGGAGGCCGTGGCATGAACCTGATCGATACGATGCGCACTATCGTGGCCGCCGAGCCACAGCTGGCCCACGATGCACCGGCCTTGGCGCGGCGCATTCGCCAGGAGGCCGGAGTCATCAGCGATGTCGATGTGCTCGACCTTCTGCAGCGCTTGCGCCACGATTCCGTGGGCTTAGGATTATTGGAACCGGTCCTATCGCTGCCGGGGCTGACCGACGTTGTCGTGAACGGCCCCAATTCTTGCTTTGTGGATTGCGGGCAGGGCTTGCAGCCGCGTGAGATTGGCTTTGCCGATGATACTGAGGTGCGCCAGCTGGCCACCCGGCTGGCGGCGGTGGCGGGCGTGCGGCTGGATGATGCGCAACCTTTTGCCGATGGGCGCCTGACCCGCCCCGATGGCACGAGGATCCGACTTCACGCGTTGCTTGCGCCTCCTTCAGCAAGCGGAACCTGCATCAGCCTTCGTGTGTTGCGCCAGGCGCAAACCAGCCTGGAGGAGTTAATAGCCAATGGCAGCATTGATTCCAGCTTGGAGCATGTCTTGCGGGCCGTCGTTGAGTGCCGGGCATCCTTCCTGGTCACTGGTGGGACCGGCTCCGGCAAGACGACGTTGCTCGCTGCCTTGTTGGGGTGCGTGCCCGTCACCGAGCGCTTGCTCATCATCGAGGACACCCCGGAGCTTTCCCCGAATCACCCGCACGTGGTGACCTTGGTATCGCGCCGGGCCAATGCAGAAGGACGCGGCGAGATTTCCATGTCGCTCCTGCTGCGCCAAGCGCTGCGCATGCGCCCAGACCGCATCGTGGTCGGTGAGATCCGCGGCGCGGAAGTGGTGGAGTTGTTGGCTGCACTCAACACAGGACACGATGGTGGCGCGGGCACCGTGCACGCTAACTCTGTTGACGAAGTGCCCGCCCGCATGGAGGCCCTCGCCGCGCTGGGAGGACTCGACCGCGTGGCGCTGCACTCGCAGTTGGCGGCCGCTGTGCACGTGGTCCTCGGGATGGAACGCACGCCACAGGGGCGGCGTCTCGCGCACCTCGGCGTGTTGGAGGGAAACCCGGTTATACCTCAGCTGGTGTGGACGGCCGAAGATGGTCCGCTTCCCGGGTTTGCGCAGCTGTGTTCGCGGCTGGGGGTGGAACCATGATGTGGTTATTCCTCGCGGCAGCGTGTTTGCTCTCGCAGCCTGCTTCGGTGGCGCGGTTGGAATCGCCGAAGTCGCGTTCGCTGGCGCCTGCGGCGGTGTTTCTCGGGGTCGGGTGCTGTGTCTTCTTCGGCAGGCCCACTGTTGTGGTGGCGGTGGGCTGCATTGTGGCTTGTGCGCTGTGGTTTGCCAATGATCTGGCAGCAGCCCGGCGCGAGCGTCATGGCGCGGAGGCGCTCGCTTCCTACTTTGGTTCGGTTGCCGCTGAGCTAAGAGCAGGATCGACAACGGCGGGGGCGTTGCGTCGGGGTGCAGATGCCCTTCCTGACTCCACTCCGGAGAATCTCCGCGCTGCGTTGAGCACGGCCGCGGGTCTCGCAGCACAAGGCGGCTCACCTGCGGTTGCTCTCAATGCACCGGAGGTTGCGCGCTATGCAGCGCTGCTCACGCTCTCGGGGCGTCATGGCGTGGCGTTGGCGAACCTCATCGAGCAGGCCCAAAGCCAGCTGGATACTGCGCGCCGCCATGCCGGTGAGACCGCCGCCTCCTTACAAGGGCCACAGGCCACCGCGGTCATCCTGGCGTGCCTGCCACTGGCGGGCATCCTTATGGGCGGGGCGATGGGCGCGGATTCCCTAGGGTTCTTGCTCGGCGGTGGCCTTGGGGGCGTGCTTCTCGACGTCGGCGTGGCCCTCGTCTGCGCCGGCTTTGCCTGGTCACGCCTCATTCTGCGGAAGGCGGCGCAGTGATGGTCTTGACTTATGTCTCCGCTGCATTAATGGCCGCGGCACTCGCTGTTACCGTTTCCGCACCGTCCGGGCGGATCGCGCAGTCGGGCTCACGCACACCGCGTCCGAAGACGCCGCGCGATGGTCCAGCGGCGGACTATAGTGCGCTCGATGCCGCCAGCGACCTGGAGCTCTTCGCCGCGTGCCTGGAGGCCGGTCTCTCCACGCGCAGTGCCGTGCTAGCTGTCGCTGAAGCCTCGCCGCGGTGGTCAGAGGCAGCGGCGCTTATCGGGGTGGGGGTTCCCATGGGTACCGCGTGGTCGGCGTTGGCCAGCCAGCCGTATTTGGAAGAGCTGGTGCGGCTTACGCAGCTGTCCGGCGAATCGGGCGCAGCCATGGCAACTGGGTGCCACCGGTTGGTGGCGCAGCTGCGTGCCGAAGCTTCGGCACAAGCCACCGCGCGGGCGGAGCGCGCTGGTGTGTTCATCGCAGCGCCGCTGGCAGTGTGCTTCCTTCCCGCTTTCCTGGTCCTTGGGTTGATACCTGTTCTCATCAGCTTGGGCCAGCAACTCTTCTAAGTCAGCACATACAACCAACCGTTCAACTAACCACTCACCAACTCAGCACACGCAACCTACACAAACACAGGAAAGAAAGATAGGTTAACCATGCAGAAAAAGGTAAACTACCAGTCACTATTAGCTAATGATGATGGGATGTCCACGATTGAATATGCTATGGGTTCGCTCGCGGCCGCAGCGCTTGCCGCGGTTCTCTATGCCGTGGTCAATGGCGGCGAAGTTACCAGCGCCATTACGTCCATCATCACCGACGCCCTGTCTAACACCCCAGGCTAATGCGCGCGCTTGATGACGCCGGCTCCGTCACCATCGAGGCGGCTCTGTCGCTGTCCGCGCTCGTCATCGTCGCCGCGGGAATCGTGGGTGGCATCGCCACGTTGTCGGCCCACCTCGCTGCCGTTGACGCCGCGGGCGCTGCAGCTCGCTCCGCCGCCATCGGCGTGGACTTTCAGCGCGATGGAGTGACGGTGACCGTGAGCGAAGGCTCTGGGCTTATAACCGCTGAGGCCGCCGTGCCGGCACCGCTGGGGACCATGCACGCGCAGGCGGTGTTTCCCGCGGAGATGGCAGCCGGTGGGGCCGCAGGGGCGCAGCCATGAGTCGTCATCAGCGCAGCTGGGGAAGGATCCCGGCGGGCGAGGAGGGCTATGCCACTGTCGTCACCGCCGGGATCATCGCCGCAGTGGCTTCTCTGTTGCTGGCGGTTGCGGCGGTTGCTTCGCTCGTTGTGGCACGGCACGAAGCGCAGGTGGCGGCGGATCTGGCCGCGGTGGCCGGCGCGTGGGAGGTGGCCAAGGGCAGGGACGCCTGCACGAAGGCCACAGAGATTGCCGCGCTCAACGGCGCGGAACTCGGCTCCTGTGACATCGATGGGCGCGACGTGGAGGTCACTGCCCGGCTGCGCGGGCGCAGCGCCATCGCCCGTGCTGGCCCAGTCTAAGACGTCATGGTGACCAGCGCGCCGAGGAGGGCTATAGCGCCTGCCTTGTCCAGTGGGTTGTTGCCGTTGCCGCATTTGGGGGATTGCACGCACGACGGGCAGCCGGACTCGCAGGGGCAGGAGCGCACGGCCTCAAAGGTGGCCTTGATCCACTCGGGGAATCGGCGGAAACCTTCCTCGGCGAAGCCGGCGCCGCCGGGGTGGCCGTCGTAGACGAAGACCGTGGGCAAGCCCGTATCGGCGTGCTGCGCGGTGGACACGCCGCCGATGTCCCAGCGGTCGCAGGTGGCAATGAGCGGCAGCAACCCAATGGCGGCGTGCTCGGCCGCATGGAGGGTGCCCGGGGTGCGCCCGGCGGTGACTCCCATCGCTGCGAGTGCCAGCGGATCGATGGTGTAGGCCACCGCTCGGGTCACCAGGCGCTGCTCCGGCAGGTCAAGGGGGATATCCTCGCCCACGGAGCCATCGGGAAGCCGTACCTGGTAGCCGGTGACTTTGTCGGTCACCTCGACCTCCAGGCTGGCCACCCACAGGCCGGGGGCGTAGTTCACCAGGTCATCGGCTTCGCTTAGGATGCGGATGTCCGTCGTGGACTTCGGCTGCGTGGTGTAGTCCGGGGCCTTAGGCACGGCGAGGGCTACGCCCGGCTCGGCGGACGCCGAACCATCGACCCCGCCAAGGTGAAGTTCCTCGATGACGAAGCTCTCGCCACGGTGCAGGTACACCGCGCCGGGATGCACCTGGCTTACCGCGCGGGCTGAATCGATGGTGCCGAGCAAGCGGCCATCGGAGGAATCCACAATCACAACCTCCTCGCCCGAGCCACCCCGCAGCGAGACGGCCGTGTGCGCGGTCTCCGGGGTGAGCTCGCTGGAACCAGCGGGCAGGGGAGCGGCGAACCAGCCCTGCGGGCGCCGGCGCAGCAAGCCCTGCTGGGCTAAGTCGTGGACCACGGCTTCGGCGTGGAAGGCGGCTACGTCGGCATCAGACAACGGTTTCTCTACCGCCGCGCAGTACACGTGCCCGGCCAGGATGTAGGGGTTGGCGGGGTTGAACACGCTAGCTTCCACCGGCCGGCCCAAGAGCGCTTCCGGGTGGTGGACCAGGTAGGTATCCATCGGTTCATCGCGGGCCACCAACACCACCAGCGAGCCCTGGCCACGGCGGCCCGCGCGCCCGGCCTGCTGCCAGAAGCTAGCAACCGTACCCGGGAACCCAGCAGTGACCACGGCATCCAACCCGCCGACGTCGATGCCCAGCTCCAAAGCCGAGGTGGTGGCCACGCCGAGCAGGGAGCCATCATCCAGCGCCTGCTCCAGCGCGCGGCGGTCCTCGGCCAGATACCCCGCGCGGTAGGCGGCAATCCGGCGCGCGAAATCCGGCCGGCCCAGCCTCCCGGAGAGCTCCTCCGCTGCCCGCAGCGCGGTGGTCTCTGCCGCACGCCGCGAGCGCACAAAGGTCAACGTCCGGGCGCCCTGCGCCACCAGCGCGGCCATCATCCAGGCCGCTTCCGTCGTGGCGGCGCGGCGCACAGGAGCGCCGTTTTGGCCTTCGATGCCTTCCATGAAGCCCGGCTCCCACAGCGCGACCGTCCGCGCACCCGTCGGCGCGCCATCCTCGGTTACAGGGAGAAACTCGCGCCCCGTCAGCCGTGCAGCATGCCGGGCGGGATCCCGCATGGTCGCCGAAGCCGCAATCACCACCGGCCGCGAGCCATAGTGCGCGCACAGCCGCAGCAAACGCCGCACCACGAGCGCCACGTTCGCCCCGAAAACCCCGCGGTAGGCGTGCGCCTCATCAATCACGATGAACTTCAAGTGCCGCAGCACCCGCGCCCACCGCTGGTGTGCGCCCAGCAGAGAAGAATGAATCATGTCCGGGTTGGAAAAGATGAACCGCGCCTGATCGCGGATGCCGGCGCGCGCTTCGGTGGGGGTATCACCGTCGTAGGGGGCGGGGTGGACGTCGTGAAGCGCGGCGATATTCTGCGTGAGCTCGAGCACCGTGCGCAGCTGGTCCGAACCCAGCGCCTTCGTTGGCGTGATGTAGAGCGCGCACGCGGTCGGGTCCTGCGCCAGGTGGGACAGGATGGGCAAACGGTAGCCCAGGGACTTTCCGGAACTCGTGCCGGTGGAGACCACCACATCGCGCCCCTCCCACGCGGCCTGTGCCACGGCGACCTGGTGGGCATAGAGCTTGGCGACGCCTTGCTCCTCCCACGCCGACCGCAACTCCGGCAGCACCCACTCTGGCCACTCGGCATAGCTCGCTGGCTGGGCGGGCAGGGTAGTGGAGTGTGTTAGCTCGGACTCGGGGAAACGCTCAACGAGGTGCTCGACGAGCTCCTCGCCCAGAGGGTTCTCACTCACGCTTGCCTCCACTAATCTGCTGCAGGTGTCCAAACGTGGCACACTAGTGCACTAGTTTGCATTAATTTATTTCCGCAAAGGACAACTCATCATGGCATACGGTACCGTCAAGTTCTTCAACGCCGAAAAAGGCTACGGCTTCATTGAGCAGGAGGACGGCTCCGGCGACATCTTCGTGCACTACACCGAAATCCAAGGAACGGGCTTCCGTACCCTCGAAGATAACCAGCGCGTCTCCTTTGAGATTGGGGAAGACGCTAAAGGCCAGCAGGCCACCAACGTCGAGGTGGTTTAGGGGGATTCGGCATAGCCGCGCCGGGTATCCCACCATTCCAGCAGCTTATTCTGCCCCTTTTGCAGGCCGAAGCCGATGATGACGGCGGCGATGATGGAAATGAGCATGGCTATCGCGGGCGAGCCAGAGAAGGCCACACCGCCGAGGTAGCCAATGGCTAGCGCCTGCGCCACCCACAACAGGACACCGAAGGTGTCGAAGAAGAAAAACAACGGCCAGGGATAGCGCATGGAGCCCAGCAGGATTGTCATAAACAGCCGGGCCGAGGGGATGAAGCGCGCGATGATGATGGCCGCGCCGCCGCTGCGCCGAATATTACGCTTGACCCACGTCAAAGCGTCGTAGGCCTTCGTTCCCTTTTGGGCTCTATTAATAAGGGCGATGAGCCGCGTTCCCAGGAGGAAGCACAAGTTATCCCCCAAAATTGCGGCAACCATGGCGACGAAAAACATGGTGGGAAGGTGGGGGAAACCTTGGGAGCCAGACCAGGCGCCCACCATGTTGAGGGGAACCTCCGAAGGCAAAACGGGGAAGAAGCAGTCGAGGAAAATCAGCGAACCCACCAGCGGATAAATCCACTGGGTGGCCATGATGACCTCGAACCATGCAGTAATAGACGCAATCACGCTGTCTCCCGGTTGTGTGCTGTGAGGCGAATCCTCGGACGGCCAGTATAGACCCCCGGTTGTGTGGACGTGTACTGGCCTGAATAACTAGAGTAAGCCTCTATCTGTGTACTCTAGGGGCAATTGCCCAGCAGAGGACTAGCCATCGGAAGGGATGAAGTCGAAGTGGCAGAAGCTACCGGCCCGGGGAAGACCCTGGTCATCGTCGAGTCAGCAACCAAGGCGAAGAAGATTCAGCCTTACCTCGGCGATAAGTACATTGTTGAGGCCTCCGTCGGCCACATCCGGGACCTTCCCCGCGGCGCCGCCGACGTCCCCGCTAAATATAAGAAGGAATCCTGGGCGCGCCTCGGTGTTAACCCGGAGGATAACTTCACCCCGCTGTACGTCATCAGCCAGGACAAGAAGAAGAAGGTCGCGGACCTCAAAGCCAAGCTGAAGGAATGCGACCAGCTTTATCTCGCAACAGACCCCGACCGCGAGGGCGAGGCTATTGCCTGGCACCTGCTGGAAGTACTCAAGCCCAAGGTGCCGGTGCGCCGCATGGTCTTCAACGAGATCACCAAGTCCGCCATCCTGGAGGCCGCGGAAAACACCCGTGAGCTCGATGAGAACCTCATCGACGCCCAGGAAACCCGCCGCATCCTGGACCGCCTCTACGGTTACGAGGTTTCCCCGGTGCTGTGGAAGAAGGTCATGCCGCGCCTGTCGGCTGGCCGCGTGCAGTCGGTGGCTACCCGCGTCATCGTCGAGCGCGAGCGCGAGCGCATGGCATTCATCCCCGCCGAGTACTGGGATCTTACGGCAACGCTGAAGTCCACGCCGGACTTCGACGCGCGCCTGAGCGCCCTCGACGGCAAGCGCGTGGCCGCGGGCCGCGACTTCAACGATAAGGGTCAGCTGAAGAGCGACGAGGTGGTCGTCGTCAAGCAGGCCCAGGCGGAGCAGCTGGCCAGCGCGCTGGAGGGCTCCACCATGACCGTGGCTAGTGTTGAGCACAAGCCTTATTCGCGCAAGCCTTCCGCGCCGTTTATGACCTCGACGCTGCAGCAGGAGGCCGGCCGCCGCCTGCACTACACCTCGGAGCGCACGATGCGCATTGCGCAGCGCCTCTACGAGAACGGTCACATCACCTATATGCGTACCGACTCGACTTCCCTGTCCAAGCAGGGGCTGGACGCTGCGCGTGAAGCGGCGACGTCCATTTTCGGCGCCGAGTTCGTGGCCGACGGCCCGCGCACCTATGACCGCAAGGTGAAGAATTCCCAGGAGGCCCACGAGGCCATTCGTCCCGCCGGCGAGCGTTTTGCCACCCCGGGCCAGTTGGCCGGGCAGCTCGACGCCGAGGAGTACAAGCTCTACGAGCTGATTTGGAAGCGCACCGTCGCCTCCCAGATGGCCGATGCCAAGGGAACCTCGATGAAGGTGACTGCGACCGTCAACGCCGGCGGCCACGACGCCGACTTCTCCGCCACCGGCCGCACGATTACCTTCCCGGGCTTCCTCAAGGCCTACGAGGACGTGGCGGCGAAGGGGTCGAAGGAAGAGTCGCGCCTGCCGCACCTCAACGAGGGCGACACGCTGACAACGTCCGCGGTTACTGCCGACGGCCACTCCACCAACCCGCCGGCGCGCTACACCGAGGCCAGCTTGGTTAAGAAGATGGAAGATTTGGGCATTGGGCGCCCGTCGACGTACGCCTCCATCATCAAGACCATCCAGGACCGCGGCTACGTGCTCTCCCGCGGCAACGCGCTGGTGCCCTCGTGGGTTGCCTTCGCGGTGGTGGGCCTGCTGGAGAATAACTTCACCGAGCTGGTGGACTATGACTTCACCTCCTCCATGGAGGATGAGCTCGATGCCATTGCGGCCGGCTCGGAGAACGGCACGGATTGGCTGAATAACTTCTACTTCGGAAACACGGAGGCCGGCGAGCGGAAGGCCGCATCCATTGCCCGTCACGGCGGCCTGAAGTCCCTGGTGGACATCAACCTGGAGGCCATCGACGCCCGCCAGGTCAACTCGCTGCGCCTGTACACCGACGCGGAAGGCCGCGATGTCTTCGTGCGCGTGGGCCGCTATGGGCCGTATATCGAGCGCGCCGTGGGTACCAACGAGGACGGCACGGTGGAGTACCAGCGCGCCAACCTCTCGGAGACGGTCACCCCGGATGAGCTCAACGAGGCTTTGGCGGAGAAGCTCTTTGCCACCCCGCAGGGCGGGCGCGAGCTGGGCCAGAACCCGGAGAACGGACGCACCATCGTGGCCAAGGAGGGCCGCTTCGGCCCGTACGTGACCGAGCAGGTGCGTGACGACGAGCGCGAGAAGGCCGAGGCCGAGGCCGAGGAGATCGTCAAGGAGGAGCGCGCCGCGGAGGACGCCCAGCGCGCGGCCGAGGGCAAGCGCGCGAAGAACTGGGAGACCAAGACTGCGGCGAAGCAGAAGGAAAAGCGCATTGCTGAGTACGTTGAGGAGAAGCTCAAGCCGGGCACGGCCTCGCTCTTTGCCTCGATGGAGCCGTCCAGCGTCACGCTGGAGGAAGCACTCAAGTTGTTGAGCCTGCCGCGTGAGGTGGGCGTGGACCCCTCGGATGGGGAGGTCATCACCGCGCAGAACGGCCGCTATGGCCCGTACCTGAAGAAGGGCAAGGATTCGCGTTCCTTGGCCAAGGAGGAGCAGATCTTCTCCATCACCCTGGACGAGGCGCGCCGCATCTACGCGGAGCCGAAGCACCGTGGCCGTGCTGCCGCGCAGCCGCCGATTAAGCAGCTGGGCGATAACGATGTTTCCGGCAAGCCGATGACGGTTAAGGACGGCCGCTTTGGCCCGTACGTCACCGACGGCACGACGAATGCCTCGCTGCGCCGTGGTGACGATCCGGAGCAGCTTACCGACGCCCGCGCGAACGAGCTCCTCTCCGAGCGCCGCGCCAAGGATGCCGCGAACGGTGGTGCGAAGAAGTCGACGAAGAAGAGCACCAAGAAGTCGACTAAGAAATCGACCAAGAAGGCTACGAAAAAGTCGACCAAGAAGGCCACGAAGAAGCCTTCGCCCGGCACCAAGAACGTGGTCAAGGCCGGATCGCGCAGGAAGTAGCAGGACATGAAGACCAGCTTCGCGCGTGACATGGTGGCCCGCACTCAGGAGGGCACCGAGGCTCTCCTGCGCGCGGTGGGTCCGGCTTTTGCTGGCCGCGATCACTTCACCCTCGGCGCGCTCGCCGCGGGGGAGACTGCAGTCTGGTCACGCCTGTTTAACTGGCGCACGCTCGGCACGGTGACGACGGCCGCTGTACCAGTGCTGCTGGCCCTGCGCCCGGACTGCGCACCGGAGACCCGCGTGGGGCTCATCGCCGCGTCCCTAGGCCAAGCCGCCAAGCGCGGTGAGCCAACAACGTTCGGGGTAACCTGCGTGAGCGTGCAATACGCTTCCTTCGCATGGGCGCTGCGCGGCGCGCGCAATGATGCGGTGGGCTGGGGCCTGCGCGCCGGGGCGTGGGCCGCGGGTATTGCGCTCTCCCGCACCCGGGGCGAGCGCCTCGCTACGGCCGTCGCCGGAATCCCGGCGGCTGCACTCTCCGCGCTAGCCGGTGATGAGAAGCTCCGCGCCAACCAGGCCACGCAGGGCCTGAGCCACGGCGCTAACCTGCTTCTGGCCTCTGAGGCGCTGACGGTCCTGAACCCGGTTGAGCAGCGCCAGGATGCGGGCCTGCGTGGCCGAGCCCTGGATGCGGCGCAGTCGGCGGCGCAGACGATAGGCCTGGTGCTGCTGGTGGATGGGCTCGTGCGGAAGGCTCGGAGCTAGACGCCGCACCTAATTCCGGGCGCATCGTCTTGCCGTAGGACAGGCGGCGGTGCACCCACTCGAAGGGCCCGGGCTTGCCTGCTGCCTCGAGCGCGCAGGCAATGAGAAGCGTTGCCAGCCACACGCCGGCGGCCAGCGCTGCCTGGCCTGCGGCGCTGAGCTCCGGCCCAATGTTGAGGGTGAAGGGGTAGACCAGCGCCAGGAAGAACACGGACTGCAGCACGTAGCCGGTCATGGAACGCTTGCCCAGTGCGATGAGCGGCCACAGGAACCACGGGCGCGCGCCGCGGCGCTGCAGGGGTTCTAGGGCAAGTGTCGCCGCCGCCACGATGCCCGGCCCGGTGAGCATTCCGATGCAGCTATTCGCCGCGTTGAGGGGATCCGCTAGTGCTGGGTCCAGCACCCCAATCGTGGCCAGACCCCAAGGCAGCCCGAGGAAGAGGATGATGGCTAGGGCCAAAAGGGTCCACGCCCACAGCTCACGCCGATGACCCCCGGCCAAGGTGCCGCGGCGCGCCCACACGAAGCCCACGAGCATGACCGGCAGGGCGATGACACCGGTAAAGGGGAAGGACACAGCGTGGGCGAGGAGCGCAAGAGCTTGCTCGCCCACGAGCCCCAAGTAGCTTTCTGGTGAAGGGACACCGCCGATGTTGAAATTTGAGGTGTCGATGAATACTGCGGCCACACCAATGCCAATGCCGGCGAGTACTTGGAGTCCGAAGAGTGCATAGGCCACGCGCATGAGGGTTTTGTCGGTCACAGGGAGCAGCAGCGCGAGGAGTATGCCTATGGCTCCATACAGCATCATGATGTCGCCCATAAACAGGAAAAGGCAGTGAAGTGCTCCGAACAGAGCCAAGAACCCGTAGCGCTTCGCAATCACCGTCCGCGCGCGGCGAAGCGGGAAACCTCGCCGCCACAAGCTCATCGCAATAAGCCCCACGCCAAAACCGAGAAGCGTGGAGAACATCGGCAGGCCGCGCACGTGGATGAACATGGCGGAAAAGACCACGTAGATTTTGTCCGCGAGCGTTTCCACGCCGCCGAAATAAGCATCGGGGCCATCGCCGTCGTTCATAATCCACGCGGTGCAGACGTTTGCCAGCGCAATGCCCAGCAGGGCCATGCCGCGGGCGACGTCGGGGACGAGGATGCGAGGACTCGAATTCTGACGTGGCGGATGGGGCTGATGTGGCTGTTGGAGCATGGCCCCGAAGCTACCAGAATCACAAAGACCTATTTATCCGAGGGCGCGCTCCGCCAGCGTCGGGCGAATCGGGCGCGCCAGTTGCGTCATGCGACGACGCCCGCGCAGCTCGATAGACTTCATCAGCGTCCAGCGCGCCTGCTCGGCCTCGTTAGCGCCGCGCAGCGTGGCAGAGTTGGTGAGCACCTGGCCGGGTGTGTCCTTGGCCAGCTCGGTCAGGCGTGCAGCCTCATTGACGGCATCACCAATAACGGTGTACTCGAAGCGATCCGCACCACCAATGTGGCCGGCCACCACGTGGCCCGCGGCCACGCCGATGCCTGCCTGCAGCCGCAGCCCGCGCAGCTCCTGGCGCAGTTCGCGGGCAGCCTGCAGGGCCATGGAGTTGGCATCGTAGACCGTCAGAGGGGCACCGAACACGGCCAGAGCAGCGTCACCCTGGAACTTGTTGATGATGCCCTTGTTGCGGTGTACTACCTCAACGACGTGTTCGAAGAACTTGTTGAGCTCCTCCACGACCTCCTCCGGGGTGTGGTTGACGGCGAAGGTGGTGGAGCCGATGACGTCGATAAACAGCACTGCGACCTTGCGGTCCTCACCGCCCAGCTCCGGGCGCTCCTCCAAGGCGCGCTGTGCCACCTCAGTGCCGACATAGCGGCCGAAGATATCGCGCACGCGCTGGCGCTCACGCAGGCCGCGCATCATTTCATTGAAACCAGCTTGAAGAACACCGAGCTCGGAGCCGTCGTAGATGTCCACCTGGACGTCGTTCTCGCCGCGACGCACGCGGTTGATGGCGTCCTGCAGCTCCAGGATGGGGTCCACCACACTCATCATGGCGAACATGGTGCCGATAAGCCCCGTACCCAGCGCCGTGATGCTCAGTGCGATGATGGCGGGGATGATATCGGCGGTATCGGCGGTGAACATCCCCATCTTCTGGCCCAGGTGCACCAAGATGATGCCGATGAGCGGGATGCCGGAGGTCATGAGCCACGTGGAAAGCAGCCGGTACTTAATCGGCGGCTCCAGGGTGGAATCCTCGAAGCGGCGTGCCACGGCCTCTGCGGCCACGGGACGTACGAGGCGCTCCGCCTGCAGGTAGGTCAAGAGCACGATGAGGCCGCCGGCCAAAGTCGCAGAAACGCCTACGACGATGGCCAGCCGCGCCGAGTGCTGGCCCGCAAGTATCACCGCCAAAATAATGCCCAGCAGCCACACACCCGCGGCCACAGCGGCTTGGTAGAGCGGGATGCGCAGGACCAAGTTGCGCACCATGTTGGGATCATGGTCATCGGGACTGCGCTGCCAGTCCAACACCGGCCGGAACAGCCGCAGGGTCACCGCAATGCCAATGATGACGGCGAAGGTTACGAACAACGTGCCATAGGTCCACAGATGGGGCGTGTGGGCGATGAAGTCGGAGATCTCCGGCATGGGGAGAAAGAAGACCACGAAGGTCATGATTGCAACGGCGCCGATGATGTTGGAGCCAAGGACGAGCGCGGCGTACATCGGCCATTGAGTACCCCATAACCAGCGGGCGCCACGCATCAGTCTATTCATGATTACTCACTTTAGTTATCCCAGTAGGCTAGGGCGAGTGAATACATCAAGCGTTGCAGAAAGGCTTGCCGACGCCCCCTCCGTCGCCCACACCATCCTCAGTGCTGCCCGCGCGGCACGCGGTGAGGGCGACCCGCGGGCGATGAGCCACTCTTGGCTTTTTACCGGTCCTCCCGGTGCCGGCCGCTCGCTGGCCGCGCAATGCTTCGCCGCAGCACTCATGTGCACGTCCGCCGACGAGAACGGCAACCCCGGCTGCGGGCGCTGCCCTTCCTGCCAGAGCGTCTTGGCCAAGCAGGAGCACACCGACTTGGTCTACGTGGATCCGCAGGAGCAGTTCATCACCGTGGGCGAGGCTCGCGAGGTCATCGGGCGCGCGGCCAGCCTGCCGAGCGTGGCGCCGTGGCGCGTGGTCATCTTCAACAAGGCTGACCGCCTGCGCAACGAGGCCGCCAACGCGTTGCTCAAAACCGTGGAGGAGCCCCCGGAGCGCACCGTCATCATCATGGTGGCGCCCTCGGAGGACCCAGAGGACTTCTCGGTCACGCTGCGCTCGCGCTGCCGGCACCTGTATATCCCGGCGCCGAGTGTGGAGGGCGTCGTCAAGCAGCTCGTCGCCGAAGGTGCTACCGAGGATGACGCGCGCCTGGCCGCCGTGACCACCCTGCGCCACGTGGGCCGTGCGCGGCACCTGGTCAACGACCCCGCCGCGCAGAAGCGCCGCGCCATGGCCATCAACCTGGCCGAGGATGTCTTCCACGGCTCCCAGGCCTTTCAGTCCGTCACAGCGCTGCTGAAGTTCATTGAGAAGGAAGCCAAGGACTCCCACGCGGCGGCGGAAGAGGCGGAGCGCTCCAAGATTGAGCAATCCTTCGGCGTCGGCGCCAAGGGCAAGGGCGCGACCAAGGCGCAACGCGACGCCCGCAGTGCCCTGAAGGACATGGAGGAGCTTCACAAGAAGCGCGCTAAACGACGCATCTCCGATGGCCTCGACATCGCCCTCGTGGATCTCGCCGGTATTTACCGCGATGCACTCATGCTGAAAGTCGGCGCTGAGGTGGAGATGACCCACCCGGACTTCGCGGGCCTGGCGGGCGAACTTGCCCAGCGCGTGAGCGAAGACGGCTTGCTGGCCGCCCAGTCCGCTATCCGCACCTGCCGCGAGCAGCTGCCGCAGAACGTCACCCCGCAGGTGGCTTTCGACGGCATGGTGGGCCGCCTGCGCCTGGCCTGTGGCGCGCGCTAACCAGCACGTGTGCTGCGTGCACACTACAGGTGATAGCCCGATTTCTTTATCAGCCCAGGCCTAGGCTAAACTCTCAGGCGGTGCATATACACACTGCATCGTGCCGCCTTAGCTCAGTCGGTAGAGCATCTCACTCGTAATGAGAAGGTCGCGAGTTCGATTCTCGCAGGCGGCTCCACTTAGACGTCGGATTTGATAAGTACCCTTTTGCGTTAGCGAGTATCGCTTAGGGGGGTGTGAAAAATCGCTTGCGTTAGCGGGTTTGGGTTTTGCGTTAGCGGGTATCTTGTTTGCCCTAGTAAAATGCGTATTCAGGGTTTAACGCGCTAACGAAGCGTTAAACCTAAGGCCGTTTCACGAGGAGGTGTGTGGTGAGATCGTATGCGTCCGGCGATGAACTAGCCGCAGAGATTACTAAGCGTGGCGAACTTTTTATCGGCGAGTTCGTAGGCGTTCCTGGCGATGGTTGGGACCGGCTGGTTGACGGTGTTGACCGCACGCCCCGGCAGATGATCGCCTACCAGCTTGGCTGGATGGAATTACTGCTCGGCTGGGAACGTGACGAACAAGCCGGTCTTGACGTGGTGACTCCGGCACCTGGTTTTAAGTGGAATCAACTGGGCGGATTGTATGAATCGTTCTACCAACGCTGGGAGCAGGTATCTACTGAGGATTTGATCGACAGGTTCAAGATCCTGCTTGGTGAGATAGTCAAAATGGTGGGCGGTCTAACCGAATCAGAATTGTTTAGTTCGGGTCAGCGTGCGTGGGCTTCTTCCACCCCGTCGGCGTGGCCGGTGTGGAAATGGGTGCATATCAACACCGTCGCGCCATTTACGACGTTTCGCACCAAAATCAGGAAGTGGAAGAAACTGGCAGCCTGCTAGCAATAGGCACGGTGATTTCAGTGCCGATTCTGAAGACGAACTGGATCTCGTTGGCTCCGATAACGGCATGGTCGATAAGCGCTGTCCACTGGGATGGTTGAAAATGCTGGATGGGCTTGTCGGCCAACTGGGTGTAGGCGGTTTTGATCGCAGTGGCCTTGGCACTCTTGGCAGCAATCTCGGCCTCGATGGCTTGTTTGCGGCCCAGGGTTTTCTGGTATCGCGCTTCTAGCTGGGTGTAGCGGGCGAGGTATTGGTCCTGGTCTTGCGCTACCCGCTGATTTTCTGCAACCAATGATTCAATCTCGCTGGCAAGAGCGCGGATTTTCTCGTCTAGGCGCTTGGACTCCGCTTCGAGCTGGTCTGTATTAAACATGGCGTCGATGACCTGTGGTAGGTGGCTTTGTCCGCGATAGGACCTGACCCCTGTTTGGTAGACA
>NZ_KV819484.1:0-570 GCF_001815175.1 Corynebacterium sp. HMSC034H07
CCTGTACACCAGCCACAAGGGACACTACATCTCTGCAGCAATCTAGTGTATGTCAAGCCCAGGTAAGGTTCTTCGCGTTGCATCGAATTAATCCACATGCTCCGCCGCTTGTGCGGGCCCCCGTCAATTCCTTTGAGTTTTAGCCTTGCGGCCGTACTCCCCAGGCGGGGCGCTTAATGCGTTAGCTACGGCACAGAAGACGTGGAAGCCCCCTACACCTAGCGCCCACCGTTTACGGCATGGACTACCAGGGTATCTAATCCTGTTTGCTACCCATGCTTTCGCTCCTCAGCGTCAGTAACTGCCCAGAGACCTGCCTTCGCCATCGGTGTTCCTCCTGATATCTGCGCATTTCACCGCTACACCAGGAATTCCAGTCTCCCCTACAGCACTCAAGTTATGCCCGTATCGCCTGCACGCCCGAAGTTAAGCCCCGGAATTTCACAGACGACGCGACAAACCACCTACGAGCTCTTTACGCCCAGTAATTCCGGACAACGCTCGCACCCTACGTATTACCGCGGCTGCTGGCACGTAGTTAGCCGGTGCTTCTTATACAGGTACCGTCAC
>NZ_KV819485.1:0-34122 GCF_001815175.1 Corynebacterium sp. HMSC034H07
CCCGCTACGCACCCCAAAACCGGAAGAGCCTGTAAATTCATCTCGGACAATTTGAGTTAGGGGAACGACGACTTCCAAGTCAGCTCGGCTGGAAGTCCCGTTTCTAACTTCCTCAAGCAACTTCCGATTAATTCGTTGTACTTGCCTTTCTACCAAGCCATCGAACACGTCAATCCATTCAAAGAAATCATCCTGTTGCAAGAACCAATCTCCTTCAAAACCAGATTTTTGACTTTCGATCCACCTACAAGTCAAGAGTCGTGCCGAACTATTGACTACCTGTTCAAGCTTCGACTCCCTTAGTTAAGCCGTCCCTCGCTACATTTTAAAAATATGCCGACCTCAATCTTCGCGAGGTACTAGCTGTTCTTGCGCGGGGTCATAAACAACGTTGACAATGTCACCGGTCAAAATCATCTTGATCGCCTGGTTGATAACCGGCAGCGGAGCCACAAACCACTCGTGTGGGTTGTACATACGCCCGTCAATGCCTACCTGTGAAACATTCAATCGAACGCTGCCAAACACCCGATGTAGCAAACTCTCCAGTGAAGAGGGACGCAAATTATAGACGCGGTAATCCTCCTCGATATGAACTGGCGCCATCAAAAATGTCGGCTCTTTCTCCGCATTCGCGATCCGCTTCTTCACCGGATTGCGAGAGAACCCAATCTTGTACAGGTTCTCAATCGAAGAAATCTGCGGGTCTTCGCTGAGTGAGCGCAGCACGTACACATGTCCGCTCTCAACGTCGGCGTCCCCGATTTCTGAAGCATCAAATCCTGAACGTACAATCGAGCGTCCGTCCTGCAAATAGAAGCGAATAGACAACGACTGTCTATACATGGATCCTTCGGTACCGTTTTCAAAAATGACGCGGAGACGCTGCTTCTTCTTTGTTGTGCTTCCGCTGGCCACGATTTCGTCCTCACCAACTTCTGCAACGAAGAGCATCACGCCAGCCAGAATGAAGAATTGGCCTTCCTTGATCGTGTCCTCGCCAGCGAAGTACCTAATGACGAATTCACCAGATGCCAGATCCGCATGCATCTGCTTGAAGAGCGGCTCAAACTCTTCGAAGTTCTTTGCCTTAACACGACGAGAAACTTCTTTAGCACTCCGGCGCTCAGCGATTACAGGCAGCGATGAAGTATCAAAAATATCGCTTTCATCGTCAAGAAGATCAAGGTCATCATTCGCCAAAAGATCCTCGTAAGAATCAATCTCTGGCTTCGCGAGTAGCTCAAACTCATCGAGGTGAGCAACCGCAGCAGCTCGTTCCGGAGCCGCACGAAAACCATCGAGTCGTGCTCCCAGCTTGCGCTCTGCAATATCCAGAGTCTCTGAGGACGGCACACGTTGGTGTTCGCGATAGAACTCCACAATCTCTAAAAAGCTGCGTTCCAGCCTATCGCTCGAAGTAACCGGCTTTGGCTTCGCTGGCGCATCAAGCAAACCGCCGGTATCACTAGCGAGAAGCTCCGCAAAAGCTGCTGCGTCGAAGTCATCATTCATCTCCGGCTAGCTCCTTTCTCTTTTGCTCGCGCTTCAGCTGCTGTAGCACCATCAATGCGTCACCATAAAGCCTTTCCGTAGCGTCCTTGGAACGACGGTCCGGCCTACGTCCATTAACCTTCGCCCAATCTTGAATCGTGGGGAAGAGCTTCATCGCTTCATTCGGCGTCAGTGCAATACGTGTCAGGTCAATGCTGTCGGAAATCAGTTTAAGCACCGACGGCGTAACCGACTTCGAGAGCACTTCAAATGCCCGCTGGAAGGGGTTAATCGAGTCAATCAGATTAATGCTCAGCTCATCAATATTCACGAAACGATTAGCGAGCTCGATGAACCGCTTGTCGCCGACTTCGCGAACGCGGCCAGTCTTCACAACAGAATCGACGACAATCCGCTGTCGAACTTCCTCTACCTCGGTATCGTTCAGATCCGGGTATTTCTCTCGGATGATTTTCGGGATAAGGATTTTGTTCGCTGTCTCTGGTTCTGACCCGCCGATCGCTGCGCGTGCAAACGTATCGTCCTGAAGAATCGTAGCTTTCAGATCATTGAGATCCGCCTCGACGATCTGCTTCACTCTCTCAGTGGATGGTTCTTGGAAGCCAAACACCTTAATCTTACCCGCAGTAGATTTGTCGTCTCGGTCCTTCTTCTTCTTGAAATCAAAGTTGGGTGCCAGTACCTGTTCCATAAGCAACGAGGCAGTAATTGCCTTCAGAATATTGTTCACCGAAACAGTGACTTCGTCCTGACCTGCGTCGGGCTCAGCGATAAGGTTCGTAAACTGAGCGTGGGCTTTCCCTTCCACATCACGGGTCACGCGCCCAATGATCTGGATTATTTCCGTCAACGATGCTCGGTAGCCAACAGTCAAGGCGTGCTCCGCGTAAGGCCAGTCAAAGCCTTCCTTCGCCATGCCAAGGGCAATGATGATGTCTACTCCATCGCGCTGCTTTGCCGCCACGTCAGTCAGATACAACAGCGTCTCGGCACGACGTTTCGGGTTGGAATCATCAACCAAATCGGCGACGCGCAGGATCTCACCGGTATCGCGACGGCAAACGTTGATAATGCCTGATTCCGCATCGACTGACTCAACATCTCCAATGATGTCGATGACGGTGTTGACTTCTTCAATCTTGTCCTTGGTGGACTCACCCGAATTCACGTTAGGGATGTGAAGAATCGTCTTCCGATCAAGATCAAGGACTTCATCCAACGCATCGGTATAGCGGCCCTGGTAGAAATGGTGTCCAATGCCAAGCGACTTCAGATACGTATAGCCGTTGAGCTGGTCATAATACGTAAACGTCACCGGAGTGAATTTAGCTTCGTCCTCAGGAGCAAGCACCGGCATGGTATCGCCACGGAAGTAGGAACCCGTCATCGCCACAATATGGGCATCCGAGCCTCTCATCACGTCATGTAAAAGCGCAGCCAATCGGTTTGATTCCGTATCCGCAGAGACATGGTGAAACTCATCGATTGCGAGAACTGCCCCGTTGAAGTCTTCCGGAGCCAATTTCTCAAACGCAAAGCGCAGCGTCGCATGCGTACACACCAGAATCGGATCAGGTCCATGCAAGAACTTGATAAATGCATCGACCTTGCTCGCCGAGGCTCCAGGTGTGCAGAGATTATTGGAATCCTTGACTTCCCAATCCGCGAAGAACCCGTTCGCCATCAGCTGTGTACTAGCGAACGACGCGCCAATAGAGCGCTCTGGCACGGCAACGATTACCTTCTTACGTCCCTGATTGAACAGTTTGTCCAAAGACACAAACATCAACGCGCGCGACTTTCCCGATGCCGGCGGCGCCTTAATCAGCAAATACTGAGCTGCGCGCTCTTCAAAGACACGACGCTGCATCTCGCGCATGCCCATTCCATCAGTGTTAACTGACGTACCCGACTGCGCATATTCAACGGTGACAACGTTTTCTACCGCCTGACTAAAGCTCTTCGCGCTCATTTCTTCCGCTTACCTTTCGCTCCCGCAGCTTCTTCCGCTTCAATTGCCTCTTTATACATAGCAAAGAGCACGGACAGTCGAGCCTCATCGCTCTCGAACGGGCGAGCGGAAAAAAGCTTATCGACAGCAGCGTCTACCTCAGCATGCGCTTGCCGCAAATTATCCGGCATTTTATCCGGGTCATAAAGTTCGGCAAGCGTGAATTCACTGTGATACTCACGAACATCAAGCACTCGAAGTGCGCGCTGCGAAAGCTCATTCTTCGCTTGGGCCGATAACTCTGGAACAGGAAAGTTGTTGTACACGATCGTATTGGAATATCGGTAGTCAGTCTTCATCTTGCCGCCAACGGCCCGGACCCAGACCATGTGCATCTTCGATGTGAGGAGCGCAAACAACCAGGGCTCTGCATCGTAAACGGCAAATGCCGCGTCTGAAACCACCGTATCTGGCCCAAGATATCCGATTGGGATGTATTCGCGACGTTCTGAAGAGACCCTAGGCACGATAATCGAATCAGTGGGCTTATAAGCACGGTGCCAAAATCGATGCGGCAGGTCAGCAAATTCGTTAGCAACCTTAGAAGTACTTCGCTTTCGTTCCGCTGCTACTTGCTCGAGGCGTTTCTGGATGAACTCAACGCTTCGCGCTTCAGCTACATCACTATCATCTATCCAAAGACAAAATCTATCGTTCCCGTTGATAAACTCTGATGACCCCAAGTATTTCTTCACAAATTTCTTGGCATTAACGTTCTCAGTTAACAGTTGTTCTGAATCAAAAACGGACAATTGAAGATGCTTACCGTCGCGCGGCACAGAACCAAACGCCATTTGCGGGAGCTGAGAAGAAAGCGGCGATGTGCGTCGGTATACAAACACATTCTCTGCATCGGCCAAATAACCATTAATCGAGGACACCTCAATTCGAGCGTTACCGCTAAATAGATATTTCTTCTTTTCTGAAACAGCCCTCATTCCAATGACAACAACAGTCACACCCGCGTTATGTTTTGCATTATTTTCCCACTTAAACGAAGTATATGCATAGCTAATTTCAACGCCTTTATCAAATATCATCGGGAACATCAATCCGACGTGTTCACCTTGAACAACGGAATTTGTGGCTACGAAAGACAGCTCTGCAAGAGTACCAGCAATGTAACCTGCCCCTTTGATAAACCAAAGCGAAATGTAGTCAAGGTTTTTTGAAAAAGGTCGATCACCAAAGACATACGGGAAATCCGACTTTTGTTCTGTACTTACCTTCCGAGAACCTCCGTAGGGCGGGTTTCCAATAAGATAGAGTTCCTCGTTTCCGCCATTTGGGCAAACTTGTTTCCAATCAAGACGTGTTGCGTTTCCAGCCTGAATGCGCCCCGTCTCCCTCAGAGGAATGAGCGGAATTTCGGTACCAAATTTATCTTTAAACTCCGTATTCATTTGATGTTTAGCAATCCACATTGACAAGACTGCGATCTCGACAGCGAAATCATCGATTTCAATACCGTAAAAGTTCTCAATGCTGATGCGCGAGTCGGACCAAAGCACGCTGTGCCTTTGATCTAGTAAAGCCAGTCGCTCGAGGATTGAGTGCTCCAGCCGGCGTAGTTCTTTATATGCGATAACAAGGAAATTTCCTGAGCCACAGGCCGGATCGCACAACTGGTCACGTTGGATACAAGACCCCAGTGCGGAGCGGTGCCATCGGATAGCGTCATTACCGGCTATGACCTGGGAATTCGTCCCAGTGCTGCCGTTTGGAGGTTAGCTTGCTGAATCGCTAAGTGTTCGGCACGCCGCTACCCCGGCTGGCGTCCGTAGAGGGGTGAACCAGTCGGGATTTCGCGCGCAGTAATTGTTACTCCTGGTTGATGTCGTCCTCTGCGTCGTCTTGAGGTTGTGTACTCTTTTCAGCCTCGTGGCGGAGTTCCCAGTAAACAAGGTCGGAGATCTCTTTGATGATCTGGCCCTTGCGATGAGCGCTGTCGAAGAACTTTTCCATGATGTTTTGCTGTGAGTCCTGGTGATCGAGCACCGCGTTCGTGACGGCAGTTTCGATCGTCTGCGACTCGCGAAACTGCTCCTTGGTGTTCGCGTTGACCTGATCCTTAATCTCTTCATTTTGAACGAGAATCGTGACGACGCCCTGTACCCAGGACTCCACTGAACCAGGATCAAAATCCTCGTCCTCAAAAAGGGCATTGATATTGTTCAGGATTTCTTCCCAGGCAACCAGGTGCGGGTCGCGCGAACGTCCACCACCGACACCCATCGGTTTGAGCTTCTCGCCGTCACCTCCGAGTGCAATAGCTCCTTCGCTCTTACGCGTCTGCTTGATGTGGGTGAGCTCGATGTTGTTAAAATCCAGCTCTTCTGGAGTCTTGCGACCCGTAAGTCGCGGTTGCAGTAGCCGGAGGAACAGGGCGAGCTTCTCGAGGTCGGTGTCCTGATAGTCGACGATTTGGGACAGGAAATCGTAGAGACGCACGAATGAGCCGACGTCCTTGCGAAAGAGGTCAAGCTCGTCGATCTCGGCCTTTGCGTTGTCGGCCAAGGCAGCCACGTAGCGGTCATTGAACCGGTCAGCGGCTTGCTTCAGCGATGCAGTGTGCTTACCGTGCTTCTTCTCGATGATGAATGCCTGCGCGAAGGCATCCACGTCATCCTTCGTATAGATCCCGGCAACTTCAAGCTTCCGCGCAAGGTCATGCACGAGATCTGGATCGGTAGTTTCAATGATTTCGGCAGTGCGGTAGTACGGCAGGAATGCATCGAGGATCGTGTCCGTGTCGTTGACGAAGTCAAGAATGTACGTAGTGTCTTTACCCTTGGACGGCAGGGTACGGTTCAGACGGGAAAGCGTCTGGACAGCTTCGATCCCGTCAAGGCGTTTGTCCACGTACATCGCGCAAAGCAACGGCTGATCAAAGCCCGTCTGGTACTTGTTGGCAACAATCAAAACCTGGAACTGATCACCCGCGAACGCCTGTGGAATCCCTCGACCACGCAGGCCAGGGTTCATGTTCGTTTCTGTATACGGCTCCTGCACGCCAGGCACAACATCATCAATCTGCTCAGCGGTCAAGCTTCCAGAGAACGCCACCAGGGTTCCCAACGGATAGTTGTTTTTCTCAACGTAGGCGTCGATTGCCATCTTGTACTTCAGCGCAGCGGCTCGGCTCGAGGTCACCACCATCGCCTTAGCGTGCCCATCGAGGAGCTCAGCAACATTCTCGCGGAAATGCTCGACGATGATCTGAACCTTCTGAGCAATGTTTGTCGGATGCAGACTCACCCACCGCATCAGGCCCTTTTTCGCGGTGCCCTCATCGACGAGCTCGTCAGTTCCAACCGCCCCACCGGCTTTCTGGGCGAGCTGGAAAGCCGTGTTGTACGTTGTGTAGTTGCGCAGCACATCAAGGATAAAGCCCTCCTCGATGGCCTGCTGCATCGTGTACACGTGGAAAGGCTGTGGCAAACCATCCGCACCAGGACGACCGAACATCTCCAGCGTCTTGCCCTTCGGCGTAGCAGTAAACGCATAGAACGAGATGTTCTTGGCTGTCGCCCGCGCTGCCATCTCAGCGGCAAGCACGTCCTCGACGCTTACTTCGCCACCGTCCTCGAGGGCTTCGACCTCTGCTTGTGAAAGGACCTGTCGCAGCTTCTGAGCACTTGTGCCGGTCTGAGATGAGTGCGCCTCGTCCGCGATTACCGCAAACTTGCGATCCGCGAGCCCACCTTGCTGCGCAAGCGCCTCAAGCACGAACGGGAAAGTCTGCAACGTGACGATGATGATGAGCTTGCCGCTACTCAGTTCCTTGGCTAACAGGTCCGATTTTGAGGTCGCTGACGCTTTACGAACCTCGTCAGCGTTAATCGTTCCGACTACACCCTTCGTGCCCTCAATTGCCTTGATTGCCTTCTGAAGCTGGTCATCGAGCACGGTACGATCAGTCACGACGATCACCGAATCAAAGGTCTTCGAATTATCGGCGTTGTGGAGGTTCGCGAGCCCGTGAGCAAGCCACGCGATCGAGTTCGTTTTTCCTGATCCTGCAGAGTGCTGGATCAGGTACTTACTACCCGGCCCCTCAGCGCTCGTGGTCTCGAGCAAGCTAGTGACGGCCTCCCACTGGTGGAAGCGCGGGAAGATGATCTGCCTACTACGCGAGCGAACACCAGTGATTGGATCGACCTTCTCAGTGATCTGCAGGTTCACAAATCGTTCCAGAATCTGCAGCCAGTTATCACGCTGCAGCACCCGCTCCCACAGGTACGAAGTGGCAGCGCCATTCGGGTTGACCGGATTACCGGCACCGCCGTCATTGCCGAGGTTAAACGGCAAGAACACCGTGTTCGCACCATCTAGCTTCGTGGTCATCCGGATCTCGTCAGTAGAGACCGCAAAATGCACCAGAGCACGGGAGCCGAACTTCAGCAACGGTTCACCTTGAGGTTGACGGTCTCGACGGTATTGATGCACCGCGTCATCAATCGACTGTGTGTTGTCGGTCTTGAGCTCGGCGGTCGCCACCGGTAGACCGTTGACGAAGAACACCAGGTCGATCGAATCCTGCGGGCGCTTTGCCGAGTGATGTACCTGCCGTACCACCCGGAGTCGGTTTGCCTGGTAGTGCTGCTCAGCTTCGGGGTTCATCGAGGTCGCAGGCTTGAACGCACACATGAAGAACTTCGCTGGGGTCTTCCTGAACCCGCCACGCAGCACGGCCAGCAGACCGCCGCCATGCTCAAGCGGCTGGTCGAGCTCCTTGACGAGCCGATCCACCAACAACCGCTTTGCAAGAGCAGTCTCCACCGGCGAGCCGTTATCCGGCATGACCCGCGCCCACTGCTCAGGCTGCGTCACCTGAAGCCAAGCAATCACGTCCTCCGGAATCAGCGCATGCTCCTGGTCATAGCCGGTGAAATCCTCTTCGTACAGCCAGCCATGCGAGCCGAGGTACTCGCAAATCTCGGTCTCGAAACTCTTCTCGTGCTGAACACCCATTACGTCCTCCTTACACCTCAATCTGGCCAGTCACCGCAGCAGTGATCAACGCCGAACGACGCTCCTGCAAGAGCCCCAAAGCACGCTCAATTGTTGCCCTAGCGTCGGCAAGCGCTTTAGCGCTCTCATCTAGCTCAGACACAATCCTTTGCTGCACTTTCCCTTGAGGCAGAGAAAGGGGAATCCGACCAAAAGTCTGCCAATTCCTGAAGTCAACAGCACGTTGACGAACGCTTGGTGCTTGGGTAGCCAAGAACCCGCTATTACCCAGATATCGGAGCAAGTAAGCAATAAAACGAAGATTGTCATCATCATTACGGAGCCGACAGACGTGATAAACGGGTGTCGACTGGCCGTTGCTATCAGAGATACCGACGGCACCCGCGAAGCCGTCCAGGCCGTGGAACACCAGGTCGCCCGCAACTACTCCTTGATACCCAGCTTCTGTCTCTGAGAAAGTGAACCCTTCTTCCCGACGGTTTGAGCGCAGTGTTACCTCGCCATCACGAAAAGCAGTGACGACGCCAGCCCCTTCAACCACCGGTCGATATTGCTTGACAAGTAACCGCTTCAACGGAAGCGTTTTCAAGGGTGTGAACCCCGTGAACGCCTCATGCCAGCGTGCCTCGTTACGAAGATCGAGCAGTTTGAGAAGCTCACGCTGTTTAGTGATGAGGTTGTCAATCTTCGCCGTCTCCACATCGAGATACTGGACGATCCGCTCCTGCTGTTCAATTGAACGTAGTGGGAACGGCAATTCCTTCAGGCTTTCCCATCCGAGAGATGCTCGGACCCCGTCTTCACCCAGGTTATTGAAGACCTGTCGAAAGTAGAGATCCATGAAGTACCAGTATGCGTAGCGTGGCAAGACCTCCTTGGACGGCTGAACCACGATATATGCAGGACTTACGAGGCCTTCGTCTTCTGACAAACCGACTCGGCTTGTTGAGACGTTCTGCAGGTCAATCAGCTTGAATACGAGATGGCCAGGCTTCAACAACTGATACGAGTCAAAAGATTCTGGCTGGAGGCCGTCGGTCGCTTCTCGTGATCTCGGCAGCACACCGTTCATTGTTAGAGAAAGGCGTTGATATGAATCTGCCTTACCTGCACCTGGAATCTGCCGGTACTTATCGAATAGGTATCCGATCGGCAGGATCTGTTGGGCGTTGCCGGGGGTACCGCGCCAAACCATGCTGGGAGGAGACCACCTCTGAATTTGAGCATCAGTCCGTCACCTCGCTAAGTAGCGCCAGGATTTCTTGGGTGACTTGGTGGAGTTCGGTGTCGATCTCTTCGAGTGGGCGGGGTGGCTGGTAGCGGTAGAAGTGGCGGGTGAAGGGGATCTCGTAGCCGATCTTGGTTTTCTTCTCGTCGATCCAGGCGTCGGGCACGTAGGGCTGCACTTCGGCCTCAAAGTAGGCCTTGATGGTTTCGTTGCGTCCTTCGTCGGCGCGGCTGTTGCCGTTGTAGGTGAACGGGACGCGTTCGGTGTCGCGCAGGCTCGCGTCGGGCTGCTTCTTGCCCCGAGCGTTCGTTACGATCTCGCCTTCGCTGTCGCGTTGGGGGCGTTCGACGGTGATCTGCCAGTATGCGAACTCGTCGATGGGGACGATCTTGCAGTGCTCTGTCTCCACGTAGTCGGCATACAGGCGCACGATCGTTGCCCGGTTAGCTTCGGTGAGTTCACGACCCTTGTCGCCAAGCTTCTTGCGCATCTTGGCATAGAACTCGGTTCCGTCGATGAGCTGCACTCTGCCTTGGCGTTCTTCGGGCTTGTTGTTATCGACGATCCAGATGTAGGTGGCGATGCCGGTGTTGTAGAACATGTCGGTTGGCAGTGCCACAAGGGCGTCCACCAGGTCATGCTCGAGTAGCCATCTACGGATGTTTGACGGCCCTGACTCCGCAGCACCATTGAACAGCGGTGAGCCGTTCATGACGATGCCGCCCCGGCCACCGCCCTTGACTTTAGGGCGCAGTTTGCTCACCACGTGTTGAAGGAAAAGCATCTGCCCGTCGTTGACGGCGGGGGACATTTTGCTTGGGTTTATCGCCACCAGCGTAGAAGCGAGAAGAGCTACCAAGCTCTTTCAGGTCCTTCATGACGGCCGATTGGCTGGCTTTCCAGTCATCGCCGTACGGTGGGTTCGACATGCAATAGTCGAAGGTCTGTCCAGCGAATTTATCGTCGGCGAGTGTGTCGCCGAGCTGGATGTTGCTGGAGTCATAGCCTTTAATCAACAGGTCGGACTTGCACACCGCATAGGAGTGATCATTCCATTCTTGTCCGTAAAGCCGAAGCTGGGCTTGTGGGTTCAGACCTGGACTGTCACTGCTGCCGATCAGGTGCTCTTCTGCGATGGAAAGCATCCCCCCTGTGCCGACAGTGGGATCATAAATCGACCGAATGGCGCCCGGGGTGCTCAGCGCTTCATCGTCACCAGCAAAGACAAGATCCACGAGGAGTCGGATAGCGTCGCGCGGGGTGAAGTGCTCACCCGGCGCCTCGTTAGAAGACTCATTGAACGTGCGGATGAGGTACTCGTAGAGATCTCCCATCTGGGCGTTCGTTACTGTCTTGGGGTGCAGATCGATGTTGGAAAAGCGCTCTACCACGATGTAAAGGATGTTCTTCTCGGCCATGGTGGCAATCTCGTCGGCGAGCTTGAAGCGTTCGAAAACGTCCATGTTGTCCGAGAAGCCGTTGACGTACTGCTTCAGGTTCGCCTCGAGTCCCTTTGGATCACCCAGCAGTGACCGCAGAGTCCATGGACTGGTGTTGTAGAACGGCAGTCCAGTAGCCCGCTGTACCTGCGCGGCCAGCAGTTCGGGGTTGTTGCTGAAGCGCTCCACCAGCGGTTCGATCGTGGCCTGGTGGTCTGCCAGGACGCAGTCGAGACGGCGCAGGATCGTCATGGGCAAGATGACGTTGCCGTACTGGCTGGCCTTATACGGCCCTCGCAGAACGTCGGCTGTACCCCAGATGAATGACCCCAGTTGACTCATGCGTCTTCTTCTTTCTTTTCATTTGCAGGTATGACTTCGACTATGTCGCCGACCTGGCAGTTGAGGACCTGGCAGATCCGCAGGAGCACGTCGGTGGTGACGTTGTCTCCGTTGTTGAGGCGAGCCATCGTGGTGGACGACAGTTTGGCTTCCTCGCGCAGGTCTTGCTTGAGCTTTTCCTTGTCCACCAGCAGCTTCCACAGAGGCTTGTAGGAGGCTTTGACTTGGAGGTCGAACTCTATTCGTTTACTCACTGTCGTTAGCCTTCCTCTTTTTCTGTTTGCTCCACGACCGGCCAAACAGCTCTCGTCCGGGTTCAAGATGGATGAATGCTGACTTAGTCAAGATCTGTTGGGTTTCCTCCGAGTAGCGGCTGATTTTGTCGATCGCGAGGAAAACCTGTTTTCTCTGACGTGCATACACCTGCGCGATTCCGTCGAAGGCTTGGTCTTCGATTGGTTGGACGAGCATCGAATCGTGTGCGACTGCAGGGAGAAGCGTGGTTTCCAGCATTGCTAGATCGAATGAGATCAGGCCGCGTTGGGTAGAGCCCGTTCCCGAGTCGTTCTCGATCTCGTAGGAGTATTTGTCGATCGCTGGGATCTGGATGCTTGGTGGGGTTCGTTCCTCGCGGGTGATTTCCCCATCTAGGCGCTGCATCGCTCCGTTGAGCTTGTATTCGATGTCCTTCAGGATCGATTCGGATGCTTCGTCGAGCGCTTCGGAAGCTTGCTTCTTGGCTTCCCTGAGTCGCTGCTCGTCATGGAAAGCCTTGTTGGCGTTGCGCAGTGATCTGATCTGGCGATCGAGTTCACTGTAGGCACGGATATCGGCCTGCGTTGCCGTGGGCGCGACGGAGAGATCCTCGAGGCGGGCGCTGAGTTGGTCAAGACGCTGCTGAATTCGCCCACGTTCTTCTTCCAACTGCTTGGTTTCTGCTTTGAATTCGGAGTCCAGAACCTGACGGATACTGCGGTGGAAATGCTCGATGCTCTCGATGTGTTCGATATTTGCCCCTGGGAAGAACTCGCGCAAGGAATCGAACTTCTTGGTCAGGCTGACCTCAGATGAGATCCCCTTTGCCTGTCGCATGGAGTTGATCTGTCGACCGATCTGGTTGAAGCGCCGCAGCAAGGGCTCGCGTTCTGCCTGCACCTCGTTGATGGCTGCCTGTTGAGCTGAGGTGTAATCCTTTGCAGTCAATCCTGCGCGGAGTCCTGCTTGGTCGCGTTCGGTCTCGAGGTCTTCGATTCGCTGGGTGTTGTTTTTGACCTCGGTGACGTTCCTTGCTCGGGGGAAGTCGTAGTAGCGCCCGGCGGCATTGAACAGATCAAGCTCTCGAACAGCCTCTTCCTTAGCAGCCATGAAGCCTTGAAGCTTGGTGTACTCATCAAACAGCTTCAGGAGACGCTTGACGCCGTCAGCCTGGGTGTCTCGCGGGTACGCAAGAAGCGGGTGGTCGACATCGGAGTTCTTCCGTTGCCAGATCCGGAAGAAGTTGCTGACTGCTTGACGGAGACTGATGCCAGTATCTTGAAGTCCATACTGGGTGCCGACAAAGCCCTTGAAGTCCTCAAGCGTCATGGTGCGCAGTGCTCGGTATTCCTTGTCGCACAAGATAACCGCGTTGGGGGTGTCAGTGGCTCGCCGGAAGTAGTGCGTCTCGCCTCCGAGAAGGAACGCGAAGCGAATCTCGTGATGCCCAATGTTCTTGACGACATCCTTGGCTTTGTCGATGTAATCAGAACCGCCGAAGCAGAAGTCGATGGCCAGCAGCGTGGTGGACTTTCCGATTGAGTTTTCAGTGTTTTCCGTGCCGAGAACCGTGTTGAGTCCTTCTTTTAAGCGCAGCGGGCCGGGGCGTTGTTCGTCGTGAAAGAACGCGTCACTGTCAAACTCGACCAACATAGTGGAGCACCTCCTCCGGGTAGAGCAGCTCGATCTGGCCGAGTGCGAATAAACAGTCCAACGTGTCGACGAACTCGTCCACGTCGGCAAACTTTGATTTGACCTTCTTGTATAAGGCAGCGGGACTGAGATCCTGATCGGACAGATGCGTCAGGATCGGTGGAAACTGGCTCAGCGTGGACTGCGAGTAGGGGGTGACCTTGCTAGGCAATCGCATCGAACACCTCACAGTTTTGAACGAAGAAGCACGTCACGATGACCGACGCGCTGAGGTTCACAGAGTCGGAGTTGGTGTGGATCCAATCAGCAACTTGATCGAATATCGCCTGCTGGTCGTCAGTGTGCTGGGACGCCTGGTCGTAAAAGTCGGCGACTTGCCCGGCGATCGCGTCGAATCTGCTGCGACCTCTGACCCCCTCGAGAGAGCGGAACTCTTGCTCGATGATGCGATACCACTGCAAGACATGAATCTTGATCCGCTCGGCGAGCTCAAAATACTCGGGCCTGACCTTTTCAGCGACTCGCACCGCGTCCAAAGTTAGCTCCGGGATGACTCCGGTGACGATGCGTTCCCCAAGCGTTTCGATGACAGAGGCGATCGCTGGGTGGAGTTGCGAATCGAGCGCGGTGTCCTGAAGTGCTGTTGCAGCAATCCTACGATTTCGAATGTCTCGGAGCTTGTTTACGACATCAGACACTTCAAGCAACGTGTCATTGGTGGGGACGAGCTTGGCGCACTTGACACACACCGCTTCCCGGTCGGTCTCAGCGCTGCCTTCGCCAATGGTGAAAGAGACAATCTCGAAGAATGGTCGACGTTCGCCTTTGACAGTCTTGACTAGTCGCTCTTTGCGACAGACAGGACACAAGTCTCCATTGCGGGCTGCAAGCACGACATCCGCTTCGGTTACGCCATTGTTGGCTCGCTTCTTGTTCGTTCTCGAAATGGCAGATAGGAACGTGTCGGCATAAAAAGACACGTCATCCTGGTCTGCGGTGTACAGCAGGTCTTCTGCTGCGTCGGCACTGACTTCGGGATCATCTTTGATCAGTTCGATCAGCTCGGCTTTGAAGTCACTCTCGCGCATGGGCGCAATATCTTGGGCGATCTTGCCGAACGCTTCACGTGCAGCCCCACGTAGTCCCGGTTGCTTCAGAACGGGCCCGAAGCCGGTGTGCAGCGGGATGTCCTGCTTGAGTAGCCCGCTCACTGTCTTGGGCGTGCGCCACACGTCCCATCCGTCCTGGTCTGCAACAGGGGCGAAGTCCTGAATCCAGCGCAAGAGCACCTCCACGACGTAGGCGTCGGTTGAGGTCATCTTTGGTCGCGCCGTTGACGGCTTCTTGGCTCCCTGCCTGGTCGGAGTGGTGTAACTCGCTGCTGGCTGGATGAGCACCTTTTGCAGGGCGCGCGCGAAGGTCGCGAAGCACAGCTGGCTCATCAAAAACCTCCCTCGGGAAAAGAGGACCAAAACAGCACCAAAACAGGGGCAAGGACATTTTCTCGCCCGATTTTTAGTCTCGAAGTACTTCCGGAGGCGTCTGCTGAGTACCTAGAGATCGTGATCTTAAGTCTACCGCTGATGTCCTTCGAAGGGGTCTAGGACGCTCTGTGAGTGAACTAGACGGCTGCGGGACCTGAGTGGCCACGACGGTTCCGTGACCTACAAGTGCCGCGTGCTGATCACACAAGGCCGTCGACCACCAGGGAGACGCGTAAGAGAAGCAAGCGGCAGGTACCCGACCTACGGGTACCTGCCTTCTCGTTTCTCTGCCCATCTCTTCTGAACCGTCGACACCGAGCTTGCTTACTCAAGCGGGTCTCCCTCCTCAGGAGGGATTCCCTTGACAACACAACCAAATAGAAGGACCAGCGAGCCGTACTCCGTCCGGACCAAGAAGGTCAGCGGCAAGGTCTATACCCAGATCTACGTGCCATCGACCATCTCGAAGGACGGCATCCAGAACTATGCGTGGGTCGAGCTCGTCGACCCACCCGTTGGAGACGAAGAACTTGGCCTGAGCGCCGATGAGGTGCTCGCCTTGCTCTACGACCCGACATACGTGCCGGAGTGGAAAGTTGACTATCTGCGCACTGCCTACCGCTGTTTTCGTGCCGCCGAGAACGCTCGAAACCGCGGCGACCTGTCCTACAGCGACTGGGAAGTCGAGGTCCATGACGGACCCCAGTATCTGAACGTCTCGGTTCACGAAGACCAGATCGACAGTGAGCTGGTTGTCGATTGGCTGCTGGCTCAGGTGAGCGCCAAGCAAACCGAGCATATCCGCCTGCACGTGTTTGAGGGGTTCTCCTTCGTGCAGATCGCGCGTGAGGAGCTGCCCGGTGCTGACGAAGCCGACGTGGCCAAGCGAGCGAACAGCATCGGGCGCTCGGTCAAACGGGCTCTGAAGAAGCTTCGCGAATTCATCGAGCAGGAGTGTCCGGATCTGGCTCCCGTCGGGGGCGTATGAGTGCCCGGCCCACATGAAGGCCAGCACAAACCGACGCTCATCTGATTCACAAGGAGGAAACGATGTCGAAGCATCGTCTCAAGGTCACGTTGACTGACCAGCCCGAACCTGACGCTGCGGTCTCTACCCGCAAGGTCAGTATCCGAAGCAGGATCGCCCGCAAGCTGCTCGGCAACCCCCAACAGCTCACCGTACTCGTGCCGGGCAACCAGGTCCGCTCAGTAGAAATCATCCGCCCAGACGACGACCTCATGGCACTGGCCCGTGCCGTCGGCGTTACCCGGAGCGGTGGTGATGCCGCGTGAACGTCACCGAAGCGAACCGCTACATCCCGGCGCTGAACCGGATCGCGGAGGGAGTCACGATGCTGGCCTCAGCGGTCGAAGAAGCCGCATGGGAATCGTTCGAGGACCACCCCGGGATGGCGGGGGCTCGCCCGATCGCCGCAGCCCAGCTCGCCCAGCCAGCACTGGAAGCTGCGGCCGAAGAGTACGAAGCCAACCATCAGTCGCCCGCCCCGGCAGCGGCCCCGGAGGTTGTGCAGGTGACGTTGGAGCAGGTCCGCACGGTGTTGGCGCGCCTGTCGCAGGCAGGTCACACAAGGCAGGTGCGTGAGCTCATCCAGGCAGCTGGCGCAAACAAGCTCTCCGAGGTTGACCCGTCCAAGTACGGGCAGCTGCTGGAGCAAGCGGAAGCGATTGCTGATGCCTGACCAGCACGCACTGCTCAGCGCCTCGGGCGCGCACCGCTGGTTGGCCTGCCCGCCGTCGGCAACGCTGGAGGCCGGGCTACCGGAGTCCACCTCGCAGGCTGCCGAGCAGGGAACCGCCGCGCATGCGCTTGCGGAGTGGAAGCTGCGCCGCGCCCTGCATGACGCTCCGACCACGAAGCCTGTCTCGAGCTGGCATGACGAGCAGATGGATGCCCTGACGGATGACTACGTGGCCTTCGTCCAGGAGCGGGTGCGTGATGTGCGGCGGGCGTGTGCTGATCCGCAGGTGCTCATCGAGCAGCGCCTGGACTTCTCCCACGTGGTGCCGGGTGGGTTCGGCACTGGCGACTGCGTGATTATCGCTGAGCCCACGCTTCAGATCATCGATTTGAAGTACGGGCAGGGTGTCATGGTCGAGGCCGAGCACAACCCGCAGCTCATGTTGTATGCGCTCGGAGCGTTGAATGCGTTCGGGTCGCTTTACGACATCACCGAGGTGGCGGTGACGATCTTCCAGCCCAGGCGCTCGAACGTCTCGACGTGGACGATCCCGGTGTTTGAGCTGGAGGCGTGGGCGGAACAGGTGGTGAAGCCTCGTGCCGCGCTGGCTGCCAGCGGTGATGGCGAGTTCGCTCCGGGTGAGTGGTGCCGGTTCTGCAAACTCTCACCTACCTGCCGGACGCGTGCTGAGGCGAACCTTGCGCTTGCCCAGCATGAGTTCGCCCCACCAGCCGAGCTCACCGACGAGGAGATCGCACAGGTGTTGGCCCAACTTCCGGATCTGAAGGCGTGGGCTGCCGATGTGGAAGCGCACGCGCTGTCGCTGGCGGTAAACCAGGGCAAGACCTGGTCTGGTTTCAAGCTCGTCGAAGGACGCTCGATTCGCAAGTACGCCGACGAGGCCGCTGTCGCCAAGACAGCTGAGGCGGCCGGTGTCGACGTGTGGGATCGCAAGCTCAAGACGATCACCGCGCTGGAGAAGCAGCTGGGCAAGAAGCGCTTCGCCACTCTCCTTGGGGACCTCGTGGTCAAACCCGCCGGGAAGCCCACGCTGGTGCCCGAGTCCGACAAGAGACCCGCACTGGAAATCCAGTCAGCAACAGATGAATTCACTGCAATCAAGTAACGAACAAGAAAGAAGGTAAGACAAGATGTCTGCAACCACGAATCCGACCCGTGTGGTCACCGGCGAAGTTCGCCTGTCCTACGCCAACATTTTCGAGGCGAAGTCCATCCAGGGCGGCAAGCCCAAGTACTCCGTGTCGCTGATCATCCCGAAGTCCGACACCGAGACCCTGGCCAAGATCGAACGCGCCATTGACGCGGCGATCGATGCCGGGATTGGCAAGTTCGGTGGCAAGCGGCCCAACAAGGCTGCTTTGAAGCTCCCGCTGCGTGATGGGGATATCGAGCGCGATGACGAGGCCTATGCGAACGCGATGTTCGTCAACGCCAACTCGCCCCCCCCGCCGCAGGTCGTGGATGCTTCTCTGCAGCCGATCTTGGACGCCAGCGAGGTCTACTCGGGCTGCTACGCGCGAGTGAGCATCTCGTTCTACGCGTTCAACACGAACGGCAACCGGGGTATCGCCTGCGGGCTGGGCAACATCCAGAAGCTGCGTGATGGTGAACCGCTCGGCGGCAACCGGATCAGCGCCGAGGCCGACTTCGGAGGCTTCGCAGCAGCCTCGGACGACTTCCTCAACTAGAAGAGCGGAGAAGCATCATGAACGAGTGTTATTCGGCAGCGCTGTCAGCAAACACCACCACAGTTGTGGCACTGCTCGTTGGCGCTGTCCTCGGTCTCATCGTCATCAAGGTCTCCTCTGTGATTGCCGAACGGCGGGCTATCCGCCGCGATCGCAAGCGCATCGACAAGCTCATGGCTGACAGCGAGGCCGAGCTCGAGAAGTACCGCGCTGACCACGACCACTAACCCTTCACCCGTGCTGGGAGGACCACCACGCCCACTTCTGGGGTGTGGTCTTCTCCCAGCACCCATTGTTTTCTAGGAGCTGTCGCGCATGCGTGAACTCTTCATTGACCTCGAGACCTATTCGCCGGTGAACCTGGCGAAGACTGGGGTGTACCCCTACGCCGACCACGACGACTTCGAGCTCCTCTTGTTCGGCTACTCGACCGACGGAGGCCCGGTTGAGGTCGTCGATCTCGCCAACGGACACCAGTTCCCCGAAAAGGTGCTGGCCGCACTCGTCGACCCGCACGTAGTGAAGTGGGCGTTCAACGCGGCATTCGAGCGCATCTGCCTCTCAATCTGGCTGGCCAGACACCATCCAGAACTCATGGAAGGCCGCAGGTTCCTGGACCCTGCCCAGTGGCACTGCACCATGGTCTGGTCCGCCTACCTCGGCCTGCCGATGAGTCTGGACCAGGTCGCCACCGTCCTTGACCTGCCGGTACGGAAAGACAGTGCAGGTAAGAAACTGATCCGCCAGTTCTGTCCCCCGGCGACACCGAGCGTGCTCAACCAGGGCGGGATGCGCAACCCGCCTGCATCCGACCCGGGCGGGTGGGAGCAGTTCATCTCCTACAACCGGCGCGACGTCGAGGTCGAACTCGCCATCCACGACCGGCTAGCCGACTTCCCGCTCCCAGCGTCCGAATGGGACACCTACGCCCTCGACCAGAACGTCAACGACACCGGCATTCAGCTCGACCAGGTTCTCGTGGACAACGCGGTCCAGTGCGACCGGCAACACCGCGCCACCACGCTAGCCCGCGCCCAGGAACTCACTGGACTGGAGAACCCGAACTCGCCGATCCAGCTGAAAGAGTGGCTCGCCGCTCACGGCACGCCCCTGCAGTCACTGACGAAAGACGAAGTCGCCGCCGCGCTCGACACCGCTACCGGCCAGGTGCGTGAGGTCCTCCTGCTGCGCGGTGAGCTTGCGAAGTCGTCGGTGAAGAAGTACGAGGCCATGCAGCACGTGGCAGGTCGTGATGGGCGCGGACGCGGGTTCCTCCAGTTCTACGGGGCTGGACGCACCGGACGTTTCGCTGGCCGCCTCGTCCAAGTCCAAAACCTGCCCCGCAACTACCTACCCGACCTGGCCGAGGCCAGAGCCCTCGTGCGGGCCGGAGACTTTGATGCGGTCGAGCTGCTCTACGACTCCGTGCCCGACACACTCTCGCAGTTGATCCGCACGGCTTTCGTCCCCGCCGACGGGCACCGGTTCGTGGTGGCCGACTTCTCCGCGATCGAGGCGCGGGTCATCGCCTGGCTCGCAGGCGAGACCACCACGCTTCAGGCCTTCCGTGACGGGAAGGATCTGTACTGCGAGACCGCGAGCCGCATGTTCGGAGTCCCCGTCGACAAGCACGGAGCCAACGCCGAGCTGCGTCAGAAAGGAAAGATTGCTGTGCTCGCCTGTGGCTATCAAGGCGGCGTCGGCGCTCTGAAAGCCATGGGGGCACTGCGGATGGGGCTGGTTGAATCCGAACTCCAGCCGCTGGTCGATGCGTGGCGGGCCGCCAACCCCAGCGTGGTGCAGCTGTGGGCCGACATCAACGCCGCCGCCATCGACACGATCGCCACGCGTCTGCCCACCCATGTTGGCCCGCTGACGTTCACCGTCGAATCCGGGGTCATGTTCATCCGCCTACCATCTGGGCGTCGCCTCGCTTACGTAAAACCCAAGCTGGGTGAGAACAGATTCGGCGGCACATCCATCACCCACGAAGGTGTGACCACCGGGCGCAAATGGGGCCAGTTAGAAACCTACGGTGGGAAACTCACCGAGAACATCGTCCAAGCCGTCGCCCGCGATCTGCTCACGTTCGGCATGCACCAGGTCGATCGCGCTGGGCACAGGATCGTCATGCACGTCCATGACGAGATCGTGGTGGAGACCGCCACGGCCACCGTGGACGAGATCTGCAAACTGATGGCCACCGCGCCCGACTGGGCGCAGGGGTTGCCGCTAGCGGCAGACGGGTACGTGTGTGATTTCTACATGAAGGACTGATATTGCTGGGCGGAATCGAGGCGACGATGGACATAGGAGAACAAGCTGAAGGCATCGAGGAAGCCATGTTTACCTTCCTCACTACCTAGTCGGGTTTTGTGAGCGCGGGGATTGCGATAGTGCCCGTGGATCCCTATAAGCAGGTTCTTAAAACCCTTGTGCTCTGATTTTTCCGACTCCGTGGAAAAGCTATTAATCACGAGCTTAGGGGCAGAATTGTTTGTTCCCAAAGCTATATCGAACAACTCCTGACCATCGTCGGTCAAGCTAGTAAGGATACGGATGCGGTCAGGGATCGACTTGGCTGCCTCGGATATCGCGTGGAACAGAGACTCCGCGATCAGTTCTTGGCTGCAATACTCCATTAGGCGTTCGTGGGTACCGCGCCGCTGAAGTTCCTCCACGAGAGAGCTGGTAAGACGCTCGATATCATCGAATGTGCGTGCCGCCTCAGCGAGTTGGGTCAACTCGCCAGCATCGTCGATATGCCATCCTTCGGTCGCCAGCACCTTGTTGAGCAAGCGGCGCAAATCATTCCAACGCTGACGATCGGTGGTATGCCGTGCCGGGCTCATCGCAGTCGTTATGAACTCACGAGTGAGTTGACCTGCTTGCGCTGCGGACATTCCTTCCGTAAGCGCGCCAAACAGTCCTTCTCGCTTACTCCCGGCAACACGCGGTGGCGCACCAATGTCGAGGAGAAGCTCGTCGATTTGGCTTCCGCTTAGGCCCGGCAAATCGGTACTTGCCAGGACATTCGCAATACTGCGGATAGTCGAGCGTTGGGAGAAAGAATCGGACTGCATCACCGCTCCAGCTTCTCATGTGAGCGAGTGGCCTGAGTATTTCAGCAAGACCCGGGTGTCCGGATTCTTGCGCGCTCAGGGGCGTATGCGTGAGAGCCCGACGCGGCCGCACCCGTGGCTTGCTGGAATTCACGTCAATCCTGGCTCTTAGAAGGAGCCAGACATGGCTACGAGAGATCTTCAGGTATTCACCAACGATGCCTTTGGAACGATCCGAACTGTCGAGCATGAGGACAAGGTGTATTTCTGTGGCCGCGATGTGGCCACCGCCTTGGGGTACAAAGATCCAGTTAACGCCATCAAGCAGCATGGACGTGGGGTGGCGTTTCACCACCCCATCACGGATGCGCTCGGTCGCACTCAAGAAGCCCGGTTCATCACCGAAGGTGACCTGTACCGGCTCATCTTCTCCTCCAAGCTCCCCGCAGCCCAGGACTTCGAAGCCTGGGTTGTCAACGAGGTCCTCCCCACGATCCGCCGCCATGGCGTCTACGCCATCGACGAACTCTTAGACAACGACGAGTTCCTCGAGCACGCCATCGTCCAGCTTCGCTCCGAGCGGGCCAAGCGGCTGGCAGCCGAGCAGGCCCTGCTTGAGGCCGCCCCGAAGGTCTCCTACTACGATGTCGTGCTCCAGTCGGACTCGCTACTGACCATCACCGAGATCGCCAAGGACTATGGCTTGTCGGCGAAGAAGCTGAACTTGCTGCTGCACGACGCCGGGGTGCAGTTCAGGCAGTCCGGCCGCTGGTTCCTCTACGCCCCCTTTGCCGAGCAGGGCTACACGCAGTCCAAGACCCACGAGTACGACGAGGGTAAGACCCGCACGCACATGTACTGGACCCAGAAGGGTCGCTTGTTCGTCTATGACCTGTTGAAGAACCAGTTCGGCCTGCTGCCGGTCATCGAGCAGGACGGCGGTGCGGCATGACGACGACTGCTGTCAACATCGACCTGGGTTTCTCGCCCCACAACACGGAGGGCTACCCAGATCCCACCGCGTACAAGGCGCTGAAGAGTCTCCAGCGCGCCGAGTACGGATACCGGCCTTTGGTCTACATCTGCTCCCCGTACGCCGGTGCCGTCGAGAACAACGTGGAGCTGGCTCGCGCGTTGTGTGCTCACGCGGTGTCACGGCACAAGATCCCGCTCGCGCCGCACCTGTTGTTTCCGCAATTCATGGACGACACCGACGCGAGCGAGCGCGAGTTGGCGATGTTTTTCAACCGAATTCTTCTGAGCAAGTGTGAGGCGATCTGGGTCTACACGGCCCGTGTCTCGGCAGGGATGCGCGCCGAGATCGAATGGGCTCACCACCTCGAACTGCCGATCACCTATCTCGATGCTGACTTTGAGGAGGTCACCCTATGAAGGCGATGACGATGTTCACCGCGCAGGTGGCGGGCCAGCAAAACAACGCACACTACCCGAACCCGCACACCGTGACCACGGCAGCCGACCTGGAGGCGGTCGCCAGGTTGGATCATGTGGTTGCCGAGTACGTGGGTGGCAGGCGGTCGGCTGGCAGTTTCGTGACCTCGAACTGCCTGGTCATGGACGTCGACAACTCCCACACCGAGGAGCAGGCCGAATGGGTCACCCCGGAATCGCTGATTAAGAGGCTGGAGGGTGTGGCGTTGATGACCGCCACCTCCCGCAACCACCAGCGGGCGAAAGGAGCCCAGTCGGCAAGACCCCGCTTCCACGTCTACTTCCCGATAGACCCCGTAACTGATGCTGAGGCCTACGCGGGGCTCAAGAAGCAGCTCGCCGCCCGGTTCGAGTTCTTCGACCCTAACGCGATCGACGCTGGCCGTTTCATCTACGGCCACACTAATCCGAGTATCACCGTGGTCGAGGGTGAGCGCACCATCGACACCTGGCTTGCCGACACGGTCGATGAGGACGTGTTCGCCCAGTGGGATGAGGGCACCAAGGCGATCGAGGAGGGTTCGCGTAATGCGACCTTGTCGAGGTTTGCTGGCAGGCTGCTGATTCGCCTCGGCACGACCGATGAGGCACGCGACTTGTTTGACCGCAAGGCTGCTCGCTGCAACCCGCCGCTGCCCGAGGCGGAGGTGGAGTCGATCTGGCGGTCGGCCACCCGGTTCGCCAAGACGGTCGAGAACCAGCCCGGGTATGTGCCACCAGAGGATTTTGAGGCGAGCCTGGATTCGGTACGCCCCGCCGATTACAGCGACGTCGGCCAAGCCCACGCCCTATCCAAGGCGTACCCGGACTCGCTGCGCTACTCGGAGGCCACCGACTGGCTCGTCTATTACGACGGTGTCTGGTACGAATCCGCTCCCGCTGCCCAAGCCGTCGTCCAGGAGCTCACCGAACGCCAACTGGCCGAGGCCCACGAGCTGCTCGAAGACGCCAAAGACCAGCTCGCCGCCACGGGGGCTGCCATGTTGTTGGCGTCGATGTCGAAGGCGAAAGCCCAGGCCATGTTTAACGCCGCCCAACAGGAGGCGTTCGCCGCGTTCGAGGACGCGAAAACCTATGCGGCCTACGCGCTCAAACGCCGAGAATCACGCGGGATCACCAACTGCCTGAAAGAAGCCCGCCCCATGCTGCTGACCACCCCTGAGCAGCTCGATGCCGACCCGTATCTGCTCAACACCCCATCAGGCACCTACGATCTGCGCCACGGGACCATGTCGCGCCACGACCATGATCCGGCGGATCTGGTGACCAAGCAGACCAGCCTCGACCCGGGCACCGACGGCGCGCACCTGTGGCAGGAAGCCCTCGAGGTGTTCTTCCAAGGCGATGCCGAGCTCATCGCCTACGTGCAGCGCATCGTCGGCCTTGCTGCGATCGGGCAAGTCTTCGTCGAAGCCCTCGTCATCGCTTACGGAGATGGTCGCAACGGCAAATCGACGTTCTGGAACACCATCGCCAGAGTCTTAGGCACGTATGCAGGCAACATGAGTGCTGATGTGCTCACGATCGGTGGGATGCGCAACGTCAAACCGGAGCTGGCTGAGGCCAAAGGCAAACGCCTCATCATCTCTGCCGAATCCGAAGAGGGCGTGCGCATGTCCACCTCGGTGGTCAAGCAGCTGGCTTCCACCGATCAGATCTACGCGGAGAAGAAGTACAAGGCACCGTTTGCCTTCACCCCGTCGCACACCTTGATTCTCTACACGAACCATCTGCCCAGGGTGGGTGCGATGGATGCGGGCATCTGGCGCAGGCTCATCGTCATTCCCTTCGAGGCGAAGATCGAAGGCACATCCGACATCAAGAACTATGCCGACTACCTCTACACGCAGGCAGGCGGGGCGATCCTGGCCTGGATTATGGAGGGCGCGCGCCTCATCCACGCCGAGGACTACCACCTCAAGGCTCCTGCCCGAGTGGTGGAGGCATCGGCGGCGTATCGGGAAGAGAACAACTGGTTCGCTCAGTTCCTTGACGCCAACTGCGACCTTGACCCGGGGCTGTCGGAACGGGCCGGGGATTTGTATCAGGCCTATCGGGCGTGGGCGATGTCGACCTCCGGGTGGGCGCGTCCCATGGTCGATTTCAACGCCACCGTCGAACACCACGGCTTCATTCGCAAAAAGACGATGCACGGCATGTTCGTCCACGGTTTGGCCTTGAAGAACGAGTTCGACAACTAAGCCAGACGGGCCTTATGACGACCTATGACGACCCATATGTGAGTTTGCTATAGGGCAGAAAATATAGCCCTTAGGAAAAGTCCATATCGCATCGTCATAGGTCGTCATGGGCCTCTCACACGAGAGGACATGAACCATGAACGAGCAAGCAATCGAACAACACTTGAAAAAAGCCGTTGAGGCGATCGGTGGCCTGTGCTGGAAATTCACCAGCCCCGGCACCGCAGGGGTCCCAGACCGCATCTGCATCCATCACGGACGCGTCATCTTCGTCGAACTCAAAGCACCCGGACGCCTCCCACGCCCCATCCAACGCCGCCGCATCCAGCAGCTCACAGACCACGGCATGGACGTGATCATCGTCGACAGCATCGAAGGCGCAAAGGAGGTGGCTGATGCGCTACGAGCCGCATGACTACCAACAACTGGCCACCGCCTTCATTGAAGACCACCCGCAGGCCGCGATCCTGCTCGGGATGGGGCTAGGCAAGACGGTGATCACCTTGACGGCAATCTGGAACCTGCTGCTGGACTCCTTCCAAGCCCGCCGCGTCCTCATCGTCGCACCCCTGCGAGTCGCCCGCGATACCTGGCCCGCCGAGGCCACCAAATGGGACCACCTGGCAGGACTCACCATTGCCGTGGCCGTGGGGTCGAAAGCCCAGCGGGTGGACGCGCTTGCAGCCGAGGCGATGGTGACCGTCATCAACCGCGAAAACGTGCCCTGGCTGGTGCGCCACCTCGGCAAAGCCTGGCCGTTCGACATGGTCGTCATCGACGAGCTGAGCTCGTTTAAGAACCACCGGGCGCAACGGTTCAAAGCACTCGCCTCCGTGCGGCCACGTCGCACCCGGATCGTGGGACTGACCGGCACGCCAGCAGCCAACGGGCTGATGGACCTGTGGGCGCAGTTCCGTCTCCTTGATGAGGGCCAGCGCCTCGGCAGGTTCATCACCCACTACCGCAACCGCTGGTTCGTACCCGATCGGCGAAACGGCCAGCAGATCTTCACCTACAAGCCCGCACCCGGTGCCGAGGACGAGATCTACGAGGCGATCAGCGACATCACCTTGTCGATGCGCACCACCGACCACCTGCGCCTGCCCGAGCTGACGGTCACCACGACGCTCGTCGACCTCGAACCGAAGGAGCGCAAAGCCTACGAGCGGTTGCGAGATGAGATGGTGCTCGACCTCGACGGGCAGGTCATCGATGCCGCGAACGCCGCAGCACTGTCAGGCAAGCTGCTCCAGCTGGCCTCCGGTGCGATCTACGACGAGGACGGCAACACCGTGGTGGTGCACGACCGCAAGCTCGACGCGCTCGAAGACCTCGTGGAGGCGGCCAACGGCCAGCCGCTGCTCGTGGCCTACTGGTTCAAACACGACCGTGAGCGCATCACCGAACGCTTCCCTGGGGCCCGCGAGCTGAAAACCAGTACCGACATCAAAGCGTGGAACGCCCGCGAGATTCCGCTGGCGCTCATCCACCCGGCCTCAGCCGGACACGGGCTCAACCTCCAGCAAGGCGGCAACCTCCTGGTCTGGTTCTCCTTGACCTGGTCCTTGGAGCTCTACCAACAGACCAACGCAAGGCTCTACCGCCAGGGACAAGACCAGCCGGTGACGATCACCCACCTGGCCGCCAACCACACCCTCGATGAGGCGGTACTGGCCGCGCTGGACAACAAAGACATGACACAGGCTGCGTTGATCAATGCGGTCGCCGACACTCTGGGAAAGCAGGCACACTCATGAACGACCACCCCATCTGGGACTACTTCGACTACCGCAAAGCCGCCATCGGCGTTCTCCAGGACTACGCAACCCAAGCTGTCATTCTCCAGCAAGGCGACGGGTACGCCAACGAGCTCAAAGCCTCACTGACCTCAATCGGCTCACCCCGATTCGACGGCCTGCCACGGGGCAACAACCCGCACGCCGGTGAAGCGAGAGTCTGCTCGATCCTCGACAACCTCGACGCGCTCAAAGCCCGCAACCAAAAAGCGCAGGCCTACATGGATTGGTTCAACCCGGCCTGGGAAAGCCTCAGCGACGATGACCGGCTGGTCCTCGAGGTATTCTTCCTCGACGACCTCTCCGCCGAGGACGCCGCCGTCAAAGTCGCCGAACACTTCTACGTCGAACGCAAGACTGCCTTCGCCAAGAAGCAGCGCGCCCTTGCCCGCTTCGCGCGTCTCTTGTTCGGCAGAGACTGAAGCATTGGCGCGCATGAGTGTCGCAAAGAGGGGATGACTTTCAGGGTGTGCCTGTCGCATGCTGTAAGTGGTTGAAAAGTAGGTCCCGACCCCCAGACGAATCATCACGGTTCGTCTGGGGGTCGTTGCCATGAACGACAAGGGTGGTGAGACGGATGCCTTTCAAACCCAAGCGCCCGTGCTCCCAGCCCGGCTGCCCCGAGCTGACCGAGACGAGGTTCTGCCCCGAGCACGCCCGCGCCGAGGACACCCGCTACCGGACCTACCAGCGCGACCCGAAGATCAACCGACGCTACGACCACCGGTGGCGAAAGATCCGCGCGGCCTACGTCGAAGCCCACCCGTTGTGCGAGGACTGCCTGGCCCGTGGCCGGTACACGCCCGTGGCTGAGGTCCACCACGTGATCCCGCTCGACCACGGCGGCACCCACGACGAGTCGAACCTGCGCAGTCTGTGCAAGCCGTGCCACTCGCGCCAGTCCGCGCTCGATGGCGACCGGTGGCGACAAGCCCCCCCGGGTCTACAGCTACTAAAAAGCGCTGTGTGCCCGCCTGCCGCGGCCTCCCTGCCGACCCTCACCTGTGCCGACCTCGAGGCCGCTGGCCCGGCACGAGGCGACGTGGCGCGCTTGCCGAGGGGGTGGGGGCGAGCGGATCTCTACAGCTGGGCTGCTCCTCAGCGGGCGGGGCCAACCGTGCGCAAAACCGCCGAATCAAACGAGGTATTGACCCCTCACGCCCTCCATCACCGGGCTAACCGCCTGGAAGGAGGCGAGATTTCATGGCGAAAGACGGAACACTGCGCGGCGGACGCAGAGCAGGCTCAGGTGCGAAGCCCACACCTGCGTTTGAGAAGATCACCGAAGGCAAAGACGCACGCGTCCTCCACATCGCGTCGCTCGACCCACCAGATCTGGAAGCGGGCGGGGATCTTGAAGGTAGCGTAATGCCAGAACCTTCGGCTTATTTGGCGGCTGTGCAGCGTGATGGTAACCCTTTGGGTGCTGACGTAATCTACCGCGATACCTGGAACTGGCTCAAGGAGCGCGGCTGCGAAAAACTCGTAGCTCCACGGTTGATTGAGGCTTATGCGCAGAATTTTGCTCGGTTCATTCAATGCGAAGAAGCAATCTCCGATTTTGGCCTGTTGGGTAAGCATCCGACCACGGGGGCGGCTATCGCGTCCCCATTCGTGGCCATGTCTCAGTCGTTTAGCAAGCAGGCGAATACGCTCTGGTACGAGATTTTCGATGTGGTCAAAGCCAACTCGCTGGTGGACTACTCGGGGCCGACTCCTGCGGATAACGTGATGGAACGGCTACTTCAGGCACGCTCATAGTTATTGGCGTAGTGCGGGTGCGGTGTGGGCGTAGATGACGACCACTGCAATCAAGGCGATACAGACGGCGAAGGGTGCCAGCGGGTTCCACCCGTAAAGGGCGGTCGAAGCCAGCGGGGCAATCGCGTACGCCAACCCATTATTAGCGTTAATGATGCCAGCCACTGCGCCTTGCTCATCTGCACTCATCTTCAAGGTTGGGCCAGTGTTGTACCCGGGCATCGCCAGTCCCATACCTCCCCCCAGCACGATACACCCGACAACCAGTAAAGCGTGCGAGGAGGTAGGCCAAATGAGCACAGTTGCAACTAGTGTAATGGTCAGACCAGTACGTAAAAGCTTCGCTGCTCCCCACCCTGTCTTTGGAGCAATCACCGCTTGGGCAATGATCATGGTCACGCCCATGATGGTCAGGTAAATCGCGGAAATACCTGCGGTCGCAGTTGCCGACAGGGCGAAGCGGTCTTGAACAGTGAATCCAAAAATCGTAGCAACAGAAGAAAACACAAGAAACATCACCAGACCAGTTGCTAGCCAGGGAGCTACACGCGGATCAGTGAAGCGAATCCGTTGAGGCTTTGCAAAAAGTTGCCCTTGGCTTTGAGGTGCGAAACTCACCAAGAGAACAACCAGACCAATCACCATCACAACGGGCATGACCACCAAGGGCAAGAGCAGGCCACCAGCAGCGGCTAACACACCTCCAGTAACACCTCCAACAATGGAGGCCATCCCTTGAGCCGCTCCAATCATGCCCAGTGCTTTTACCCGCCCGTTCTCGCTGGCAGCATGCGTGACCAGGTGGGCTTGCGCGGTCGGGGCGATCGCTGAAATCCCTCCGCCATAGAGCAAACCACGAGTGATCACAACACCAAAAACTAGTCCGACACCGCCAACTACCTGGTTCATCCCCAGGTAGGAGACAATACCGAAGGCGCTCAAAGCGATGATCGCGATCACAAGCCCGGCAGCGAGTACACCTTTAGCGCCGACACGTTGGGAAGCTCGCCCCCAATAAGCACTCAAGCTCGCTAGTACAATCGCTGCCAAAGAGATAGTGGCGCCAATATGCCATTCCCGCAATCCCATCTGTCGTGACAGTGGCGCGATGATCGGATTGAGAATCATTTGCCCCATAAAGGCGAGAAAAACGATTCCCACTACCAGGTTCGCTTGCGCTCCTGGATCAATAGAACTCTGTGTCGGCTTATTACTACGAGGGTCAGGCATCACTACACTCCATTACTAGAACACTGTTTCACTTAGGGATATTGTAGAATGGTGTTCTAGTAAGGGTCAAGGAATAAGTTAAGGGTCACCTTATGAACACTGTGCTAACGGGGCGAAGGGCTGGGCTATCACGCGAGCTGATTGTCAAACAAGCTGTACAGTTAAGCGCGATCAGTGGCGTTGAGGGATGGTCAGTACGGGACATTGCCCGTGAACTGGGCGTGGTTCCCTCAGTGATTTATCATTATTTTCCAAACAAGGAAGCCATTTGTGATGCTGTTGTAGACCGGGTATGTGTCGGGATTGAAGTTCCCGACCCGGACCTTGAATGGAAAGCCTGGTTTCGAGCTATGGCTCACAATCTACGCCCCGCATTGTTAGCATATCCAGGGATTACCGACAGGTTCGCGCGGGGCAAGTTCACTGAACAGTTTTTGCCGATGATCGATGGAGCCTGGGCCAAACTACAAGAAGCTGGGTTTGGTGACAATTCGCCTGTGGCCTACACAATTATCGCGAACTCGATCATCCACACGATCGGAGCGAGAAACCTGCGCGCATCCAATCAAATCCAACCTCACCACAACCTGCACGAAATGCTTGTCAGGCTTGAGCCTATGATGGCTCAATCTGTTGGACTGACCAGTATTGTCAACTCTTACCTGGAGCCTCTCTCACACCTTGATGAAGAAGAAGCGATGTCCGAGGAATACTACGACCTCGTCATCGATGTGATCCTAGACGGCATCGAACACACCCTGCTGCCTTAACTCTGACCCACTTCTCAATCATCGTCTTAGTGAGCGCCCGCACAGCTGGCGCTCACTTTTTTATTCCCACCCCATATCAATTTATGAAAGCGAGTTGTATATGTCGTTGAAAACCGCTGAAAGCGTGCGCGCCGGGCACCCGGACAAGCTGTGCGACTACATCGCCGACTGCATTTTGGATCGTGCCCTCTACGAAGACCCTGCCGCCAGAGTGGCTGTCGAAGTGATGGCAACCAAAGCACGCATCTATGTCGCTGGCGAGATCACCTGCAAGGCAAAGCTTGAGATTCCGATGCTGGTACGCGCAGCGCTTGAGCATGTGGGTTATGATCCGCGCCGGTTCCGCATCCGCGCCAAAATTCACTGCCAATCGAGCGATATTGCTGGCGGGGTCGATAAATCTTTAGAAGCACGCCACGGGGATACGAGTTCTCACGTAATGGTTGGTGCTGGCGATCAAGGCACCGTCTACGGCTACGCCACAGCCGAGAGCGAAGAACGACTCCCGTTGCCACTGGTTTATGCTCACCGGATCTGCAAGCGTCTCGATCAAGCATTCACAGACGGCAAGATTCCAGAGCTCGGCCCGGACGGGAAAGCCCAGGTCACTGTTGAGTATGACGGCGAAACCCCTAAACGTATCGCCACGATTGTGGTCTCGGTCCAGCACAAGCCAGGCATTAACGTGGAGGATTTCAACCAGCGTCTGATTTCGCTGGTTATCTCGGCGGCGTGTCGCGAGATCGAAATCGACGAACACACCGAAATCCTGATCAACCCGTCGGGACGGTTCGTCACAGGTGGCCCCACCGCTGATACCGGGCTGACCGGGCGCAAGCTCATGGTCGACACCTACGGTGGGCTCGGCCCGCACGGCGGTGGCGCGTTCTCGGGTAAGGACCCCTCCAAGGTCGACCGGACGGGTGCGTACATGGCGCGCCTGATCGCGAAAACCGTGGTGGATGCGCGCCTGGCCGAAGAATGCCACGTCGCTATCTCCTATGCGATCGGTAAGGCCGACCCGGTCGCGTTCCACATCGACACCTTCGGCACCGGTCAGCACCCGGACTGGCTCCTCACCGACGCCGCCCAGGCGATCTTCCCGCTGCGACCGGCCGCGATCATCGACCGCCTCGGCCTTAGAGCCCCCATCTACGCGAAGCTTGCCACCTACGGGCACATGGGACATGGCCTGAGCGAGTGGGAATGGACGCTGCCGTTTACCGACAAGCTCGCCACGGAGGTGAAGTGCCGTGCTCATCAAGCAGCTACCCATCAGTGAGCTCAAGCCCGCCGACTACAACCCGCGTAAGGACCTGAAGCCCGGGGACGCGGACTACGAGAAACTCAAGCGGTCGCTGACCGAGTTCGGTTACGTCGAGCCGGTGATCTACAACCACACCACCGGCCACGTCGTCGGCGGCCACCAGCGCCTGAAAGTACTCGCTGACCTGGGCCACACCGATGTTGACTGCGTGGTCGTCGAGCTGGACGAGACCCGCGAAAAGGCCCTGAACGTCGCGCTGAACAAGATCAGCGGCGACTGGGATGAATCCAAGCTGGCCCTGCTCATCGCCGACCTGGACGCGGCTGACTTTGATGCCGAGCTCACCGGCTTCGACGATGACGAAATCCAGGCGATGATTGGTTCCCTCGACGATGACGAGGTCACCGATGACGGCTTCGATCTCACCGCCGCTCTCGAGGCCGCATCGTTCGTCCAGCGCGGCGACATTTGGACTATCGGCAGGCACCGGCTGGTCTGCGGGGACGCTACCAACGCAGACGATGTCGCGGTGCTCATGGATGGCAAGAGCGCGAACCTGGTGCTCACCGACCCGCCCTACAACGTCGCCTTCGAGTCGTCCGACGGGCTCACGATCAAGAATGATGCGATGAAGGCCGACTCGTTCTACGAGTTCCTGCTCACCGCGTTTACCAACATGGCGGGCGTTCTCGACAAGGGCGGGTCGGCGTATGTGTTCCACGCCGACACCGAAGGGCTGAACTTCCGCAAAGCGTTCATCGACGCCGGGTTCAAACTCTCCGGCTACTGCATCTGGGTCAAAGACTCCCTCGTGCTGGGACGCTCGCCGTACCAGTGGCAGCACGAACCAGTGCTCTACGGGTGGAAGCAGGGAGCCAAGCACAAGTGGTTCGCTGACCGGAAACAGACTACGATCTGGAACTTCGCCAAGCCGCGTAAGAACTCCGACCACCCGACCTCCAAGCCGCTGGACCTGCTGGCCTATCCGATCCGCAACTCCACTCAGGCCAACGCGATCATCCTCGACACGTTCGCTGGCAGCGGTTCGACCCTGATGGCCGCCGAGCAGACCGACCGCATCGCCTACCTCATGGAGTTGGACGAGAAGTACGCCTCGGTGATCCTGCGCCGCTACGCCGAGGCGACTGGGGACGCGGCCGGGATCACCTGCCAGCGAGGCAACACTCAGTACACGTATCTGGATCTGGTCAAACAGGTCGACCGCGACCGCGAATAAAACCCCACACTATGCAGGGAAAACAGGGGCGTGAAAATGAGCCGTTGATGAGGGAAAAACGACTGGATAAGCGGAAAAACGTATGGCTGTATGTACATGACCGAAAGCACCCCCACACCTGGGGGAACCGAGCGAAAAGGACTGGTCATGAGTGAATTACACATCGAAATCAGCGAGCTCATCGCAGCCGGAGTCAACGTCTACGACCCCGAGGAAACCCTGCGGGTTGCCAGAGCTCGCGGCTACCAGCTGGTGGTGCGCGTGATCGAATACGACCCGACGCGTTTCCTCAGCATGGTGGCCGCCTGGTTCGAGAAGGAGGTCGTGGCATGAGCATCCTCGCCTTCACCCCGCACAAAACGGGCAGGAAAAAGCTCGCCCAGCTTCTCGCCGATCACCTTGGCACCGAGGCCACCTATCTGGGCACGCCCTCGTTTGCCTACCAGATCGCAGACGCCACGCTGGATCGGGACTGGACCCTCTACCTGCCAGATGGTATCGAGGCGCAGGCCGTGCTCGAGTCCGCACACAAGGCGGGCTTTGAAACCGCCGACCCGGGCGAGGTGGCGTTGACGGTCACGATGCCCACCACCGGGTGGAGTGAGCGCACTCGCGCCAACCTCGAAGCGCTCCTAGCGGCCAAAGGGCCACTGATCGCCAAGGCCCTGGGCATCCCGGCCACACCCGCGCAGTTCAACGATGACGAGACCGTCTCGTTCCCGTGGTGTGAGTCGATTACGCCGGAGACGGCACGCGAGGCGGTGATCCCGCTTGTGGCAAAGCTCTGCCAGCGCGCCCAGGAGGCAACCCGGATCCGATCCACGCCGCCTGCACCGGGCAATGACAAGTACACGATGCGCTGCTTCCTGCTCTCCCTGGGCTTCATCGGCCCCGAACACAAGCAGGCACGCCGCATCTTGCTGGCAGGCCTGGAAGGCGACGCCGCCTGGCGCACCCCGGCAAGCAGGAAGGAGAACTGACGCATCAATCGCAACGCCTGACCTGCTGGCACCCGGAAACCCTGCCACGAGCGGGG
>NZ_KV819485.1:34222-38228 GCF_001815175.1 Corynebacterium sp. HMSC034H07
TTCCCCTCGTCACAAGCCTTGATTCTCCACGGTCTCCGAGTGCTGTAGATCCCAAAAAATAGTGCCTGATCTGGGCAAATACGACTGGATAAGCGACCGCACCTATGGCTGTATGTACATGACAAAAGAACAGCCCCTCAGGAAAGGACAACAGCCATGAACACCACCGAGAAGCTCACCGCCGAAGCCCTGCAGATGCGCGTCGACTCCTACGGGGCGATCCTCGCACACGGCGACTACACGCTGGCCACCTTCGCGACCTGGACCAAGAAAGACGGCTACGGCAACAGCGCCCAGGTCTACCGCCTCACCGAAGCCCCGATCGACGGCTTCGGCCCGAACGCACGCGGCCGCAGCGAATGCGCCCTGGAGCTCATCGCCGAGGCCGACCACCTTTTCGCAGACGCCGGGCACGCCATCGCCTGGGCCCTGAGCCAGATCTAACCCACACCCCACCAAGGCCAAGGAGGACCCGCGATGGACGCCACCCGGAACCTGATCACCAACCACCTGGAGATCCCCGCCGACGCCGCCCCGCACGGTGAGATCCAGACTGCCGCCGAGATCCCCTTCAGCGTCCTCGACGAGCTCGCCGAGGAGGTCGGGGCCGAGAAGATCCCCATCCACACGCTCAGCCGCATCGGCTGGCACTACACCAAAGCCGACCAGATCATCGCCCTGGCCAGGCAGCGCGGCCTGTCCGATTGGCGCTACGGCGGCTTCGACACCGACCAGGTGGTCGCCAACTTCCGCGCCACCTACTGCTAACCCCTCGCACCGTCCCGACCCCCAAGGATCAGGACTGGCCCCACACTCTCCGTTTCGCCCCACACGGTTTTGGGGCTTTTCTTATGCCCCGAGGAAGGAGCTGCCGCCACGATGACGAGCACGTATCAGCCAACCCGGTTCATGGCCGACGGCTCCACCTACAACCAGCGCAAAGCGGATTTCGCTGTCGCATTCATTCAGGCGCTGCGCCACACCAAAGGCCGCTGGGCAGGCACACCCTTCACACTGCTGGGTTGGCAAGAACAGATCGTGCGCGACCTGTTCGGCACCATCAAACCCGACGGCTACCGCCAGTTCACCACCGCCTATGTGGAGATCCCCAAGAAGCAGGGCAAGTCCGAGCTGGCCGCCGCGATCGCGCTGCTGCTGACCTGCGGGGACGGGGAACAAGCCGCCGAGGTCTACGGATGCGCGGCCGACCGGCAGCAAGCCAGCATCGTCTTCGAGGTCGCCGCCGACATGATCCGCCAATCACCAGCCCTATCGAAGCGGGTGAAAATCCTCAGCAGTCAGAAGCGCATCATCTACAAGCCGACCAACAGCTTCTACCAGGTGCTCTCGGCTGAGGCGTACTCCAAGCACGGGTTCAACATCTCCGGTGTCGTCTTTGACGAGCTGCACACCCAACCCAACCGGGCCCTGTTCGACGTGATGACCAAGGGCTCTGGTGATGCGCGCACCCAGCCGCTGTACTTCCTCATCACCACCGCAGGCACCGACACCCACAGCATCTGCTACGAGCAGCACCAAAAAGCGCGCGACATCCTGGCGGGCAAGAAACACGACCCCACCTTCTACCCGGTGATCTACCACGACCCCACCTTCTACCCGGTGATCTACGGCGCAGACCTGGATGATGACTGGACGGATGAAAAGGTCTGGCACAAGGCCAACCCCTCGCTTGGCGTCACGGTGCCGGTGGAGAAGGTGCGGGCCGCGTGCAACTCGGCTCGCCAGAACCCCGCCGAGGAGAACTCGTTTCGCCAGCTGCGGCTTAACCAGTGGGTGAAACAGTCCGTGCGGTGGATGCCCATGCACATCTGGGACGCATGCGCAGACCCGGTAGACCTAGACGAGCTGGAGGGCAGGCCCTGCTACGGCGGGCTGGACTTGGCCTCCACGACGGATATCACCGCGTTCGTGCTCGTCTTCCCGCCCTACGGGGACGATGAGAAGTACCGGATCGTCCCGTGGTTCTGGATTCCCGAGGACAACCTTTCGCTGCGGGTGGCGCGTGATCACGTGCCCTACGACCTGTGGCACGCCCAAGGCTTTCTTGAGACCACGCAAGGCAACGTGGTCCACTACGCCCACATCGAGCACCTCATTGAGCAGCTCGGCGAGAGGTTCGATATCCGCGAGATCGCCTTCGACCGGTGGGGCGCAGTCCAAATGAGCCAAAACCTCGACGATGCCGGTTTCACCGTCGTGCCCTTCGGGCAGGGCTTCAAGGACATGAGCCCACCGAGCAAGGAGCTGATGAAGCTCGCACTCGAAGGCCGCCTCGCCCACGGGGGCCACCCGGTGCTGGCCTGGATGGTCGACAACATTCACGTGCGCCAAGACCCGGCGGGAAACATCAAACCCGACAAGCAAAAGTCCACCGAGAAGATCGACGGGGTCGTCGCCACCATCATGGCCCTCGACCGGGCTATCCGGGGTGGTAGCGCTGATGTGGGCGGGTCGGTGTATGACGAGCGCGGACTTCTGGTTTTATGACCTCAGAGAAGCGGTGCCTCTGTTTTGAATGCTTGGACTGCGATTTCACCGTCCGGAAGGCGTCGCAGATAGAACACCTCACTGGAATCCGCGAGCTGAACTATGTGAGAGCGAAGCAAATCTTCTAGATCAAACGCGAGGTCTTTGAGCATTGTGAAGTCTTGGTCTGGAGTAGATGTCTTCTCTTTGAACGGGTTTGTTGCGTGGAGGATTCCACTGAGGTTTCCCCAGATTCGTCCGACTTCGGTTTCCTGAACACCCACGTTTGGCAGTACGCCAAGTCCTGTATTGCCATCGTGTGTGACCTGGCCAAAAGCTACAGGCCAGTAGTTACTATTCAGTTTCTTCAACTTCTTGCGGACTTCTCCAAAGTCCTTTGCCGTGGTGACGCTCTCCTGAGCTTCCAGAAAGATGTTGTATGCGGCGATGAATGACGCTGTGGTGACTCGTTCTAATACGAGTCGAAGGTGAGCAGCAGCGTGAATAAGGTTCGCAAAATCGACCTGCCGACCGGCAAGCTCAGACAGCGCATGATCGAGATCCCAGAAGATTCGGTCATACGTCATCTGATAAGCGGCGATCGTTCCGGACTCGACGAAGCTGAAGCCCTCAACCTTCTCGGATTTGAGGCTGGGGAGTTCTTGCGTGTCGTCTTTCTTGCCCATAAAAGAGATCTTACGGCGTCTGCTAACTGAAAGGACGCTCATGGGGTTATTCGACTGGCTACGCGGCACTAATGCCCGGCAGGTGTCGAACCACCAACTGTCTTCGAGCTACAGCTTCCTGTTCGGGCCCACCAGCTCCGGACGGACGGTCACCGAACGAAGCGCGATGCAGATGACTGCGGTGTATTCGTGCGTGCGGATCTTGGCGGAGGCGATCGCGGGCCTGCCCCTGCACGTCTACAGAATCGAGAAGGACGGGTCGAAGGTCAAAGCCACCGACCACACGCTCTACCGGCTGCTGCACGATGAGCCCAACCCGGAGATGACCAGCTTCGTCTTCCGTGAGCCAAAGACCTCGGATTTGATAAGACCTGCCGTCGCAGCCTAACCCCTGTTGACCAGGGGTTTCTTGTTTCTGGGGCGAGTTGAAGCCCTCAACGCGCAGCGTTTGTGTGCTTCCATGAGCCGTTCCTTGCTGACGTGTAGCGTCGCCAACCGAGGAGGGGGTGTTCCTATATAGGTTGTCAACTCCGTGGGTGAGTTTGTTGGGGGTGTGAAGGGCATCTGTTTTACTTCGGCGATGTTGTTTTCGGGCACGCTGAGGGGCCGACTGGGCTTCCTGCGCAATCGGCTTGAGGTGCGGTTCTGATGGTTCTAGGTTTTGTGGGTCATGAGGTTCTTGGCACGAGGCACGGGCTGAGATGAGACGAGCGGGCCCCGCCCGGCAGGATGGAAGTTCCTCAACAACCCACCTGCCAGAAGAGACCCGCTCATGACTCACGCTAATGCACCCCTGACCCCCATGGGGTTGCCCGCAAATCGTGGACACGTAG
>NZ_KV819486.1:0-10667 GCF_001815175.1 Corynebacterium sp. HMSC034H07
CAGGTGTCTACCAAACAGGGGTCAGGTCCCAGATTTTTCAGGTTGTCGCATATGCTGTTCTTGGAATAGTCCCTGGTCAAATCCCATTGATGGGTGCTTTGGTTGGAATCTTTTTGCTTGGAAGGTTTGTTTCGCCTCTGAGAGGTGCTCTTCCTCCACGTTACCTGCAAAAAGAGGAGCTAGTTAGTTTCAAAATTGGGCTACGAACAGCAACGTTGACTGTCGTTCTACTTGGGACAGCCACCGTATCATGCATTCTGCTTTTTGATATCTCGATTCGAACCTTTGCTGCGTTGCTTGGGATTTTTGGATATTTTGTTTGTATCCTCGCGACGCAAGTATTGAAGCAAAATCAAGGGGTCGAGGTTGTACGCCGAGCTTCATTTCCCGTCAGATTTTCATTGGCAACAGATGTATGGATTTCTTGTCTAAAAGTCCTTGTTACATTCGCAATTGTCACAACCGGTTCCGTTCTAGTGCCGTACATACTGGCATCCAAGGGAAGTAAGCTTAGTTGGTTGCTATTGTGCTCTGTATTTATAGAAATTGCGATCAATTATGTTATCCAGAAGAACTCTGGCTTCAAGGAAGGAGGTGGGGCTTCAAATTTCGCCTTACTCTTGCTAGCAGTTGCTTTGGGGGTGTTTGGCGGGATTCTCTTAGTTAGCAGTGCCGTGCTCTTACAATCAATGATTGTCTTTTCATTAGCCTTGATGGCGGTATTCTGCTTTAATCATACCGCCCGGACGTTCGCAACTATTATGGCTTGGCAGTTTCAGTATGAGAAAGGTGATGATAAAGATCGGACATTTGTAGTAGCTATATTTTCGATGGCGTCAGCTTTTGGTATCGGGTTTGCAAATTTAATAGGTGCAAAAATTTACGAAGTAGTAGGTGTGTAAATTTATAGTGAAGGATATCTTCGAAAGCCCGAGAATTAACAGTAGGAATAGACGTGGGCGCTGGTACCCACGACATGAATCTTGGATGCAGTGCGCACGAGCGCGAACTTCGACGCACCCATGCGCGAGCCCTAGTAGTCCGTCTGGTCGAGTGAATTGGTCTATTAGCAGTGTCGGTGGCCGTCTATTGGAATGGTTTATTTGCGACCAGCGTTTTAGAACACGTGAAAGAATGCGGCGGCTAAGGGGGGGCAGGTCTTTCAAATCAGCTTGTACTTCTCCTCGATCTGGAATCATTGGTGACCTTCATGAGTGCACTTCTAAGTTTGCGTTCATAGGCCTGAGGACAAGCAATCACACGGGTTCCTGAACCCCATAACCTCGTCATTTAAGGGACTATATGCCTGACGTTTTAAGTCTTTAGCGCTCCCGTAAATCGGCTCTTCCGTGACTGCCCGGTCCAGTGCGCCCGTGAGGTCATGCAGATGGATCCAGTCATCGCCATCCAAAAACACCACGGTGGTATCCGCACCGCGGTCATCGAGGCGCGCGGTGCAGCGCCTGCCGAATACCTTCCGGTCGATGGACAGGCGTGCGCCGGGCAAGTCCGCGATGACTTCTGGGGAGCGAGGCGGCCAGAGTGTCTGGTCCACAGAATCGCCGCTCAATAGGCTCGCCTGTGGGCCTGCGCCGTGTGCGTTATGTGGATCGGGATATTTCAGCTCGCCGGATTGAAAGCTATAGGTCACTGCTGAGTGCGCCGGGATGCGCACATCGACGGTGGACATCGATTCGGTGAGCTCGACGTTCGAGCGGTAGGGGTCCGGGAAAACGAGGGCTTCCGCATCCGCGGGCACCGAGATTCGGTGAAGGGTGGTCACGTCCGGGGAGTCTGGCATGAAAATTGCGCCACTTTCATCATTGACTACATAGGTAAACCTAAGCTAACATCCCCTGCATGCGAGTTGCTGTTTTCGGCTATCAGTCGTGGGGACACCGGACGTTGTCTGCGGTCATCAATGCTGGTCATGAAGTAGTTTTGGTAGTTACGCACCCTGCCAGCGATCACCCTTATGAGCAAATGTGGGCAGACTCCGTTGAGGAGCTCGCCAGCGAACATGAGCTCCAGGTGTGTGTCACTGAGCGCGTGGGTCAAGACGTCATTGAGGCGTTGCGCGATGCTGCACCAGACATCATCGTGGCCAACAATTGGCGAACCTGGCTTCCTCCCGAGGTTTTCAGCCTGGCCAAGCACGGCGCATTGAATGTCCACGATGGTCTCCTGCCCGAGTACGCCGGATTTTCGCCCATCCTGTGGGCGCTGTTGAACCGGGAAACTCACGTGGGCGTCACTGTGCACGAGATGGATGAAGTGCTGGACGGCGGACCCATCGTTGCCCAGCGCGCGATCCCCGTGGGTCCGCAGGACACCACCACGGATCTCGTGGCCAAGACCATCGACCTCATCGAGCCCCTCGTGGAACGCGCATTGAGTGACGTCGCCCAAGGCACCGCCACTGCGCAACCTCAAGATCCCACCCGCGCTACGTACTTCCACAAGCGCGGCGAGCAGGAATCTCGCATAGATTTCACCCAACCTGCGGAAGATATCGCCTTGCTGGTCAGGGCGCAGTCCGACCCGTACCCCAATGCTTACTTTGAATTCCGAGGCCAGCGCGTCCGCGTGCTTTCCGCGCACGTCTCGCAGGGCCGCTTCGGCGGAACCCCCGGCCGAGTCACCATCCCTCACGAGGGAGGAATCGCGGTGGTCTGTGGATCGCCCCGTGCCAACGTGCCGGCGCCGGCGATTGTTCTGGATCGTGTTCGTCTCGACGACAACTCGGAACTGACCGCCACCGAATTCTTTGGACATAGGGCTGGATATATCCAACCAAAGGTTTGACCTTTCCCTTTTGTGTACGGGCCACGCCTCGCGCGGAAATCCGTCACCAGTAACAACGGAGAAAAATGACACTCAAGAAGATTCTCGTTAGCACCGCTGCTGTGCTGACCTTGGGCGCGGCACTGACCGCTTGCTCGACTGATGACCAGTCCGGAAATTCCGGGGACTCCCAGGCAGTCAACGCCGAGCAGGGCGCATTCCCCACCACCATCGAGCACCGCTACGGCTCCACCGAAATCAAGGAAGCCCCGCAGCGCGTGGTCTCCTTGGGCTACACGGATCAGGACGCACTGCTGGCGCTGGGAGTTACTCCTGTCTCCGTGAAGTACTGGGACGGAATGACCCCGGATGGTCAGGCTGCGGGCAACTGGTCCAATGACAAGATCGAGGGCGACACTCCTCGGATCGACAAGGACACAGAAGTCAACGCGGAAGCCATCGCCAAGGACAATCCAGACCTCATCGTGGCCGTGTACTCGGACATCGATGAAGACACGTACAAGAAGCTGTCTGAGATCGCCCCTGTCGTCGTACAAAAGGGCGAATACGAAGAACTACAGCAACCATGGGACGTGACCACGGAAGAGATCGGGCAGGCCGTGGGCAAGCCTGAAGAGGCAAAGCGCCAGGTGGAGCAGGTCAAGGAGAAGTTCGCAGAGCTCAAGGGCCGCCACCCAGAATGGGCCGAAAAGGAACTCGGCGTGGCCACTGTCTCCGACGAGAGCCTGGCTGTCTTTGCCGAGGGCGATCCGCGTAGCCGCTTCTTCACCGAGCTGGGATTCAAGATCAACCCGGCCTACGCGGGCATCACCAAGGACAAGTTCTACGGTGAGGTCTCCAAGGAAAACGCAGACCAGATCAACTCTGACGTGCTGGTGTGGGATCAACTGTCTTACTCTCCGAAGCAGAGCAAGGCTTCTGTGACCGAGGATCCGATCGTGGGCAAGCTGCCCGCCGTGAAGGACGGACACAGTGTCTACCTGGAAGGCGACCTGGAAAAGGCCTTCGGATGGCAGACCGTGCTGAGCCTGAACTACCTGCTGGACAAGATCGAGCAGCCGTTGGCAGACGCCACGAAGTAGTCTGAATCAACTGCCGAACCGCCCCGCATGAACGTGCTGGGGCGGTTTTGCTGTTGCTGGCTAGGGGACGGGCACTCATGGGGATAACGGATGCACGCTAGGGGCGAGCTGCCTGTATTCCGGTCAGAAACCGGGGTAAGAATAGACCAGTTGTTTTCTAGAAGGGATTCCCTGTGCACTTAAGCGACCTCATGGACGCCACCACCCTGCTCCAGAACTTTGGCGGCTGGGCGCTCGGCGGCATTGCGCTGATTATCTTTATTGAATCCGGCGTGCTCTTCCCGTTCCTCCCCGGCGATTCCATGCTGGTCACCGCGGCAATCTTGCGCGATCAGCTGGGCTTGAACGTTCCGATTCTGGTGGGCGTGGCCATCGTCGCGGCGTTCTTGGGCGACCAGGTAGGTTTCTGGCTCGGCCACCGCTTTGGCCGCAAGTTGTTTAAGCCCGACGCCAAGATCCTCATAACCGAGCACCTCGAACAAGCCGAGGCTTTCTTCCTGAAGTACGGGCCGTTGGCTCTGGTACTGGGGCGCTTCATCCCGATCGTGCGTACCTACATTCCCGTGGCCGCTGGTACCGCGGAGATGCCGTACAAGAAGTTCGTGGGATGGAACGTCACGGGTGCAGTGCTGTGGATTGTCAGCATGGTCGGCATTGGCGTGCTGCTGGGGGATATCCCGGGCATTGCGGATCGCATCGACATGATCGCCATCGTCATCGTGCTGGTGTCTGTGACTCCGGTGGTGATTTCCGCGATGATCAACTGGCGGAAGTCCAAGAAGACTCCCGCCCAGGAGCTGATGGAGGACTAAGCCCTGATCGTCACTTGGGGACGATCAGCGGACCGCCGGTGACAGGATCCTCGATGACTAGCGCGTTGAGGGCAAACGCCTCGAGCAGTAGCTCTGGGGTAATGACCTCGCTGGGACGCCCGGTGGCGAGGACCTGTCCATCCTTCATCACCACGAGATTATCGCTGTAGCGTACAGCCAAGTTGAGATCGTGCAGCACCATCACCACAGTCCGATCCAGCTCTCGGCGTAGACGCTGCACCAGCTCCAAAATCTCTACCGACGTGGCCAGATCCAGGTAGGTGGTGGGCTCGTCCAGGAACAGGATGTCCGTGTTCTGCGCAAGAACCATGGAGATCCACACACGCTGCCGCTGCCCTCCGGACAGAGAATCCAGGGTGCGCTCCGCCAGCCCCATCGAGCCAGTCATTTCCAGCGCCTTGTGCACCTCGGCTTCGTCCGTGGACGACCACTGACGGATCCACGATTGGTGTGGGTGCCGACCGCGCGAGACGAGATCAGCCACGTTGAGTCCCTCCGGGGCGGTAGGGGTTTGTGGCAGCACGCTGATGGTCCGTGCGAGGTCCTTGCGCCTGATGGATGAGATATCGGCGCCGTCTAACAGCACTTCGCCCTCATTCGCCGGAAGGAGACGAGACATGGCTCGCAACAACGTGGATTTGCCGCAGCCATTGGGGCCGATGATTGTGGTGATCTGCCCGCGAGGAAAGTCCACGTCCAAGCCTTCGATGACCGTCCGGTCGCCGTAGCCCACGGCGAGGTCGCGTGCGCTCATGCTGTGCTTCTGAGTCATGTGTCCTTCTTTGTTCGCGGCACTGCTAACTTCCAGGGTGGGATCTTTTCTCATGCCGTGGTTGACCTATTCCGTTGGACCAGCAAATAAATAAGGAACGCACCGCCGATTGCCGAGGTGAGAATGCCCACCGGCAGCTCTACGGGCAGAAGAGTTTGGGTGCTGATATCTGCCAGCAGGAGTAGCGCAGCGCCGGTCAGCGCAGAGGCCAGAAGCGGTGGTGCAGAGCAGTTGCACAAGCGCAGCGCCACCTGTGGGGCCACGAAGGCGACGAACCCGATGGGGCCAGCGGCCGAGACCGCCACTGCTGCCAAAGCCACGGCAGCGGCGAGCAGAAGCACCTGCACACCCTGGACGTTTTGTCCCAAAGCCCGTGCAGTATCCGAGCCCAGCAAGGTGGCTAAAAGTTGGTGACCAATCCAGGCCAGCAGCGGTGTAAACACCAACACAACAATGGCGATGGGCCACATCTTGGACCAGTCCGCAGTGCTCAGGGAGCCAGTAAGCCAGAACTGCGCGGCCGCGGCATCGCGCAACTCCGTGCGGATCATCAGGAAGTTGATATACGAGGTCAACAGAGCAGAGATGATGATGCCGAACAGCACTAGCCGGAAGGAATCAGTCGATCTCCTCCACGCCAGAGCCCACATCACCGTTGCGGTGACAGCCGCACCAAGCACCGCGGCCAAGGGAATGCCGATGCTGCTGAGCCAGCCGAGGAAACCACCAGCGCCACCACCCAGAGTGATGACGGTGACCGCGGCCGCGGACGCGCCCGTAGTGAAGCCCAAGATATCCGGGCTGGCCAGCGCATTGCGAGTCACGGACTGAGTGAGGGCTCCGGATAATCCCAGCGCACAGCCCACCAGAATGGCCGTCAGCGCACGAGGCATGCGCCAATCCAAAACCACCAGACGCTCAATGCGGGTGCCCTGGCCGGTGAACAGCACCTCCAGCACACGAGCCGGGGACACAGGATAGTCACCCAGGCCGATGGAGACCGCCGCTAGCAAGACGATCGCCACGAGCAGCAATAGAGACACCGTCAACGCGCGAGGGCGCCAGACCACAGAAAATGAGCCCACGCGGAATGGCGGGCGCCCAGGGATAGTGGAAGAGGTAGGGCGGGCAAGGAGGGAACTCATTAAATGGCCACCACCCGGCGTCGATAAATAAGGGCGATGAAGAACGGCGCGCCCACGAACGCGAGGATGATGCCTACTTGCAACTCGCCCGGACGAGCGATCAGACGGCCCACCACGTCTGCGAACAGCATCATCACCGCACCCGTCAGGGCAGAGTAAGGGAGGATCCAGCGGTAATCAGGGCCCGTGATGGCGCGCACGAGGTGCGGGACCACCAGGCCGATGAAGGTGATGGGGCCGGCGGCAGCTGTCGCGGCACCGGCCAGCAGTGCGATCAGAGCCATGCCAATCAGGCGGGCGCGCTGGGTGTTGATGCCCAGTCCGGAGGCGATGTCATCGCCCAGATTCAGGAGGTTTAGCTGCGGTGCCGTGATGAACGCCAGCAGGAGGCCCACCAGGATAAACGGCAGCACGCCGTAGAACACGGTGAGATCCCGGCCCGCGATGGAGCCGACGGTCCAGAAGCGCATGCGATCCAGATTGGCATCGTCAGTGAGGATAAAACCGCTGATGATGGCGCTGAGGACCGCGGACAAAGCCGCGCCGCCGAGGACCAGCGTCATTGGATTGGCCTGTCCTCCTCCTATGGACGCCAAACTAAACACCAACGCAGTAGCAGCGATGGCCCCACCGAACGCCCACATGCTGGTAGCCCACACGGACGTCACACCCAGCAAGGAGAAGCTGGCAACCACGGCCAGGGACGCACCGTAGTTGATGCCGAGAATGCCCGTGTCCGCGAGAGGGTTGCGCGTGTGCCCTTGGATCAATGCACCGGAGGCGCCAAGGGCAGCACCGGCGACTAGGCCCAACAGGGTGCGGGGAATGCGGAGCTCGACGATCACGCGCTGATCCACATTCAGCCCCTCCGCGTGGCCGAACGCCGTGCCGAGATCGCGGAACACGGCGGACACTTCTCCAAAAGGGATCTGCCGTGATCCAAACACGATGCTGGCAACGATGCTGGCGAGCAATAGGAGGAAAAGGACGCCGAGGCCGACGAGGCGACGCGGGATTTTACCTGATGGAGCGCTGGCAGAAGCGTCCGCAGTAGCGTCCGCGCGAGACCCCAGGTGTGATTGAGAAGGGGATTGCGCATGCGGGGTAGAGATAGCCATGCATTCCTCCTTGACGCGTGAAAGTCCATGATCTTAACGGGAGCAAGCTTATGTGAACAAGGTAAGCCTAATCAAAGTACTACAAGGAGGGATTGTGGAGCTGTGCAGGTGAGTGTGTGAGCCAGCAGGTGCGGCTAGTGAGGTCGGTCGGCCCTGAATGGCGCCGACCCTACACCTCAGCTCTATGCTTCTGAGCAGGGATTTGGACATGTTTTAGCTGGTTGCTAGGCTAGTCAGGTCTTGCCGTAGGTAGGTACCCCCATGTTCTTTTTTTCGACGCTAACGCGTCAAAATCCCGGGAATGCCACATGACCTGCGGAAAGAGTCTCCCGCTACAAGGGAGAAAAACTGTACATCCACTTTGTTACAGGCCCCTCGCCCGAAGCGGCCGCACGGATAAAGGCAGCGAGCACCCCTAACTACTGAGTTAGGCGGAGCGTGAGTAGCCAGCGATCGTGCGGTACACGCGATTCATCAAGGGTGAGCACGGGAACCGTAACGAAAAAGGCAACAGGTCACTTCACATGACCATGACTGATCCGATTGCGGACATGTTGTCACGAGTGCGCAACGCAAACAATGCGTTCCACGACACCGTGTCTATGCCATCCTCCAAGATCAAGGCCAACATCGCCGAAATCTTGAAGCAGGAAGGCTACATCGCCGACTACTCCGTTAACGACGAGACCGTCGGCAAGACCCTGGAGCTTAACCTGAAGTACGGCCCATCTCGCGAGCGTTCCATCGCTGGCGTGCGTCGTGTTTCCAAGCCGGGTCTGCGCGTTTACGCAAAGTCCACTAATCTGCCAAAGGTTCTCGGTGGCCTGGGCGTGGCTATTATCTCCACGTCCCAGGGTCTGCTGACTGACCGTGAGGCCAACAACAAGGGCGTGGGCGGAGAAGTCCTCGCCTACGTCTGGTAAGAGGAGGTTTAACCATGTCTCGTATTGGCAAGGCACCGGTGACCGTCCCCTCTGGCGTCACCGTCACCATCAACGGCCAGAACGTTGAAGTCAAGGGTCCTAAGGGCACCCTGGCTGAAGAGATTCCGGCACCAATCACCGTGGCTCAGGAAGGCGAAGAACTCGTCGTCTCCCGCCCCGATGACCGCCGCAAGAACCGTTCCCTGCACGGCCTGTCCCGCTCCCTGATCAACAACATGGTCGTGGGCGTTACTACTGGCTACACCATCAAGATGGAAATCTTCGGTGTGGGTTACCGTGTGCAGCTCAAGGGCCAGAACCTGGAGTTCGCACTGGGCTACTCTCACCCAGTCCTGATTGAGGCGCCTGAGGGCATCAAGTTTGCCGTCGACGGAAACACCAAGTTCTCCATCGAAGGCATCAACAAGCAGCAGGTTGGACAGATCGCCGCTAACATCCGCCGTCTGCGGAAGGATGACCCATACAAGGGTAAGGGCATCCGTTACGAAGGCGAGCAGGTCCGTCGCAAGGATGGAAAGACGGGTAAGTAATGAGCAACAACGCAACGAACAAGGAAGGCCAGCGTTTGCCGGTGGGCAAGGACATCTCCACCCGCCGTCGCAACGCTCGCGCACGTCGCCACTTCCGTATCCGCAAGACCCTGTCCGGCACCCCAGAGACTCCACGTCTCGTTGTGCACCGTACCTCTCGTCACATGCACGTTCAGGTCATCGACGACACCGTCGGTCACACCCTGTGCGCTGCGTCCACCCTCGAAGCAGAGGTCCGTGGAGTCGAGGGCGACAAGAAGGCACGTGGCGCCAAGGTTGGCGAACTGATCGCACAGCGTGCGAAGGAAGCTGGCATCGAGGCAGTCGTCTTCGACCGCGCTGGCTACCAGTACCACGGCCGCGTCGCCGCTCTGGCTGACGCCGCCCGCGAAGGTGGTCTGAAGTTCTAATGACCACCAACACCATGAACTCCAACGGAAGGAACGCGTGATGTCGGAACGTGACCGTAACGGCGGACGCTCCGCCGATAACAACCGCAACGATCGCAACGAGCGCGGCGGCCGCAACGACCGCGGTGGCCGTAACGATCGTCGCAACAACCAGCAGGACGAGCGCAACCAGTACATCGAGCGCGTCGTCACCATCAACCGTGTGTCCAAGGTCGTCAAGGGTGGTCGTCGCTTCAGCTTCACCGCTCTGGTGATCGTGGGTGACGGCCAGGGCATGGTCGGTGTCGGCTACGGCAAGGCCAAGGAAGTCCCGGCTGCTATCCAGAAGGGTGCCGAGGAAGCTCGCAAGAACTTCTTCCGTGTCCCGATGATCAACGGCACCATCACCCACCCGGTGCAGGGCGAGGCCGCAGCAGGCGTCGTCATGCTGCGTCCGGCTGCACCAGGTACCGGTGTTATCGCCGGTGGCGCAGCCCGCCCGGTGCTGGAGTGCGCTGGCGTCCAGGACATTCTCTGCAAGTCGCTCGGCTCGCCGAACGCCATCAACGTTGTTCACGCAACGGTGGCCGGCCTCAAGGAGCTCGTGCGCCCAGAAGAGGTCGCCGCACGTCGTGGCAAGAGCCTCGAAGAGGTTGCTCCGGCAGCCATGCTGCGCGCTCGTGCTGCAGGACAGGGGGCATAACCCATGGCACTGAAGATCCGTCAGATCAAGGGCACTGTTGGTAGGAAGCAGAACCAGCGTGACACGCTGCGTTCCCTCGGCCTGAAGCGCATCGGTCAGGAGATCATCCGCGAAGACAACGCTGTCACCCGCGGCATACTCTAAATAATCTTTCGGGAACCTTACATTAAACAGTCTTTCCCCATAGGCTGCGATATAGGAGTAGAAAACTCCCGGAAGTTGAAAGGAGACTTTGCAAAATGGACAATCTCGTCAATGAATTCCCTTCCGAAGACAATCCGTTCGTCAACGTGGGAAAGGAAGTTCGCAGTAAATGGGCTCTTCCGGTTTCGGGGTGCGTAGCGGG
>NZ_KV819487.1:0-796 GCF_001815175.1 Corynebacterium sp. HMSC034H07
CCAAATGGTGCTACCCTAGTGTTATTGCCACCTGTTACGACAGGATCGGAAGAAGACCCTGGGACCCCAGCCGGACGACTGGACCCAGGGTCTTCGCCTGCCTCTAGAGGGAATCCGGGGTGGGACGGTTGAGGACCACTTTCTCGTGCAGCTTCTCCCAGTACTGCTCTTCCCCTAGATGGACGGAGTTCAGTGCTCCCAGAACGGCATCTGGAATCCAGAGCAGGGGATCATCGCCACCGCGTACGTGTCGCAGTCGGATGCCAGCACTTTGTCCCTGGCCCTGCAGGGCAACTATATGGGCGACGTCTCGCCTGTTTTGTGCTTCTTGCCGGCTTTCCAAAGTGACGTTGTGGACGTGCATCTCGGAGAGCTCGAAGTACATCTGCTCCAAGCATTTCCTGCGGTGCCTCTCCGTCTTCTTGCTCACTTCACTCTGGTGGGTGATGATCGCTTGCATGGAGTCGATCTCAGAAAGGGTGTCCACGATTTTTCGGCGTCGGCTATTACGTTCGTCGGTCCAGTGAAGTTTGACCTGGCCAGGAAGTCGTAGTGGACGCAGCTCCTCGCGTATTTTTTCCAAGTCTTGAGTGTCGATGATGGCTGCACACACCATGTACTCCTGCCGGTCTGGGGGTCTAAGGGCGGAGGACTCATCGATGTAGGCGACTAGCTGTGATTCCACCCTGAAATTGTAGCCCGTCCGGGCCGACGCCCCCCTCGGCCCGGTACCAACTACTCGGAACACGGCAGTACCGAGTCCCCAGAACACCGGTACCAAAAACTCGCATCTGAC
>NZ_KV819488.1:0-25583 GCF_001815175.1 Corynebacterium sp. HMSC034H07
GACACTGCTACCAAATAGCCGGTCGCAACAACCAGAGCTTATCTAGCCCGAGTGGTTCGACGATGAGCTCTGTTTCTGTCAGAGTGAGTTTGTTGTTCATGATGCCTCCCCTTAGTGTTTGCGTCCTTGTGCACGGGCGAGCGCATGCTGCCCTAACGATTCCGGGCCCGTGAAGCACAGTTCATAAGCCCGCTGGATAAGCTCGCGTAAATCCTTACTGACTGGCGCCACCTCAACCAGTGCCACCACCACGAAGTCCTTTGTCGCATCCGATACTCGGCCGCCTTCAGCTTCAGCGCACACCGTTTCAGCTGCTGCACGAAACAGTCCATGCTTCGAGCCATAAAGGTTGTAGAAGCTGGACCGGTTAAGTCCCAGTTGATTCACCACATCATCCACTGAGACTGCAGTGAATCCGTTCGTGCCAAATAACGCGATCGCGCCGGCAAGAACTTCTTTTTCATTGAATTTACGAGGCCGTCCCATAAGTTTCATACTACTCATTCCAGAATGGTTTGTCCATAACTAGATCGTCGTTGGCCACGCAGCGAAGCCGCTTCATCGAAGCAACGTTTCTAACAAATAGTGACCGCCGCGAAATGTAGCAACACAACAGAAAATCCCCCGTCTCACTGTGAGACGGGGGATGGAGGTTAGTGGGCTGAGCTCTCTAGTTCAGGCCCGGAATCTTCGGCAGCTGTGGCTGTGGGATGTTCAGACCGAAGATGCGGTTGATGGTGGGAATGAGGCCGTAGGCAGCACCGCCAAGGACTGCGATGACTGCCAGGATTGGAGCAATAATCTTCGCGCCGCGGCTCGAGCCGGCGAAGAAGGCCGCAGCCATGTCGTCGGCGGAAGGTTCGTTGGTGTGAGTCGGTTCAGTGGGCTTGGTTGGCTCGCTAGGCGTCGTGGTGGAGGTGGTCGGCCCTTCCTCCTTTGCGGCAGGGCGGGCGGTGAGCCACTCGTCGGAGTCCAGAACACCCTGAGTCAGGCGAGTCTCACCGATCCAGCCGTACCACGGGTCCTGCGGCGTGCGGTTATCAAAGCCAGCGCCCATAACCCACTGCAAGTCACGCGGAAGGAGGCCCTCAGCACCCTTGGCATTGCGCAGGATGGGAGCACCATTGATGAACATCTCCACGGTGTCGGAGTCCGGCTTGTTGACTACGGCGATGTGCATCCACTCATCGGTGGGCACCTCGTGAGACCAGACGGTGGAGCCTTCACCTTCTTTAGGCTCCGCCCACCAGCGCAGCTCACGCAGGTTAGAGATACCAAACATGACGGTGGGGTCGGTGTCCTCAGAGCCGTCGACAAGCTCAGCGATGCTGGAGTCGCGGGAGAGCGCACTGCCCCAGCCGTGCTCAGAGCCGTTGAAATCCTTCGGAATCTTCACAAAGGACTCGAAGGTGTAGCCCGCGGAAGTATCGACCTTGTTGATCTCAGCGCCTTCCTTGGAACGGAACTCCGCCATCGCGGCCTTGCCGGCTGGGTCGGACCAGTAGAGGGAGCCAGAATCAGAGGACAGCGGGTGGTGGTCCTTGGTGTAGGTGATGCGCTCACCCGTGTTGGAAGGACCGCCTTCGCGAACGAGGTCGCCAGCGCCATCAGCACCAAAGGCATCCGGAATGACAGCGCCCTCGGTGGCCACGTCGCCGTCGGCAAGCTGCTTGCCTTCCTTGTTCTTGGTCTGACCTGGGCGCCAGTGGAAGACGGTCTTGTCGGACTTCACGAAGTCGTTCGGGCCCTCCGGAAGCTGATCCTTCGGGATGGTGTACGGGGTGTATCCTTCCTCCGCGATGTCGCGGGCCTTCTGGCCAAGGTCTGGGTCATTCTCATCGCCGATGGTCCACTCCGGGGCGAAGTCAGCGAAGCGCTCCTTGAAGTTGAGCGGCACGTGGTAGCTATCGCCCTTGCCGTCGAGGATGAGCTTGTCGAACTGCGTGAGCTCCTTCGCCGGCTTCTGCGCCACCCACGGAGACAGGGCGGTCATCTCCAGTTCGTTGCCGGAGAGATCGAACTCAAGCACGCCGAGCAGGCCGTTACCGCCTTGGTAGGCCATCTGGTAGTCCTGCAGGATACCGATGACGTCGTGGCCTGCATCGTTCTTATCCACGCGGTAGCCCGCGCCGTGGTGGTGGCCGCCCATGGTGAGGAAAATCTGGTCGTTCTTCTTGATGAACTTGTCCCACAGGCCCTTGCCGTAGTCCTCGGAGTAGAAGACTTCGCCGGCGCCATCGATGTTGAGAACCTCGTGGCTGGTGAGGATGACTGGCAGGTCCGGGTGGGCATCGAGAACGCCCTGCGCCCACTCTAGCGCCGCATCGTCAGCGCGCCAGCCCAGCGCCAGGACCAGGTACTTCTGGCCCTCGGCCTCAAAAATGTGGTACTCGGAGTCGTTATTGACCGCGGTGTGGCGCTCTTGGAAGGTTTCCGGGTTGGCGGTCTTGGCGCGCTCGGCACTGAAGTGGTCGTTGTACGGGTGCGCTGACTTATCCTCAATCATGTCGTGGTTGCCCGGCAGGATGGAGTAGTTCAGATCGGAGTCATCGAGGACCTTCATGGCCTCATCGGCGACCTTCCACTCCCCTTCCACATCCGCTTGGTCCACCACGTCACCAAGGTGCGTAGCGAAGTCCATGTTGAGCGCTTCCTGGTTCTTCACCAGCCACTCGACCTGCGCCTTAAAAGGCTCGCTGCCGTAGCGTGCCTGGGCCAGGTTGCCGGTTTCCGGGGTGGAATACCGGGAATAGAACTGAGTATCCGGCAGCACTCCGATGCTAAAGCGCGAGCCCAAGCCTTCTGTTGGTTCGGCGGCGGAGGCGGGGACAACGAGGAACGTACCGGCCACCGAGGCGGTGACCAGGGTGCCGAGCAGGCGGCGAGCAGTCATAGATCTTCCTATCAAAACGAAGTAGTGAGGTTGCTTCATGGTTTAAGCCATGGAGCAACCGACAGAGACAAGGAAAGATTATGGCCCGGAGTTTGCGACCGCGTGACCACAATGTGAATTTCCTTTTAAATGACTACCCGCCTTTTAGCCCCCTCATGAGAATGCCGTCTACTTCCGCAGGCTCCTGCCTGCGCTCTTCTGCCTTAAGAGGTGTGGTACACCGGCGCCAGTTCATAGACCGGAGTATCCATCCCCTCATAGCGCGCCTTGAGCTGAAGCGCTAGGTAGCGCGAATAGTGGCGCGATTGGTGCAGGTTGCCGCCGTGGAACCACAGCTGCGGCACCTGAGTGGGCTTCCACATGTTGCGCAGCTCGCCCTCCCACGGGCCGGGATCCTTGGTGGTATCCGAGCCCAAGCCCCAGCACTTGCCCACGGTGTCAGCAACTTCCTTAGAAATCAACTGCTCGGCCCAGCCATTCATAGAGCCGTAACCGGTGGCCAGCACGATGACATCGGCGGGCAATTCGGTACCGTCGGTGAGCACCACGGACTTTTCCTTCACCTCCGCGATGGACACGCCAGACTTCACCGGGATCGAGCCGTCGATGACCAGCTCGCTGGCACCGACGTTGATGTAGTAGCCCGAACCACGGCGCAGGTATTTCAGATAAAGACCCGAGCCGTCATCGCCAAAGTCGTTCTGGAAGCCGGCCTTCTCCAAACCGTCATAAAAGTCTTTATCGGCCTCACGGATGCCATCGAAGACTTCACGGTGGACGTCGGGAAGCACAGCGTAGGGCCAGGAAGCAAAGAGGAGGTCCGCCTTGTCCGTATCCACACCGGCCTCCACGGCTTCTTCCGAGTAGAGCGGGCCAAAGACATCCTTCATGAGGGTCTCCGATTGCACGATGTGCGTGGAGGAACGCTGAATCATGACCGGTCGTGCACCATGCGCGTAGAGATCCGCGGCGATGTCGTGGGCGGAGTTGTTCGCGCCCAGCACAATGACGTCCTTGCCCTCATCGCCTGCGCCACCCGGGTGTTCCGAGGAGTGCCGGATTTCCCCGGCGAAGTTCTCCTGCCCCTCCAGGTGGGGACGATTCGGCACACCGGACATGCCCGTGGCCAGAACCAGCTGTGTGGGTTCCAGAAGAATCTCTTCCCCGTCCTTGCGAACGGTGACCTTCCACGTGCCGCTGGACTCATCGAAGGAGGCCTTCATGCACTCGCTATTGGTCCAGTAATCCAAGTCCATGATGCCCACGTAGTGCTCCAGCCAGTCCCCCATCTTGTCTTTCGGGGTGAACACCGGCCAGTCATCTGGGAAGGGGAGGTACGGCAGGTGGTCGTACCACACGGGATCGTGCAGGCACAGCGAGTGGTAGCGGCCGCGCCACTGGTCGCCGGGGCGGCCCGCCTTATCGACGATAAGCGTGGGAACACCTTGGCGCTTCAGGCGCGCCCCGAGCGCGATACCGCCCTGGCCACCACCGATAATGAGGACGTAGGGCTGTTCCGTATGCCCCAGTGCCGCACGGCGCTCCTCCCGCAGGTCCGCCCAGTTCTTAGCGCCCTTGACCACCTTGTGCTCCGTGCCCAGCGGGCGGCGGCGCCCCTTAGGCTCCGGGAAATCCTTGAGCTCGCGCGCGGAGGTGAGGAAGGTCCAGGCCTTAGCGTCGCGCAGGCGCGCGACGGCGGTGACATAGAAGTTCGCAGACTCACACGTGAAGTGGACCCGCGTTACGCCATTGCCTTCGTCCTCCACCTCTGTTATCTCCGGGTTGTCGAGCGCAGCGTCAGTGCCAGCGATCATCGCGGCGATGGCTTCCGAACCTTCGGCGGTGTGCAGGTTCCACGTCACCGCGGCAAGATCCCGCCAGAAGCCCCCGGGCTCGAAAACCTTCTCCACGTCTTCCACGCCAGGCTCCTCTTGGTGCGTGAGGGCGACGAGCTTGTCTAGCCAGTCACGAGCATCCACGGTTTCCATAGCCACCACTCCTTTGGGTCGAAAAATTGTTTGCACCACTATTACCGATTTAAAGAGACATGAGTCACAGCCCCGCCCCCATCAGATAACTTTGCAAATTGACCTACCTGACCTTTCCGCCGCTCACCACGACGCGGTTAAGGCTTGCAAATCTCGGCTCCCTCCCCCGCTACCCGGCTCCCCCACCATCACTAGGATGACGCTATGAGCAACATCACCAAGAAATACTCCGTCGACGTCACCCGCATCGATACAGGCCACTACCGCGCCACGAATGCCGAAGGAATCAGCCTCGAGTTCGGCCGCGCTGAGGGACTACTCAGCCCAGTTGAGTTGCTGCTCGCCGCCGTGGCGGGCTGCTCGGCCGTGGACATCGACGTGGTCACCTCGCGCCGCACAGAGCCGGAGATTTTCGACGTCCACGTTGAAGGCACCCGCGTCGACGAAGACGGGGCCTCGCGACTGAGCGACGTCGACGTGGAATTCTCCCTCCGCTTTCCCGCTACCGACGCCGGACGCCAGGCCCAGTCCATGGTGGAGCGCCTCGTGCGCATCTCCCAAGAAAAGGACTGCACCGTCTCCCGCACGGTGGAAAATCCCACTAACGTCACGTTCCGCACGACAAAGCCTTAAGCACCTTTAAACAAAGGGATTGCCGTCGCGCCCAGCAAATGCTACCCCTGGTGCAATTTTTAACCATTGTGACTAAAGTGATTGCGGAAACTTTCTTCTTCACCGCGTCCCTAGGAGAATTCACACCATGTCCTTGTCCCGTCGTTCCCTGTTCAAGGCCGGTGCTCTCACGCTGGCCGCCGGTGCCATCGGTAGCCAGGCGCCCGCTGCTCTCGCCGTGGGCCCAGCTTTGGGCACCATCATCGACTTCTCTGCCGGTGTTCCTTCCGCCCGCGCCATCAAGGCAGCCGGCCACCTCGGCGCCATCCGCTACGTATCCCAGCGCCGCCCCGGCGCCGAATGGATGAAGGGCAAGCCTGTCACCCTGGCGGAGACCAAGGCCAACGCCGCGGCCGGCCTCAAGACCGCCTCCATCTACCAGTTTGGCCGCGCGGACACCGCTGACTGGCTCAACGGCGCTGCGGGCGCCGCAGTCCATGCACCGCAGGCCATCGCAATCCACAAGGCTGCGGGCGGGCCGACCGGGCGCCCCATCTACATTGCCATCGATGACAACCCCACCCGCGCCCAGTATGAGAACCAGATCCGCCCCTACCTCAAGGCCTTCTCCGCAGCGCTGAGCGCCGCGGGCTACCAGACTGGTGTATATGGCAACTACAACGTCATCGACTGGTGTGTTGCCGACCGCATCGGCCAGTTCTACTGGATGCACGACTGGGGCTCTGGCGGAAAGCTCCACCCGCGCACCACCATCCACCAGAAGGCCAAGAATCAAGCCACTATCGACGGCATAACGTGCGATATCAACACCGTTTATGCCAACGACTGGGGCCAGTGGACCCCGGGCGATGGTGCTGTGGAGCCGCCAAAGGTCAAGGACATCCCGGCAGTGCCTGACGACATCCCGCTGCCCAATGTTTCCCTGCCGGATCCCACCGGGCGCGGCTCCAGCGTCAGCGGCGATGGCATCACCATCGCCGGCTCCTCCATTAGCAATGACCAGGTGCGCGGCGCGGTGGATATCCTCAACACCGTGCGCAAATCCATGGGCTAATCAACACGCGGCGGCGCTGGTTTCTACCGCGCCGCCGTTGTCTTCGTTGCCGAAGAAGACGGCTTGGAGGACGACGTGGTCGATGACGCCGGCGCCGATGACTCTGTCGACGACGCTGGTTTTGGGGCGCTGGAGGGGACAGCGGTAGACGTCGTCAAGCGCGTGGTGCTAGCGCCAGGATGGGCCAACGCCTCCTTGTTCAAGTTGTTTCCCTTCACGAGGTTCTTACCCGTGATTTCCTTGCGCACGTAGGACGTAAGCTCCTCGGCAGAGCCCTCGATGGAGGCAGCCACAACAAAGTTCTCCCCAAAAGACACCGAAGAGTGTCGGTCCTTACTGTCCGACCAGCCCCATTTTGATCCCACGACGTCACTGAGCTTCGCGGTGCCATAGTTTTGCTGGTAGCCATCGGCTGAGACGGCATCGGCGTGAGACATCGCCACCAAAACTGGGTGCGTCGGGTCATCTTCCAAGAGCTGGACGATGAAGCGCACCACGTCATAGGTTGAGGTCATCGAGTGACCCCAATCCTCCCCCGCTGACGTAGAGTCCAGTCCATAGTCCTTGGCGATTGCATCGATGGACCGCGGGTACTTCTCAAAGAGCTTCCCGGCGCTCTCATCCGAAGAATCAGCAATCATGTCCAGCGCTAGATACTTGTCCTCGAAGGAACCGTGCTCCAACACGTAGGCAGCGATGTAGAGCTTGATCAGGCTTAGCGCATAGCGCGGCTGGTGCTCGGTGGGCGAGCCCATATGCATGCCTGTCTCAATGCGGTAGTACGTGATTGACTTCTCGTCATCGCCCTTGAGGAATTGCCCCACGGTGTCCTCTACCGCCGCGAGCTGTGGATCGCCCTTCTTATGCGCGATGGGGCCGGGAGTAGCCGTGCTGGTGTGCGTTGGGCGCCCCACCGTGGAGTCTTCTTCATTCGCAGGCGAGCACGCGACAAGGGCCGTGGCACCGAGCACGCACGCCAGAAGGGCGGCACCAGCACGCGCTGGTACCGCCCTATAACGAGGCTGCGGGTAAAACACGAGGTTAGAGTCTACCCGCTACCGTTTGGAATGTAGTGCTTGAGGTGGCGCTTAGTGGTCCACCGGAGCCTCCACGCCCACACCGGTCAGGGAGCGAACCTCCATCTCGGCGGACAGCTCTTCCAGGTTGTCCGGCGGGGTCATGATGGACACGATCCAACCGGCGAAGAAGGCCAGCGGGATGGTCACGAGGCCCGGAGAGGACAGCGGGAAGATGGACCAGTCGGCGTTCGGAAACATCGAGGTCGGGGTACCGGAGACCGCCGGGGACAGGAAGATGAGCACCAGGCAGGAGATAACGCCGGTGTACATCGATGCCACAGCACCTGCGGTGTTGAAACGACGCCAGTACAGGGAGTACAGGATGGTCGGCAGGTTGGCGGATGCCGCCACAGCAAAGGCCAGGGAGACCAGGAAGGCGACGTTCTGGGTCATGGCCAGAATGCCCAGGATGATGGCAACGATACCCAGGACAACCACGGTGATCTGGGAGACGCGAACCTGCTCGGCCTCGGTGGACTCGCCGTTGCGGATAACGGAGTGGTAGACGTCGTGTGCGATGGAGGCCGACGCGGTGATGGCCAGGCCAGCAACGACGGCCAGCACGGTAGCGAAGGCCACAGCGGAGATGACCGCCATGAAGATGGAACCACCGATTTCGAGTGCCAGCAGCGGTGCTGCTGCGTTGGCGCCACCCGGTGCGGCGAGGATGCGGTCCGGGCCAACGAGGGCGGCAGCGCCGTAGCCCAGAACCAGGGTCATGAGGTAGAAGGCACCGATGATGACGATGGCCCAGGTAACGGAGCGGCGAGCCTCGGTCGCGGTCGGCACCGTGTAGAAGCGCATGAGCACGTGCGGCAGGCCACCAACACCCAGCACGAGGGCGATACCCAGGGAGATGAAGTCAAGCTTGGTGGTGAGGTTCTTGCCGTACTTCAGGCCCGGCTCCATGATCTGGGAGGCCTCGTAACCCTTCTCCTGGATAGCAGCGGAGTTGGCGTGCATATCAATTGCCTGGGTGAAGAGCGTGCTGAAGCCACCCTTCAGCATGACGAAGGTCAGGATGCACATGATAACCACGCCGGTGACCAAAAGCACGGCCTTGATCATCTGCACGTAGGTCGTACCCTTCATGCCACCAACGAGGACGTAGACGATCATGAGGATGCCCACGATGCCGACAACAACGGCCTGCCACTTGAACTCGTGAATGTCCAACAGCACGGCAACCAGGGAGCCGGCGCCTGCCATCTGGGCAATGAGGTAGAACAGCGACACGAACAGGGTCGAAATCGCGGCCGCCACGCGCACCGGGCGCTGCTTGAGGCGGAAGGACAGCACGTCGGCCATGGTGAAGCGCCCGACGTTACGCATCGGCTCCGCGACGAGCATCAGGGCGACGAGCCAGGCAACGAAGAAGCCGACCGAGTAAAGGAAGCCATCGTAGCCGTTGAGGGCGACAGCACCGACGATGCCCAAGAAGGACGCGGCGGAGAGGTAGTCACCGGAAATAGCTAGGCCGTTCTGGCGGCCAGAGAAGCTACCACCACCGGTGTAGAAGTCAGAGGCTTCCTTGGTGGACTTACCTGCACGCAGCACCACGTACATGGTGACGACAAGGAAGGCGGCGAAGACCGCAATGTTCAAAATCGGATTGCCAGCGGAGGATTCCGCTTGGGCCAAGGTAATGGTCTGCATGGTTTAGCCCTCCAGTTCCTGGCGAATGGCCGCCGCCTGCGGCTCGATGTTCTTGTTGGCGTAATTGACGTAGATGTACGTAATGATGAAGGTGGTCAGGAACTGAGCCAAGCCGAAGATAAGGCCGACGTTCCAACCGCCGCCAAGCTCGATGGCCATGAAGTCGGGCGCAAAAACTGCGGCCATCACGTAGAGGACGTACCACAGAAAGAACGCCACTGTCATGGGGAAGGTGAACTTGCGGTATGTGCCGCGCAGCTTCGCAAACTGCGAGCTATCGCGCATCTCGACGAACTCTTGCGGCGTCGGTTCGCGGCGCGAGTCAATCGAAGCAGGTGCGTCAGTCATGTCGCTCTCCTTACAAGGGAATCTTTTCTCCACAAACCGCGGTGAGAGACTAACTACAGTGTCTTCAGTCACGTTTTGCCTTGCCCAGTAAGTTACCTAACCTCTCTTGCAAGGTTGTAAATCCTGCCAAGAAAAGTTAATAACGCACACTTTTATTACCCCCTACCCCCGCAATGACATGGGATTTCTATCGCGTTGTCAACACCCCCACAGGAAACTCCAAACAGTGAATCTAATTTAGCAAAGCGAAACTTCGCAGCCATTGTGGAGAGCTTCGCACTCTTGCGGCATCCCACAGCGCCCCTCAACCCCCTTGCATGCCCACTGCCAGAAGGCACAACAAAACCCACCTTCCACGCTCCACCCCTCCCCTATTTATCCCTATTTATAAGGAATAAGAAGAATATGGTGAAGGAGAAACAAAGCGTGGAAGGCGGGTTCTATCGCTCGCGCTGGGACTGTGCCCGGCTATTTAAGCGCCAGGGAACTCACGCGGATCCTTAAACATGCGGCCGAAACCTTCCTGACCGTCGAGCGCATCGAGTGCGGCAACATCCTCTGGTGCAAGCTCCACCTCCGCGGCCCCGAAGTTCTCCGCTAAGCGCTCCCGGCGGCTGGACTTCGGGATGACGGAAATGCCCTTGCTCAACAGGTACGCCAGCACAGCCTGGCCCGGGGTGATGTCGTGCTTCTCAGCGACGGCAATGACCTCGGGATTATTGAGGATCACACCGCGTGCCAGCGGGGACCACGCCTCCGTCACGATGCCGTGGTTGTCGTGGAACTGACGCAGCTCCGGCTGAGTAAAGCCCGGGTGCAACTCCACCTGGTTGAGGACCGGAACGATACCCGTCTCATCGATCAGAGTCTGCAGGGTCTCCTCGTAGAAATTAGCCACGCCAATCGACGCGATCTGCCCCATGCCCTGCATGCGGGCGATCTCCTCGAAGGTCTCCACGTACAGCCCGCCCTGCGGCCAAGGCCAGTGGATCAGGTAGAGGTCGAGGTAATCCAGCTGCAGCTTATCCAGGGATGTACGGAAGGCCTGGCCCACCTTGTCCTTTCCGTGGTGATCGTGCCAGACCTTGCTGGTGATAAAGAGCTCATCGCGGGTGACGTCGCCGGCCTTCATGGCGTCATGCAACGCCTGGCCCAGCTCTTCTTCGTTCTCGTAGAGGGTGGCGGTGTCGAAGTGGCGGTAGCCCAGCTCGATTGCTTCACGCACGGCGCGGACGAGATCCTCCCCGCGCAGCTTGTAGGTTCCAAGCCCCAGCAGGGGCATCTCGCGGTCATCATTGAACGTGGTTTGTGGGACACTCATGGCTTCCATTGTGCCGCACTCCCGCGCGTTGTGGGGGAAGATTCTGGTATCACCGACCGCATGGTAGCCCTTAACGCGCGAAACGCCCTGACCGACCGCACACAAGGCGCGGCCGGTCAGGGCGGTCAGGGCGTCGACAGCCCAAAGGAAAGAGGCACTACCCTCCATTACTTTAGGCTTTGGATTTAGGCACGAATGAGGTCGATAACGAAGGTCAGCGTGCGGCCGGACAGCGGGTGTGCACCACCGGCGGGGCCATAGGCCTTCTCCGGCGGGATGACCAGCTTGCGGCGGCCGCCCACCTTCATACCCGGAATGCCCTCTTGCCAGCCGGCGATAAGGCCGGTCAGCGGGAACTCGATCGACTGACCGCGGCCCCACGAAGAGTCGAACTCCTGGTTCGTCTCATAGTCGACACCTACGTAGTGGACCTCAACGAAGCCGCCCGGCTGGGCTTCGGCGCCGTCACCCACCACGATGTCTTCGATGACAAGGTCCTGGGGAGCTGGCTCCGTTGCCGGCTCAATTACGGGCTTTTCCATTGGGGGTTATCCTCCTTGGACTGTTTTCTTCTTTGCTGGCCGCATACGCGTGGGCCGAGCCACAACACTCCCTAGTATAAGGGGAGGTGTGGGGCTCGGCCCTAGAAATGCAGCGTATGGGCTATTGTTTAGCGCTCGCTGCGCGGGGTGACCTTGCGCAGGGTCTCACCGGTGTAGATCTGGCGCGGGCGGTTGATCTTGGTGTTGAGCTCAAGCTGCTCGCGGTACTGAGCAATCCAGCCCGGCAGACGGCCGATGGCGAAGAGGACGGTGAAGAAGTCCGTCGGGAAGCCCATGGCGCGATAGATGAGGCCGGTGTAGAAGTCCACGTTCGGGTAGAGCTTGCGGGAGACGAAGTAGTCGTCGTTCAGCGCAATCTCCTCGAGCTTCATGGCCAGGTCCAGCATCGGGTCCCCACCCAGGTGTTCGATGATCTCGTGGGCGGTGTCCTTGACGATTGCCGCACGCGGGTCGTAGTTCTTGTACACGCGGTGCCCGAAGCCCATGAGGCGAACGCCCTTTTCCTTGTTCTTCACGCGGTTCATGAAGTCGGTGGCATCGCCGTCGTGGTTGTTCTGGATATCCTCGAGCATCTCCAGAACGGCCTGGTTAGCACCGCCGTGCAGCGGGCCGGACAGGGCGTTGATACCACCGGCGATGGCGACGAACAGGTTGGCCTGCGCGGAGCCAATCATGCGAACGGTGGAGGTGGAGCAGTTCTGCTCGTGGTCGGCGTGCAGGATAAGGAGCTTATCCAGAGCCTTGGCCACGATCGGGTCAACCTCGTACTCCTCAGTCGGGTAACCGAACATCATGCGCAGGAAGTTCTCACGCGCGTTCAGCTTGTTATCCGGGTACATGTAGGGCTTGCCCTGGGATGCGCGGTAAGCGTAAGCGGCCAGCATCGGCACCTTGGCCAGCAGGCGGACGGTTGCCTTATCCAGCTGCTCCTCATCCAGCGGGTTGAGCTGGTCCTGGTAGTAAGCGGAGAGAATATTAACGGAAGAGGCAAGAACGGCCATCGGGTGCGCGTCGCGCGGGAAGATATTGAAGGCGGCCTTGAAGTCCTCATCCAGCAGGGTGTGGTGACGGATATCGGTGTTGAACTTCGACAGCTCGTCTTCATTAGGCAGGTGTCCCTTAATCAACAGGTAGGACACCTCGTTAAAGGTGGCATTCTCAGCGAGATCCGCGATGTCGTAGCCACGGTGGCGGAGGATGCCTTCCTCACCGTTAATAAAGGTGATCTTGGACTCGGTGGAACCAGTAGCCGCATAACCCGGGTCGAAGGTGACGAGGCCGGTCTCGTTACGGAGCTTGCCGATATCGAAGCCGGAGTCACCCTCCGTGGACTGCTTAATGTCCATCTCGTACTCGCCGCCGGGGTACTGCAGTACAACCTTGTTGTTTTCAGATGCCACGTGTTTTCCTTTCCTCAATGTTCAACGCCGGCCAAGGCCGGCGCAACAAGACTAAACCTCTTCACACTTTAGCAAAACTTGTGACTCTGCCAACATTGGCAATCCTGGCAAAGTATCTAGTGCGCGAACGAAACTAGGCTACACTGCCCACATGAGCAACTCAGAACTCGTCCTGCCAGCAGATCTCCTCCCTACCGACGGCCGCTTCGGCTGCGGGCCGTCCAAGGTCCGCCCCGCCCAAATTGAGGCAATCGCCGCCGGTGCCGACACCATCATTGGTACCTCACACCGCAAGCCAGCCGTCAAAAATCTCGTCGGCTCCATCCGTGAGGGACTCTCCGAGTTGTTCGCGCTGCCAGAGGGCTATGAAATTGTCCTCTCCCTCGGCGGTGCTACCGCTTTCTGGGACGCCGCAACCTTCGGTCTCATCGAAAAGAAGTCCGCGCACTTAAGCTTCGGCGAATTCTCCTCTAAATTTGCTAAAGCCGCATCCGCCGCCCCGTGGCTCGACGCCCCGCTCGTCACCGAAGCAGAGGTTGGCACCGCCCCGGATCCGAAGGCTGCCGACGCCGAAGGCGCCGACATCATCGCCTGGGCCCACAACGAAACCTCCACCGGCGCTATGGTTCCGGTCACCCGCCCCAACCCCGATAACGCAGAGCAGCTCGTCGTCATCGACGCCACCTCAGGCGCCGGCGGCCTGCCGGTCAACATGTCTGATGCCGATGTCTACTACTTCTCACCCCAGAAGTGCTTTGCTTCCGACGGCGGCCTGTGGCTGGCTGCTATGTCCCCGGCGGCGCTGGAGCGCATCGAGAAGATCAACTCCTCCGATCGCTTCATCCCGGCCTTCCTGAACCTGCAGACCGCCGTGGACAACTCCCGCAAGAACCAGACCTACAACACTCCGGCCGTCGCCACGCTGCTCATGCTGGAGGACCAGGTGAAGTGGATGAACGCCAACGGTGGCCTCGACGGGATGGTCAAGCGCACGACGGAAAACTCTTCCATCCTCTACGACTGGGCAGAGGCCCGCCCGGAGGCCACCCCCTTCGTGGCCGAGCCTTCCGAGCGCTCCCTGGTGGTCGGCACCATTGACTTCGAGGACAGCGTCGATGCCACTGCGGTCGCCGCAACGCTGCGCGCCAACGGCATTCTCGACGTCGAGCCCTACCGCAAGCTCGGCCGCAACCAGCTGCGCGTGGGCCTGTTCCCGGCGATTGATTCGGCGGACGTCACCAAGCTCACCAAGGCTATCGATTACGCCCTAGACAACCGCTAAGCTTCGCTCGCAACTCCTTCAGCCGCACAACAACATTTGCTGCACTTATTTGTTGTCGCGTACAACATGCCCCGCGCTCTTGCCAGAGTTCGGGGCATGTTCTGGGTAAAGTGGACTTCATCACATGTCCGCTACCAGGCTAAGGAGCGCCATCATGCGCGAGATTTTCCTCGCACCCAGCGACTCAACTGACACCTCGCTCGTCCTCCGGGCTGAGGATGGTGAGGAGTTCTTCCTCGAAGTCACCGACGAGCTTCGCGAGCTTTTCGCTCCCGCCGACTCTGCCGAATCTGAATCCGATACCGCGGCGGAAGACTCGGCCGCCCAGGAGGAGGGCGGCGCCACCACGGCAACCGAAGATTCCTCCACCACGTCTGCACAGGCTGAGCGCTCCACCGGTTTGCACACCGTCATGCCCTCTTCTGCTGGCTCACCTTCCTCCCCACAGAGCCAGCACACACCGCAGGCACAAGAAATCCGACTGCGCCCCAATGAGATTCAGGCCCGGATTCGTGCCGGCGCTTCTGCTGCGGAGATCGCCGAGGAACTCGACGTTCCGGAATCCCGCATCGAGCCTTTCGCACACCCGGTGCTCTTGGAGCGGGCGCGCATCGCGGACGTCGCCAAGCAGGCCCACCCCATCCGCGAAGATGGCCCAGCCAAGCTCACGCTGTGGGAGATCCTGGCCACCGCCTTTGCCGCGCGCGGACACTCCCTGTCGGAGGCGACGTGGGATGCCTACCGTCACCAGGGCGAGCCGTGGATCCTGCGCATCACGTGGAAGACCGGGCTGTCCGCCAACGAGGCGGAGTGGACCTTCAAGCAGACGATGTCCTCGCCAGCCACAGTGGAGGCACGCAATTCCGTCGCCGCTGACCTGACGGACCCAGACTTCGTACAGCCGGTACGTTCGCTGACCTCCGTGGGCCGCGGTGAGCGCTATGACGAAGCCATCGATGGGCGTGAAGACTACGCCGAGGATCGGGAGGTCAACGAGGACGCGCGCGCTGGTGCCCCCGGCGTGACGGAACTGTCTTCCTACGCCGGCGTCGACAACGCCGGCGACCGAGAAGATACCGACGGATATGCTGAGCCCTCCGTGCTCCCATCCCCGCACGGTGGAGAGCACCCGGCCGAGGCCGCCAGCGATGAGGACGCGGCCCCCACTAATGAAGCGTCCCCACAGGAGGCGGAGGAGAAGGAGACGGGAGTAGACGAGGATTTCCTCCAGAACCCGGATCCGGAACCTAAGCCCACCAAGCGCCGCCGCAAGGCCGTCACCCCGCACTGGGAGGATGTGTTGCTCGGCGTTCGTTCCTCCACTAAGCGCCCCCGCGAGTAGCCTGCCGTGGATACGCAAAGCGCCGTTCTCACTCTCTGGTACGTCACCGCCGCCGACCCCGCCGAGGTCCTCCGCGGTGAGCCTAAGGCCGACCGCGGCTTCGGCCGCAAGTTCCTCGCTCAACTCAATCCCGCACTGCCGGTGACTCCCATTGGGCAATTCCCCCTCAACCGTTCCGCCGAGCCCGGCGCGAGCGAGTTCTATGTGGGCGGCTATCCCGGTGTGACCGTGGTGCAAACCATCATCCACGACGATCAGCTGACTCTCTCCCAGCTGTCCCGGACCTTGCGCGAGGCCGTGCCCGCCACGGAAATCTACGCCTTCGCCTCCAATCCGGAGACTGGCTATGCCGGGTTCGCCCACTGGACGGGCAGCCGCCTGCGCCGGTCGCTGTGCGGGACGCGTTTTAACCTCTACGAGGACCATGGCCTGCCCGAAACCTTCGAGGCCCCTTTCTGGGCTGGGGAGATGGATGAGCCGGTGGGTGGGATTTCCCTTCCCTTTGAGCCACTCAATATCACCGAGGCGGCCCAGGAATTCTGGCTGGGCATCGAAGTAGGTAAGGACGGCCCCGACGTGGACGTCGTAGGCTATGCCACCGACGGGCGCCCCGAGCCCAAGGTCGATACTCCCCCGCCGCGCCGCAGCGTGGCCGAGGTAGCCACCACCTCAGTGTCGAAGCTGGGGCTCAATGACTATGACGACTACGAAGAGTACGACCTCGAGCCGGAATCCACCGGTGAGGAGATCATCCGCACGGCCAAGCACCTCGGCGGCTTGGTGCGGCGCTACGCGGTATCGACCTCGCGGAACCTCTGGGAGCGCTGGCGCTCGTAGAAGGCGATGGCCGCCGACGTCGCCACATTAAGGGAATCCGTGCCCTCCGCCATGGGAATGCGGGCGCGCACGTCGGTCGCACGCATGGCATGCTCGGTCAATCCCGGCCCCTCCGCACCGACCAGCAGCGCTACCTTGTCCGCGCCCTCTAACGCATCAGCAATGTGCACGGCATCCGGATGCGGGGTCAGCGACACCAGCCGGAAGCCCTGCTCGCGCAGCTTCTCCAGCCCGCGCTGCCAGGTGGTAAAACCACCGTCGAAACGCGCCCAGGGCAAGCGCAGAACGTGCCCCATGGACACGCGCACCGAGCGGCGGTACAGCGGATCCGCGGCACCCGAACCTAAAAGGATGCCGTCGACGTCCATCCCGGCGGCGTTGCGGAAGAGCGAGCCAATGTTCTCATGGTCCCCCACGCCCTCCATGATGGCCAGGGTGCGCGCACCTTCGAGGACCTCATCCACGGTCCAGGCCTCCGCCCGGTCCGCCGCCGCAACCAGCCCGCGGTGCATATCGAAGCCCGTGACTTCCCCCAAAGTCTGCCGGGTTACTTGGTAGACGGGGATGTCCCCGACATCGTGGTTCGCCAGGAAGGTGTCGAGCTTCGCCTCAAAGCCGATGATGCAGCGCACTGGGAAGCGGGAGGCCAGCAAGCGCTCCACACACAGTGGGCCCTCACCAAAGACGAAACCCTCGCCGGACTTATCCGCATGCTTGAGATCGCGGATATCGTCCAGGCGAGGGTCTGTGGGGTCATCGATGACAAAACGCATGGGCCCTAGTCTAGGCGCAGGGCCAGCTGCTCCCCTTAGGCGGGCTATGCCAACAGCGAGCTAATGGGTTCCATAGCGAAGTAGACCACGAAGAGGGCCGCCACGAGCCACATGATCCAGTGCACCTTCTTGGCCTTACCAGCAAAGGTGGCCATCAGTGCATAAGCGATGAATCCCACGCCAATACCGTTAGCGATGGAGTAGGTGAATGGCATGACCACGATGGTGAGGAAGGCCGGGATGGCCTCCTCCATGCGGTTCCACTCGATGTCCTTAAGCTGGGCTGCCATCATCACACCGACGATGACGAGGACGGGGGCTGCTGCCTCGATCGGCACGATCTCGTAGAGCGGGGTGAGGAACATGGCCAGCAAGAAGATCACGCCGGTCACAACGTTGGCAAAGCCGGTGCGGGCACCGTCACCGATACCAGCCGCCGAGTCCGCGAACACGGTGTTGGAGGATACCGAACCCGCACCACCAGCAACTGCACCGAAGCCTTCGACGACTAGGGCGGTCTTCATGTCCGGCAGATTGCCCTTCTCATCCACGAGGTTGGCCTGCTTGCCCAGGCCGTTCATGGTGCCCATGGCATCGAAGAAGTTGGTGAGCAGCAGGGTGAAGATCAGCAAGACCGTGGAGACCACGCCCAGCTTGGTGAAGGCGCCGATCGGATCAACCTGGCCCACAATCGAGAGATCCGGCAGACCACCCAGTGAGCTGGGCACCTCCGGGGTGGCCATGCCCCAGTCCTCGGAATCGGTCAGTGCCTGAATGATCATGGCGATGATGGTGGTGATGACGATGCCGATGAACAGGCCGCCGCGTACTCGACGGATGACGAAGAAGGCGGAGAGAATCAGGCCCACGACGAAGACGAAGGCCGGCCACGTAGCGATCGAGCCGTTAACGCCCAGGCTCACCGGAACAGTGGTCATCGCAGCATCCGGCACGCGGGTAACAAAGTGACCATCCACGAAACCGATGAGCGCGATGAACATACCAATACCCACGCCCATCGCGGCCTTCATCGAGGCGGGGATAGCGTCAAAGACCGCCTGGCGGAAACCGGAGATGGCCAGCAGAACAATGATGAAGCCTTCGATGACAACAAGGCCCATAGCCTCGCGCCATTCCAGGCCGTTGAGGGAAACCATCGTCACGGCGACGAAGGTGTTCATACCCAGGCCCGCAGCCATGGCGAATGGGTAGCGGGCGATCATGCCGAAGGCGATGGTCATGACGCCGGCCACCAGTGCGGTGGCGGCGGCGACCTGCGGGATGCCCAGGGTGGTGCCGGCAGCGTCAGCGGAGGTACCCAGGATGAGAGGGTTGAGGAGGATGATGTAGGCCATCGCGAAGAACGAGACCACGCCGGCACGGACCTCGGTTCCCACGGTGGATCCGCGTTCGGAAATCTTGAAATAGCGATCGATAGCTGCGTTCATCGTGAGAGAGCGCCCCTTCTATCTAGAGAAGTGAAGTTTTACCTGCTAAGGGTGCTCCATCGGGGCACTAAAACGCAAAACCCGCACGCTGCATCGCTGCTGCGCGCGGGGCGAAAACCGCTCTCTTTAATAGATAGGGCTCTCATCATCGAAGGGCCTCTCCTGCTCCGCTCCCTCCTCACGGACGCTCGTGCCGGAATGCGCGCCGCACCCGTAGGTGGCGTGCACCACTTTTCCATCCGCCGAGTATTCATTGGCACAGACGCCGAAATTGGGCAGCAGCTGGAGGTAAAAAGCACAGGTTTTGCACTGCAGTTGGGCCTGCGCCGCCATCTCCGTATTCGGCCCATACTTCTTGCGCCAACGCTCCTTGGCCTCCTTGAGGCCAGCCTCGGAGAGCTTCCCGCCGTCCAGTCTGTCGTCGTCAGGCGCCGGCGGCATGAGGTCTCCCGGGCCCAAGTCACCCGGGCGCAGGCGCTCGGAATAGGGCACCCACTCCGGGGCTTGGAGGGCCTGGCCGCCGGGGACGAGCGCAACCTCGTTCACGGTCGGCGTGCGGGAACCTTCAGCGCAGGCGACGACGGCATGCCACTCCCATCCCGGGTATCCCGGAACGTGGGCCTCAAAACGGTGGGTGGCCACGTTGCGGCCCACACCCGCAACGCCCCGGTGCTTACCGACGTCCCCCTCTCCTACCTCCTCCACGGCCCGGCGCGCCAGGTCGACAGCCGTCGAATCGAGAAGCGGGGAATGCATCTTTTTCTTGCGAGTCACCCTCCCATTATTAATCACACGCCCGAGCATCGTGCACAATGACTGTCATGGCCTTCCCACACTTCCCCCGCGCCGCCCGCGCGCTCGCCACGGCTTTATCTGCCGCTGTACTGCTCGCACCGCTGGCCTCCTGTTCCTCCCAAGCTGTAGACGAGCGCGCATCCTCATCGACGGCGACAGCGGCGGGTAGCGATGGGACGTCGCCAAGCGCACGCTCCCCAGAGCGCCTCGGCGTCACCGTCCTGGACACCGCACCCTTGCCAGCGGACACCTTTACCCAGGGCCTCGAGGTCGACGCTGACGGACACCTGCTCATCGGCACCGGGCTGAAGGGCGAATCGCGCCTTATGCGCGTCCAGCCGGGCGAGCTAGCCCCGCTGAAAGAGGTCGCGCTCGAAGACTCGTTCTTCGGCGAGGGCATCACGCAGACCGAGACCAGTATCTGGCAGCTGACGTGGAAGTCCGGCACAGCCTTCCTGCGAGATGCCGAGACCTTCAACGAACTCGACCGCGCAACCTATGACGGCGAAGGCTGGGGCCTGTGCAACGCTGGCTCTGAGCTCATCATGTCCGATGGCTCCGCCACACTGCGCCACCTGGACCCACAGACTTTTGAGGAGCTCGGCCCGCGCACCGAGGTCACTCTCAACGGTTCGCCGGTGGATAACCTCAACGAACTAGAGTGCGTCGATGGCGCAGTCTATGCCAACGTGTGGATGAGCGAGGACATCCTGCGCATCGACCCCGCAACCGGCGAGGTCACCGCGGTGATTGACACCGCGAACCTCAACCACGTTCCCTCTGCAGATCCCAATGCGGTCCTCAACGGCATTGCCCATATCCCGGGCACCGACGAGTTCTGGATCACCGGCAAGCTCTGGGATGAGCTGTACAGGGTGCGCTTCGAGTAGGATTTTCAGCCATGGCTACCGTGAAGCAAGCAAGGAAGAAGTCACTGCTGCAGTTTCTGGCGCTCATTATCGCCGTGGCGGTGATCGTCGTGGCGGTGGTGATGTTTCAGAAGTGGTGGAATGACCGCCCGGGCCCCGACCCGCAGGACGTCACCATCACGGCCACGGTGGGTGATGAAACGATGGAGGTCGCGCCCTATAGCGTCTGCGAGCCCGGCGCCGACTGCGAGGAGGGCGAGGTTCCCAACCTCACGGTGGGCCCCGATGACACCCTAAAGCTGGAGATCCCCGAAGCCATCTATAACCACGAGTGGTCGGTGCTCTCCATTTACGATGACCCGGCTGCTAATGACAGCACTGCGCACGGCGCCAACGAAACCACCTCGCTCGAAATCCCCGGTTCCGTCGCGCCGATTGAGGCTTCCACCGGCGAGCGCCCGCAGCTGATGGTCGTGGAAATCTCCACCCTCATGATTGGCCACGATGCCAATGGTGAAGAGACCCCGATGCACACGGTGTGGTCACTATCCACCATGACCGACGAAGAGCTCAAGGAATCCAAGGCCACCGGTGACGCCGAATCTCCAGCAGAGGCTCCTGAGGAGAAGTAGCCGCGCCGCGGCGCGCGATGTAGCGCGCGCCGCTACAATCGACAAAGTGCCCGACCTGCCAAATTTACGGCTGATCATTGCAAAATCAGCTGTACTTTTGGCAGGTCGGGCACTTTTCAGTCATCGGCCTAAGAATGTAGGCCCCTAGCTATCCAGATCCTTTGCAATAGCACGCAGAATCTCCGCCACCTGGCGACCAGTCTTGCGCTCCGGGTAGCGACCCTGGCTGAGCACCGGCTGCACTTGGGTTTCGAGGAGCGTCATGACGTCGGAAAGCATGCTCGACAGCTCCTCCGGCTTGCGGGCCGGGGTGCGGCGGCGCGGAGCATCAAGGACCTTCACGCGCAGCGCCTGCGGGCCACGGCGACCAGCGGCGAAATCGAACTCGATGCGCTGGCCCTGGTACAGCTCATCAACGCCCTTGGGCAGCACGTTACGGCCAACATAGACGTCTTCATCGCCGGGATTGCTGACAAAGCCGAAGCCCTTGTCCGCGTCATACCACTTCACTTTGCCGATAGGCATGGTTCTTCACTCACTTTCTTTCCGTCTCTCCTCTACCAAAGCTTAGGCCGTATCACCTGCCTGCCGATAGGCACCGGCATACCGGGATAAGGAGGCGCGGCGAAGCGTGGTTGTGACTTAAGCTGCCGCGCGGAGGAACTATCCGTGGAACTTATAAAGAGATACATCTTAACCTCCACGCACCCCACCAAAGAAACCAAGAATAGGTATCGCCTCAACCACCACACCCGTTACAGGTGTGACATAGCTAACACACCCGTCACGAACAGGGGAAACGTAGGGGAACCCCCGCTTCCATTATCGTTTTGAGCCATTTAACGTGACTAATTCGTTATAAACCGCTACTCTTTCCCACAGGCACTTCGGCCGCCGGTCGTGGAAGTCTCGCCCCAGACACAGTCCGGGCTTCCACACGGCGGCCATACATGATGTGCATGAACGTGAACATCAATTGCAAAACTACATGCCGGACTGGGCATCATCTGGGCGCGAGAAAGCAAGAACAACCTAGAGAAGGAATACTTTAATGGGACGCCACTCCGCTAAGAACAAGTCCATCGCCACCAAGTTTGCCGCTTCCACCGTTGCCGTGGGCGCTGCCGCAGCCATCATGGCTCCGAACGCTGCCGCTGCACCGGATTCCGATTGGGACCGCCTCGCACAGTGCGAGTCCGGCGGCAACTGGGCCATCAACACCGGCAACGGCTACCACGGCGGCCTGCAGTTCAGCGCTCAGACCTGGCAGGCCTTCGGCGGCGGCGAGTTCGCTCCAACCGCCAACCAGGCCACCCGCGAGCAGCAGATCGCTGTTGCTGAGCGCACCCTGGCACAGCAGGGCTGGGGCGCATGGCCGGCTTGCTCCGCTAGCCTGGGCCTGAACTCCGCACCGACTCCGCGCAACGTGAACGCTACCCCGGCACCGGCCGCTACTCAGGTAAAGGAAGAGACCGCGCCGCAGGCACCGGCTGAGGCACCGAAGGCTGTCCAGGAAGCTGCCGAGGAGCCCACCGACGAGCTGGCTGTTGACGCTCTCTACACCCTCATCGAGGACACCGCCACCCAGTACGGCCTGACCGTCCCGGCTTCCTTCACCGAGCAGTACAAGGCCAACCGCCACGACTTCAACGCCTTCTACTCCGCTAACCGCCACGTCATCGACCCGGTGGCACAGGTTTTGGCTGCACGCTAAGCAGCGCGCCGCGCCGTGCAAGCACGGCACACAGATAGAGGGGCCGCTTCAACAGGAAGTGAACAGACCCCCTCCGTTTACTCGTTCCAAGGACGGAATCACCCCCTACAAGGGGGTCAGTTTTCTTTGAAGCGGGCGCCAAATGGCGCCCGCTTCTTGTATTACCCCGTTTGGAATAGACCCCAGCTAATCCCCTCGAGCAAAGTTACCTAGCTAAGGCATATCAATTCAGCGAAGTTTCTTAGACTCCTGATACAGAATAAGAAGCTACTTTGGTGGCCAATTTTCTATATTTTCCAGCGAGAGAAAAAGATTTCCACCGCACTTTTAGAGTCACACCTAGTCCGTTCATGCACCGCAAAATTGGCAAACAATGAAAGTCAGAACCCCATATTATTGGGATTTGAACCCTCAATAGAGTTCCTTAAGCAGCGAAAGAAATACATCGACTTTCGCCCGCTCTTCTCCCCCTTTCAAAGTGACCGCTACGATAGGCAGCGCCTCAAAATCATTCGAAAGCTGCTTTTGAACATAAGCATTCCCGTCATGCGAAAAGCTGTGTTCCAAATATTGAGTCAATAAAGAATACCCCAGGCCGCGGGCTACCATGCCTCGAATAACTTCATTGCTTCCGGTCCGAAACCAAACTTTTGGCTTTAACTTGACTTTCTCGAACAAGGACAGAAAATACTGTGCTGCTGGCTTCAATTCGAAAAGGATAAATCGGTCCTCGACCAACTGCTCCAACCAAACAGAAGGGGAACCTGCCAGAGGGTGTTCAGAAGGCAGTAAGGCATACGGTTTAACCGCCGTTAGCTGAGTAATCGTTCCAACTTCATTCAGCCCCTGCTCAAAACTATAATCGTAAATCACGATGACATCGAAGTTTCCGCGCCGCAGGCCATCGATTAGCTTGGAACGATCTCCGGTCTCAAAGGATAACCGCAATTCTGGATACTTCGATTCCAAAAGTTCTACAAGAGGAGGAACTAGACGCGGCGCGATTGTTGAATAGCAGCCGAGACGAATAGACCCCGAGATCTCCTGCCCCAAGTGGCGTGCAACATTTTGGATTTCACTGACAACACCGAGTGCAGCCTTTGCATGTCTCAGAATTACGAGACCATCCGCACTTAAAGACAACCCACGAGGATGACGTATAAACAAAGAGACATTAAGGCTTGACTCTAGCTCTCCGATTGCGCTCGAAATCGCCGATTGTGAGACAAATAGTTTTGAAGCAGCCGCAGTCACACTGCCAGTTTCAGCGACGGCGTCAAAGTACTCGAGCTGTCGAAAGGAAATACCCAACGAATACCTTTCTTCCAACGCCATAATTGCAGGGTGCGTAAATGCTGTCACCCTGCAATCGTGGCAATCTTCTACCCGAAGTATAATCGCCCCCGCCTAGGGGGCGAGATGCATTATTGACAGTTTATTCCCCTAGAAGAGCCTCTTTTTTATTCCTCTTTGCGCCAGCCAGGTCCGATTCGTGTAAGAGGTCACTACCCTTCGTCTCTGGAATTGTAAGCAGAGTAATCACGCCAATTATCGCGACCACAATTAGCGTGTATGCCGGAATCATGTCGTTGCCAGTGACATCGATGAGCCACGTATTCAGGTACGGAAGGGTGCCGGCAAAGAATGCTCCCGCAATTGAATAAGCCATCGATAGCCCTGATTGCCGGGTACGTGTTGGGAAAAGCTCGGATACAGTTGCCGAATGGGTACCAAGAATAAGCGCAAGAGAGGCCGCAAGCCCAAAGGTAGCGATAAACCCTGCCAGCGCAGTCCCCTGCTTCATAAGCAAGAACATTGGGAACGCCAATACAATAAGCAATGCTGCAGCGGTGAACATTACCGGTTTTCGTCCGATTTTGTCGGACCAAATTCCAGCTAGTGGAATCATAGCCGCGGCAACAATCGAAGCGACCGCAGACAAAATGGAAGCCACACCAGGTTCAATGCCTGCAACTGTCTCTTGGTAAGTGATGAGATAAACCATGACCACATAGAACGTACAGTTCATGAAAATCTCTATACCAATTGTTTGAAAAAACTGCTTGGAGTTTTTCTGAAATACCTCTTTCAGAGGAGCCTCAGGAACAATATCCTCCTCTTGCAGGGTTTGAAATTCTGGCGTGTCTTCAATTTTCAGTCTGATCCAAAGGCCCACTGCTGCGAGGGGGACAGTCAGCAAGAATGGAACTCGCCATCCCCAAGCCATAATTGCTTCATCGGAAAGCGTCAAGTGCATTCCGGCCACCACAATAGAAGCCAAAAGGAATCCCATAACAGAGCCAAATTCAATCCACGAGGTTCCAAAACCACGCTTTTCGCGCGGCGAGTATTCAGAAAGGAACGATGCGGCAGAACCGAATTCTCCTCCAGCCGCGATACCTTGAATCACCCGGGCGACAATCAACAAGATCGGAGCCCAAATACCGATAGTTTCATGGGATGGAATCAGTCCGATCATGAGGGTTCCCACAGCCATCGTAATGATGACAAATGAGAGGGTTTTCTTTCGCCCGACCGTGTCGCCAATATGGCCAAAAATCACGGAGCCAAGAGGCCGAACAAAGAAAGCAACCGCGAAGACCGCAAATACAGAGAGAAGGCTGGCCGTTTCATTGTCGGAGGGAAAAAATACGTGGGAAATCGTAGTCGCCAGATAGGCATAAACAGCCCAGTCGAACCAGTGGACGAGGACACCGATTGCACCGGCAATGGTGTTGCGCCGTAGCTCTTGAGGTGACGCAGCTTTTCTTTGATCTATTGAGTTCGTCATTGTCCAATCCTTTGCGTGAGCCTACCGCCAGATTCATATTGGACACCACAATTGAAACTCTGCGTGACAAGACGCCAGCCATACTTTCAACGTGATGCACCTTACACTGGCGCGTATTGCGGATCACAGTATGGTAACTCCGACGTTTAGTCTATCGGTATTTTT
>NZ_KV819488.1:25683-39545 GCF_001815175.1 Corynebacterium sp. HMSC034H07
TTTTTGATACCCCCTTCACTTTTCCTAATACACCTTCGCCAAATAGCCCTAGAGGCTCACTGGACCACTTAGCCCTCCGAACTCTTAGTAGTGCAACTATCGACGCTCCTGCAGCAACAATCGCACGGTGTCAACAAACAATTCCGCCCTCAGCGACAGATTTTCCCCCCTTCGCTTAATTACCCCTACCCGAAGCCCTTCCCCCGCCCCAACTATCGGCACACGATTCAAATGCAGCCCTTCGTTGGTCAGGTCATGCACCGGCGACTGATTAAGCACGGAATACCCATACCCCCTTGCAACCATAGATCTAACAATCTCAAAGCTTTCGAATCTATAACTCACCAGCGGTTCAACCCCCGCTTCACGAAACGCGGACAAGAAATAGTTCGACGATTTCCCCAAGTCCAATAGCACTAGAGGATCAGACTCCAACGAAGGCAATTCCACTTTTTCCGCCTGAGCAAAGCGGTGGCCATCCCCAAAAACTGCATAAAGGGGCGCAGTGCCCATTGGGATAAATTCAATCTCTCGGCCATAATCGAAGTCATATGCAAGCGCAGCCTCAATTTTCCGCTGTGACAATGCTTCCTCCAACTGGTCCGCATCACACTCCCGAATATCAACATCCACCCCTGGATGGCTCGCATGAATCCCTTCTACGATATCCGGAATCCAAAACTGCGCGAGAGTCGTAAAGCATCCAGCCGTCAACCGTCCTCCCAAAGTGCCCGTCCGCACACTATCAACCGCGTCCTTAACCCCCGTTAGGACCCTTAGGCAATGCGGATAGAAAATTCGCCCCTGATCCGTAAGGGCAACTCCCTTTGAACGACGTCGCACCAGAAGCTGACTTCCAACAGCCTGCTCAAGCTGCGAGATAGCCATTGACACAGCGGACGGAGCTACAAAAAGCTCATCTGCAGCTGCACTCATCGACCTCAGCTCAGCCACCCGCACGAAGTAACGCATTTGCGTCAGCGTTATCGCCGATTCAGTCTTTGCCACTATCTGCTCCTTCACCCATCAAATACCCAAAACAGCACTCCCCATCGCAAAAGTACAGGTCATGCCTATCATCAGAATAATTGATGAACTTTGTACGTAGAAGGTACTTGCTTAACCCGCTCCTCCACAACAGACTATTGATATCTGGATCACACTTTCCGAACAGTGTGCTGCACTTTACCTTTATGACCGTGGTCCAGCCTCAGTATTCCTACAGTTGGAGTTTTGTATGCCTCACATCAAAAAGGAAGTCGTCATTATCGGCGCTGGCCAAGCTGGCATTGCAACTAGCGAACATCTTCGCTCCCACGGGATCGACCACATCGTCCTTGAGCGTGACAAAATCGCTTCTCGCTGGCGCTCGGAACGATGGGATTCTCTCGTTGCAAATGGCCCCGCTTGGCACGATCGTTTCCCAGGGTTGAAGTTCGAGGGAGACCAAGAACGCTTCGTCCCTAAAGAAGAAGTCGCTGACTACATGGTGAAGTACACCGAGCTTTTCGACCTACCGGTCAAGGAGGGAGTAACCGTCACCAAAGTGACTCGTAAGGATGGCGGTCACGGATTCATTGTGGAGACTTCCGAGGACACCTATGACTGTGACTTTGTCGTTGCTGCCACTGGAGCATTTCAGGTCCCCGTAATCCCTGCCGTAGTCCCACAAGAAGAAATCTTCCAAATCCACTCATCCGACTACCACAACCCAGGGGATCTTCCCGAAGGCGGGGTACTCGTTGTTGGTGCTGGGTCTTCCGGCGTTCAGATTGCAGACGAGCTCCGCGACGCGGGCCGGGAGGTCTACCTTGCCGTAGGTCCTCATGATCGCCCTCCACGACGGTATCGAAACCGCGATTTTGTCTACTGGCTCGGTGTCTTAGATAAGTGGGATATGGCAACACCAGCGGAAGGCGCTGAACATGTCACCATCTCAGTTACTGGCGCTAAGGGCGGTCACACCGTGGATTTCCGAGATCTCGCGGCTAAAGGAATCACGCTCGTAGGGCGCGCTGGACCATATGAGAACGGTCGCATGAAGTTTGCTGCAGACCTCGCACGCAATATCCATGAGGGAGACGAAAACTATCTTTCCCTCCTTCGGGAGGCAGACGCATTCATTGAACAGAACGGGCTAGATCTCCCTGAAGAACCCGAGGCCCACATTTTGGGCCCGGATCCTGAATGCGTAGCAAATCCGCTACAGGAACTCGAGCTAAAGGCCAATGGGGTGAATAGCATCCTTTGGGCCACCGGATATGGGCGCGATTACAACTGGCTGAACGTAGAAAACGCCGTCGATAGCCAAGGTACTCCGATTCACAACCGTGGAGTCTCCTCTGCGCACGGTGTTTACTTCGTCGGACTGCCGTGGCAGTCACGTCGTGGCTCGTCATTTATTTGGGGCTGCTGGCATGACGCTAAGTTCGTCGCAGATCAAATCAACATTCAGCGCAACTACCGCGATTACCGCCACCCCGAAGACTGAGTCCCTCACTTTCATCATCCCAACTACAGAAAGGCTTCACCATGAAGTTCACGCGAATCCGTCCTTTCAACACGAAGGACACTTACCCAGAACAAAATCTCTCCAATGATCTGTGCCAAGCAGTGGTCGCTAACAACATTGTCTTCCTCCGTGGCCAGATTGGCCAGGATCTAGACACTCGCGAATCTGTCGGCATCGGTGACGTCGAGGCACAGGCCGAAAAGGCAATGGCAAACATCGACATGCTTATGAAAGAAGCAGGCGGAAGTCTCGAGAACATCGTAAAGGTCACCGTCTACCTGACAGACATTCGCTACCGCGAAGCCGTTTACAACGTAATGGGTAGGTGGCTTAAGGGCGTGTACCCCGTTTCTACAGGACTTGTAGTTGATGCATTGGCTCGCCCGGAATGGCTCGTCGAAATTGATGCGACAGCCGTTCTAGATAACAACTAGATTTCGATAACCATTCTGAGCCCTGCGGGGGCGACGACGCTTCTCACCGCCCTCCGGCTCCTCAATCATTGGAAGGCTTATGACTTTTTCAATTATTGCTCGCGACAGCTCAGGCGCCATTGGCCAAGCTGTTTCGTCCTCTTCACCGGCCGTCGCTGCTCGCTGCCTTAATCTTCGTAGCGGGATCGGTGCGGTGTCTTCCCAAAACATCACCGACCCACGGTTCGGTCCGGCGATTTTGGGGCGACTCGAAAATGGCAGTACAGCTCAAGAGGCGTTTGACTGGCTCAAGGAGAATGACTCCACGCTGGATTACCGGCAAATCACAATTCTTCCGGCGAAGGGTCCAGGTTTCTCTCACTCTGGAGTCCACACGCTCGGTACGCACAACCAGGTTGTTGGCGATAACTGCGTAATCGCCGGAAATATGCTCGCGTCGGAAAAGGTTATCGACGAGATGCTTAACCGATTTGAAAGCACTAGCGGTGAACTTGAGTATCGTTTGCTTGAAACGATGATCGCTGGGCTGGAGGCCGGCGGTGAAGCTGGCCCAGTTCAGTCTGCTGGTTTAGGCGTCGTTCGTGACGCTGGGTGGATAGAAACTGACCTGCGGGTGGACTGGTCTGATGCGCCGATTAATGAACTTGAGAAGCTACTCGAAATTTGGATGCCCCAACGCGATGACTACGTGACACGCGGAAAATCACCGCACACCGCTCCTTCCTATGGGGTGCCTGGCGATGAATAAGTATAAAGAGAAGGCGCGCGAAGCTGTCCACGAGGAATTGAATTCACTCATCGAGCTTTCTGAATGGCTCCATGAAAATCCCGAGATCGCTTGGGAGGAGGTTGAGTCATCTAAACGATGTGCAAACTTCTTACGTTCACGCGGCTTTGATGTTGAAGATAATTACGTAGGAATCTCTACATCATTTCATGCAGTGAAAGGCTCGGGTTCTAAGCGAATTGGGATCATGGCGGAATACGACGCACTGCCAGGTATTGGGCATGCCTGCGGCCATAATCTGATTGCTGCAATGTCTCTCGGGGCTGGTATCGCTCTTTCCGAGGTCGCGGAAGAACTGGATCTCTCAGTAGAGATTTTCGGAACTCCAGCAGAAGAAGGAAAGGGCGGGAAGGTTGAGATGCTAGACCGCGGCGCTTTCGATGGGCTGCACTTTGCAATGATGTCGCACCCCGCCCCCGTTGATGTCGTAAGGGCTAAGCCATTCGCCGTTCTGCATTGGGAAGTAAATTTCACTGGCCATGCGTCACATGCGGCTTCCTACCCCACCCAAGGTGTCAACGCTGCCGATGCTTTTACAATCTCAGAAGTTGCTATTGGTTTACTGCGGCAGCAGCTACCCCCAACTGTGCGTGTGCACGGGATTGTCACTAAAGGTGGTGATGCTCCAAACGCTATTCCTCACCGCACACAAGGGCGCTGGTACGTACGAGCGTCAACGATGGAGGAACTGGAGGCTACATCTCAAAAGGTTATTAACTGTTTCAAAGCTGGGGCTCTTGCTACCGGCTGCGAAGTCTCCATCATCGATGAGTCGAAACCATATTCCGACTTCGTTACGGATGAAGCGGGCCTTGAGTACTACGAGAAAAACGCCCTTCTTCTTGGCCGCGACTTACGCACAGATGGGCCTGAAACATTAATGAGTCAAGCCTCAACTGATTTTGCTAACGTCTCCCATATGACTAGGGCGATACACCCTTATATCGGTGTGGGTTCTTATCCTGTTTTGAACCACCAAGAGGCTTTCGCCGATGCATGTGTAGGAGACGTCGCTAACCAGACGCTTTCGGATGGCGCCACCGCTCTTGCTTGGACGGGAATTGATGTCGCCCTGGATTGGCTGGAGGAGCATTCCGGCTGATTGCATTTCCAAAGCGAACGCTATGGAGAAGAACCCTTCTCAATCAGTTTGGGTTCTTCACCTAGCTCGTGACCGGTCACAGACCAACAACGATCCACAGACCCAAAGACCACCACGCATGGCCGAAGCCTTGCCCATCAAAGAAGGACAGCGAGCGGACTAGGTGACCCGTCGCGCCGATGGGCATCCACTGCCCCAGCGTCGACCACCCGGCAGGCAGCAGCCACGGGCCGGTTGCCAGACCCGACAGCGGGTTCGCTAAGAAGATAGTCAGCACGGCACCGATTCCAATACCCGCGGCACCCATCACCCCCGCAAGGCCCGCAGTCACCGCAGACGTTGCAAGGATGCCCGCCGCGATAGCCATCCACTCGGCAGCGAAGCTGCCACCGAGGGTTCCATAGACGGAGTGCAGCATCCACGTGGCAACGAGCGCGCCTAGTAGCGCAATGCCGACAAGCACCCCTAGCTTGGCCCACTTCTTTCCGCGGAATGCAAAGGTGGCAATAACAGCGGAAATAATCCCGCCAAAGGCCAGCGGCAGGCCCAGCAGTGCGATACCGCTCGCCTGCGGGTCCTCCTTCGTCGTCGGCGCCAGCTCCTGCTTCTTTACGGACATTCCTTGTGCTTCAAGCTGGCCAGCGAGGCCATCAATCATCGTCACGTAGGGAGCACCATTTCCCGCAGCGGTGAACGCACTCGCGCCCTGCGGGGAGATGACCAGTCCACCAACAGCTTCACGCTGCAGCACCGCGTCGCGCACCTCGGCCTCGCTGTGCTTCACGACGATCTCCGGGGCCTCATCCCCCGCCGCACTCTCAATCTTCTGCGAGATGCCTTCGAGCATGGGCTCCGGCGCCGAAATGGCAACCGGAACGCCAGCCGGACCCGACGCAAAGGTGGGCGCCAAAAACGCCCACAGCATAAGGCCGATGACGACGGGGATCCCCACAATGGCAACTATCGATTTCACAGCAACCGATGGCTGCTTTCCTTCCTGACTTTTCACCGCTGACACTTCTAACCTCCAAATGGAACAGGGTGTTTCACTTGCAAAGTGGAGCATAGTGTTCCGTTTGGTATGATGCAAGCTGTGAGACAAGACGCAGCAGAAAACAAGCAAGCCATCGTCGCAGCAGCCAGGCAGCTGCTCATCAGCGAGGGACCGGGCGTGTCCATGCGCTCCATCGCCAAGAAAGCCGGCGTGGGCGTCGCCACGGTCTCACGCCACTTCCCCGAACGGCTCTCCCTCCTCGATGCCGTCACCGGCGCGGAGGTAGCACACATCAAAGAAGAGGTGGACAGCCACCTACAAGGTTTCGACGAGGATCCCGAAGGCACCTGGCGCGATATTATTCATCGGATCGCCAGCCTTAACTTCGCCGCGGTTGTTCAAGCAGTGGCAGCCGAGGTGAATACTGCCTCATTCTCAGACGATGACGTGCAGGAGATCGCTACCCAGCGCAAAGCTGAACTGAAGTCGATCTACCAACCGATTATCGAACCCGCGCGACAAGCAGGTCTCTGCCCCGAGTCCCTCACCCCGCTCGAACTTCACATCGGCATCGGTCTCATCACCCGCCCGCTGCCCAGAACACCAGTGAGCGCCGACTACCTATCAGGTATACAAGCCCAGCTCATCGATACGCTGCTCGACGGCCTTAAAGCCCAAGCCCGTGCCAACTAGTTGAGGCGCAAGTACATTACAAACACGTATAGCCCCACCGAGGAGAACATTCTCGGAGGGGCTGAAAGCAAGCCGGAAGGCTCAACGTATCCGCTAAGTGAAGCGCAGATTTCTGCGCGCCTACTTAGCGGTTGATGCGGGTGTACGGGTGAACGTAGTTGAGCTTTTCTGCCGGCATCGGCAGAATCAGGTCGTCACCGTACGGGCTGGAAGCACCAGCAAAAGGTGCAGTAAGTTCAGTAATAGCGTGCTCGCGGGGGCTGTTCTTCGGCCAAGCCGGGGATACGAAGCCTTTGTTCTCGTTCGACATGCTCCTTATTATTCCAAACCCCGCGGCAAAAAGTAACTTATTCACCCAACGAGGGCCCCACGCCTCCCCCGCCTACTAACCACTAAGCTTGATCGCCATTATGACCACCCCCTCCAACCGCGCCCGCGTCACCGAGAGCTACCGCGACTGGCTCAGCCAGTTGCCCGATGAGGACCTACGCGCCCTACTGAGCAACCGCAGCGATGTTCTCTCCCCCGCACCGAAGGACTTCGACGCGCTGGCCTCGCGTCTGACACTTCCGATGCACGTCGCGGATGCCTTAGCAGCAAGCAATGCCGAGCAGCTAGCTGCCTTGGAGGACATCGCCCACCGCGGCGGCGAGGTCAACATGGTGGAAGACACCAACCCTGAAGTAACACGGCAGCTCAAGGAGCGCGGCCTCGTCTTCGGCGATGCCCCGCAGGTGCGCATCGTCACCACCGTCATGGGCTCGCTTCCCACCGGTTGGTCGCTGCGCAACCAAGTCGAGTTCAATGAAAAGGACCTAGCCACGCTTGCTCCCGAAGAGCGCCGAGTCCTCGATGCCCTAAGAAAAAGCGACGGCATGGGCTATACCACCGACACCGAGCCAGACATCAACTCCGAGGATCCCGCCAAGCGCCTGCTGGCCAAAGGTTTCCTGGAGCGCATCAACGCACACTCGGTGCGCCTGCCGCACTCGCTTGCCCGCCTGCTGGCCGGTGACACCACCCCGCCCATTCCCACCACCCCCTCGGGGCGCGCCGGAACTCCGGAGCCGGATACCAAGGCGGACGACGCCGGTGCCGCAGCTGGCCTGGAAGCCGTGCGGGGCATGGAGCGGCTCATCGAGTTGCTTGGAAGCCATCCGGTAGCGCTGCTCAAGGATTCTTCGGTCGGCGTTCGCCCCCTCAACCAGCTGGCCAAGGATCTCGCTCTGGAGAAGGAGGAGGTCGCGCGACTCATCTGTTTGGGCCACCACGCCAGGCTTCTCCACCGCGGCGAGCCGGATGGCCTGGAAGGACACTTCCTCGCCCCGACCACCGGGTCCCAAGACTGGCTCGAGGCCGATCTCGGGGAGAAGTGGCGCATTCTTCTCGACGCCTGGCGCACCTCCCCTTGGGCCAGTTGGGCTGAGACCCGGGTGCTCGCAGAAGACAGTATTGTGCGCCGCCTGCCGCACTTTCGTGCCTTCGTCCTCGGCGTCTATGCACACTCCGCAGTCGCGCTGGACGACGAGGAGTTCTGGGAAGACCTGCGCTTTCGCTCCCCACTTTTTGCCAGCCACACGCGCACGCTGACCATCGAGAAGCTGCGCGCCGAAGCCGAATGGATCGGCGCGGTGGCACTGGGCAAGGCCACCCGCGTGCTGGGAGATTCCGCTGCGGCCACCAGCCTCGTTCCTGAGACGGTCAGCGAGTTCATCATCCAGCAGGACCTCACCGTCCTCGTGCCCGGCCCCCTTGAGCCAGACACACACCGCACCCTCGCATCCTTAGCAGACCTCGAATCCCCAGGCCTGGCCAGCGTGTACCGCATCAGTGAGTCCACCATCCGCCGCGGCATGGACCAAGGGCTCACCGCCCAAGAAATGACCGACTTTTTGGAAGCACACTCCCCGACGGGCGTGCCGCAGGCGTTGGAGTTTGCCATCGGGGACGTCGCCAAGCGCCATGGCACCCTCCGCAGTGGTCCTGCGCTCTCCTATCTGCGCAGCGAGGATCCCGCGCTGTTGGAACTCGCCGTCGCATCAGTCCCCGGCCTGCGCATGCTCGCGCCCACCGTGGCGGTATCCCAGCTGCGCGTGGGCGAGCTGCTGGAGAAACTACGCGCTAAGGGCCTCTCCCCCACTGCGGAGGATGAATCCGGCGCTTCACTTACCGTCGCCCCCGAGCCTTACCTTTTGCCCACGCCTCGTACGAAGCCCCGCAAGCGCGAGCCCGCCTCGGTGGATGACGCCGTGCAGGCCTTGCGGCAATCAGCACAGAATCCCAGCGCGCAGAAGGAAGAGGAACCAGATCCCCTCACCCTCGCCCGTGCCGCCGCGCGCTTCCACGCCGATATCGTGATTTCCTATGCCGATAAGAGCGGCGATCTCCGCACCGTGACCGTGAAACCACTATCAGTGGAAGGCGGCTACATTGATGCCCTAGGCTCAGCGGGCAAACCCGTGCGCTTCCCGGTTCACCGCATTTCCTCCGTCCGCTTCGCCGACAGGGATTAAGTCCTTCCCTGACGCCCAGAGTAGAAAGGCCCCAGATATGCCCGGACCACTCATCGTCCAATCGGACAAGACCGTCCTCCTCGAGGTGGATCACCCGCAGGCCGACGAGGCTCGCGCAGCGCTCGCACCTTTTGCTGAGCTGGAGCGCGCGCCCGAGCACATCCACACCTATCGCATCACCCCTCTGGCCCTGTGGAATGCGCGTGCCGCCGGGCACGATGCCGAGCAGGTAGTGGACGTTTTAGAGAACTACTCCCGCTTCCCGGTGCCGCAGGCGCTGCTGATCGACGTCGCCGAGACCATGTCGAGCTACGGCCGCGTGCGCCTGCTGGCGCATCCGGCCCACGGTCTCATCCTCGAATCGGACGAGCCCGTCATCCTGGAGGAGCTCACGCGCACCAAGAAGGTCAGCGAGTTGCTGGGCCCGCGCATCGATGACAACACCATCGCCGTTCCGCCATCCGCGCGCGGGCGGCTGAAACAGGAGCTGCTCAAAGCCAGCTGGCCCGCCGATGACCGCGCCGGTTACGTCGACGGCGAATCCCACCCCATCGCGCTGAGCACAAAGGAGGTGGACTGGGAGCTGCGCGATTATCAGCAGTACGCCGCCGATTCTTTTTGGTCTGGTGGCTCCGGCATCGTGGTCCTGCCCTGTGGCGCGGGCAAAACCATCGTGGGTGCTGCCGCCATGGCTAAAGCACAGGCCACCACGCTCATCCTCGTGACCAACACCGTAGCTGGGCGCCAGTGGCGCGATGAGCTGCTGCGCCGCACCAGCCTCGCACCGGAGGAAATTGGTGAGTACTCGGGTGAGAAGAAGGAGATCAAACCCATCACCATCGCCACTTACCAAGTGGTCACGCGCAAGACCAAGGGTGAGTACCGCGCACTCGAGCTCTTCGATTCCCACGACTGGGGTCTTATCATCTACGACGAAGTCCACCTCTTGCCCGCCCCGGTCTTCCGCATGACCTCCGACCTGCAATCGCGCCGCCGCTTGGGGCTGACCGCCACGCTCATCCGCGAGGACGGCCGCGAGGGCGATGTCTTTTCGCTCATCGGGCCCAAGCGTTATGACGCGCCGTGGAAGGAGCTGGAAACCGCCGGCTATATCGCCACCGCGGACTGCGTCGAGGTGCGCGTAGACATGACGCAGGAGGAGCGCCTGCTTTATGCCACCGCACAGGCGCGCGAGCGCTACCGGATTGCGGCATCGGCAGGCGCGAAGCTGCGGGCCGTCGATAAGCTGCTGAAGAAACATGAAGGTCAGCAGGCGCTGATCATCGGTGCCTACGTGGACCAGCTGGAGGAGCTCGGTGAGCACCTCAACGCACCGGTTATCGACGGCAAGACCTCCACCGCCAAACGCGAGAAACTCTTCCAGCAATTCCGCGAGGGCGAGCTTCCCACGCTTGTGGTATCCAAGGTGGCGAATTTTTCCATCGACCTTCCCGAGGCCGCCCTGGCTATCCAGGTCTCCGGTACCTTTGGCTCCCGCCAGGAAGAAGCCCAGCGCTTGGGACGCCTGCTGCGCCCGAAGAAGGACGGGCAGGAGGCGACCTTCTACACTCTGGTGGCGCGCGAATCCATCGATGCGGAATATGCCATGCACCGCCAGCGCTTTTTGGCCGAGCAAGGTTATGCCTACCGGCTGGTGGACGAAGTAGACTTGTGAGCTGATGAAGATTTTCAAGTTTGAAGTCAACGAAGACTTTGCCAAGAAGAACAACGAGCTCCTGCGTGATTCCTCACGCCTGCGCAACTCCGGCCTCGTCATGGGCCTCGTGCTTATTATCGGCGCGATTGCCATCTATTTTGGAATCGACGCCGTCTGGCGCATCACGCTGGCGGTCGGTATGGCGCTCTTCGGCATCTTTTGCGCCGTCATCGGTGTCTTGGCTTCGCGCAAGGTTGGCTCGGCCCAGAAGCTCTACGACTCCTATCCGCTAGCCCCCGCGGTCGTCGCGGAGGTCAACGAGCGCGACATGGTCCTCATGGCTTTGGTAAATACCAACGTTGACCCGAAGGCACCGCCGCGGTGGGGCGCGTGCCTGCGCACCGTCAGCAACATCCCGGGTATTAAGCGCACCGTGGGCACCAAGGTCCCCGTGGCCGCTGTATCCGGCCAGCGCAGCTCAAGCGATAAAGACCACTGGCAGCAGATCACCCCGATGCCAATTGCTTGGGGCACCCCGGATGCGGAGACCGTGACGATTGCCCGCAAGTCCATTCCGGAGGATCAGTGGCAGCGCCTCGAGCGCGCACGCAAGCGTCTGACCGATGTGAAGGCTACGAAATACGATCTATTGGTGCTCTAAATGACTGTTGAGAGACTACAAGAATTTGGCGAAACCATCTTCGCCACCATGACCGCCCTTGCCGTGGAGAATGACGCGGTGAACCTTGGCCAGGGTTTCCCCGATAGCGACGGCCCGCAGCGCATGCTGGAGATTGCCCAGGAGAATATCGCCGGCGGCAACAACCAATACGCTCCCCTACGCGGGGTCCCAGACCTGGTCGACGCCATCGCGGAGACCTACTCCGTGCCGCAGGATCACGTCGTAGTCACCGCCGGTGCCACCGAGGCCATCACCGCCACGGTGCTTGGCCTAGTGGAGCCCAGACACGAAGTCATTGTCCTCGAGCCTTACTACGACGCCTACATCGCCGCCATCGCGCTTGCCGACGCCACCCGCATCCCCGTCCCCTTGAAAGAATCCGGCAACAGCTGGGACATCGACGTCGATGCCGTGCGCGCAGCCATCACGGACAAGACCGCCATGGTCATCATCAACACCCCGCACAACCCGACCGGCTCGGTCTTCTCCCGCGAAGCACTCACCGAGCTCGCCGAGCTCTGCGTGGAAAAGAACCTCCTCGTATTAGCTGACGAGGTCTACGAAAACCTCACCTTCGGCACCGACCACGTCAGCATCGCCTCCCTGCCGGGAATGGCTGAGCGCACCGTCACGGTGTCCTCTGCCGCCAAGTCTTTCAACTGCACCGGGTGGAAGACCGGCTGGGCCATCGCGGAGCCTAAGCTTCTCGACGGCGTCATCAAAGCCAAGCAATTCACCACCTTCGTCTCCACCACGCCCTTCCAGCCGGCCGTGGCCCATGCACTGCGCTATGAACAGGAATGGCTGGACGGCATGGTGTCTGAGCTTGCAGAGTGCCGCAGCATCCTTGTAGAAGGCCTCAAGCAGCTTGGCTTCCACGTGCATGACACCGGCGGCACCTACTACGTGGTTGCCGATATCTCCTCTACCGGTTTAAACGGCATCGATTTCTGCATGCAGCTGCCCGCCACAAAGGGCGTGGCAGCCATCCCGCTGGCCGCCTTCACGGACAACCCGGAACCGTGGCAGCACAAGGTGCGCTTTGCCTTCTGCAAGCGCCCCGAGGTCATCCGCGAGGCCGTGCGGCGTCTAACTGCAGAGTCCTAAGAATTCAGGCTCCTGCACATGCCCACCACACCAAAGTCCTATTCCGAGCTGACTGATCAGATCCAGCGCCAACTCGACTCGATCGTCGACATGGCCATTCAGGTAGATCGCTCAGGCGTGACACACGTTCCCCTTCGTAGTCGCTGGACCGTTGCGGGGCTTCTGAACCATCAGCGGTACGTCATCCGGTTTTGGATCGCAAATGTTGTGGTAGGCGCTGATCTTCCGGTCCCGTGGACCGATGACTCTCCACATGAAGACTGGAACACGGATCCCGAGGTCACAGTCGAGACCTTCGTCGATGCCCTTCGACAGGAGTGGGAAGATGCCTTGTCTTTGCTTGCAACGTATCCACCGGGAGAGCCTGCATCCCAAGCTGACGAGGACGGCAGGCACCCCACTGTCGACTGGGTGTTGTCCCATCTACTGGCCGAAGTATCCAGGCACGCCGGACACATGGATGCCGTTGCGAGATACTCGAGCTTTCACCCGTCGATTAACATCCACACGCCGGTGACTGGCACAGTGCCTCCGCGCTGACATGGGTTGGAGGACTTCCTGAGAATGAAGGGGCATGCTGCACCTCCAGCCCTAGTACCGTCCTAGTCTTTAGGAGAACCGGGTTCTACAATCAGCGCGAGTCCCGAAGCAAGGTCTGCCAACAACTGCTTCGCCGAGTCCACAGGAGCATTGAGGTAGTCGATCGTCAGCCCGTTGACCAGTGCAGTGACAAGACGAGCACCTTGCTCAGGAGACAGTCCTCGGGCCAGCTTTCCGAAACGTTGCGCTGCTTCGAGACCTTCAGACACGCGCGCCCGAAACTTCGTCACCTCGGCGTCGTATAAGTCAGCCAGCCATTCGCGTGTCGAGGCAGCAGCTCCCACTATGACCCACACAGCGGAATCCTCGCGCTGGACAGGTCCAATTGGCAAGAGTTCAGCCAGGCGACCGTGGAACGCCGCGTGAAAATCCGTCGCATCGGTTTGAGTAAGGGCCCGCGACTCCTGGCGCTGCAACGACCTGACAAAAGCTTTCGCGATGATGTCGTCCCGTTTACCCATCTGGTACTGGACAGTCCCAGGCGCGACGCCAGCCTCAGTGGCGACGTTGCGCACGCTCAGGGCATCGAGCCCCTGGCTGACCATCACTCGAATGGCAGCATCAGCGATCACTGCGGCGGTGCCGGTGATGGGTGTGTTGCGATCAACGGACATGGAGCTCCAATCTTGCGTAGCTCAGATGCGATGAGCCATTCATAAGTGTAGTTGCACTCGCGCATTGCGCCTCGTACAATCGTACCAAGCCCGCGATTAATACAAACGTATGACGCTGAATTGAGGCCTCTTGCGAATGGACCTGACCCCTGTTTGGTAGACACCTG
>NZ_KV819489.1:0-7129 GCF_001815175.1 Corynebacterium sp. HMSC034H07
GGTGTCCACTAAACGAGGGTAACCTCAGCAGGGGCAGTGGGGTAGGTGTAGTTGAATCGGGTTTGGCTGTAGGCCTGCATTATGGAAGCGCCTCCTATCCATCTTCACACTCCTTCCACCTGAAGTGTTTGAAGTGGAAATCTTCAATTATGGTAGCCTTACCTAAACTAGGTATAATCTTTATACTTTCCGAAGGGAGTCTCTGCCGCTGCAAACACCAGCCCTGAACGGGATTCGGTCTCAACCAACGGTGGTACCGCTGGGGCATCGGCCAGCACCAGCTGAATCCGCAGGGGCGAACCACTAATTTCCATGGTGCAGACGGCAGCGTCCGATTGCAACTTTGGTGCAGATGTATCGCAGCGCCATTCGCTTCAACGGCCTGGAGGCCGCAAATGAATCGGATGTGCTGCGTATCTACCGCTAGAAACCGCAGCACATTGGAGACCAGCCGCCAAAATGGGCGAGGTTTAGAAGATGAGAAGCGAGGGCCGAGACGAATGTTAGTCCGAAGTTGAAGGTGGCTGCGAGGTTGAAATCCATCCGGAAATATCGCGAAGTTCTGGGAATTTCCCTTCCCATCGCTGGAGTACAACTCGCCGGAGTTGCATTGACCACCACGGACGTATTGATGCTGCAGTCCGTGGGCGTACTGGCGATAGCCGGCGGCGGCCTAGCGATGCAGCTTTACAACCAGATCCGCACGATGTGCGTGGGCATGGTGACGGCCGGGGCAAATCTTGTGGCTGAAGCAGCAGCAAAAATGGAAAAAGAGAAAACCTCTTGTCAAAATTGCGAGGCGGGAGCAGAACAGATCCGGCGGGCTGTGCGCTCCTCCTTCGCGGTGGCCACTGGCACTGCAATTCTCGGCGCGTTACTGGTCATCGCCCTAGGCGGATTGGTCCTTGTTCTGCCCATCGACAAGCACGTTGCCCAACTCACCTTCGCCATGACCCTTGCGCTCGCACCCGGGTTAGTCCCGATGATGTGGCTCAACGTCCTGCGCCAATTCGCCGTGGGCATGCGAAAACCCGGCTCCCTGTTAACCATCACGCTGATATCGATATTTATAAATATCGCATTGAACTGGTTATTTATGACATGGGCAGCCTCGGATCACTGGAAGGTAGCGGGCATCGGGCTTTCTACAACTGTCATCCAACTGCTTACCTTCCTGGCCTTCCGGATTGTGGTACTGCGCATTCCCGAGCTACAGCCCTATTTCCACATCCTTCCGTGTAAAGGAGATGGGGAGACTATCTGCCGCCTCGTCCGCCTCGGGGTACCAGTCAGTCTGACCTATGGCTCGGAGGCTGCAATAACAACCATCGCCGGTTTAGTGATGGGGACCTTTAGCCCACAGATGCTAGCGGCGCACAATATTGTGAACCAACTGGCGTACATCGTTTACCAAGTGTGCATCGGCTTTTCTCACGGCGGCTCGGTGCTGATCACAAGGGCTCGGGCCGAGAGTGCCGACTCAGTGCGCGAGATTACCCGACGCATATTGTTCGTCGTGGTCACGTATCTGGGAATAATGGGCGCGCTGTGGCTTCTGTTGGGCAGGTGGGTACTGCATCCTTTCTTAAAAGAGGCAGATCCCACCACCTTTCACATTGCCGTCCTGCTCCTATGTCTCGCGGTACTGCAACAGTTCGCCAAAGGAATCCAAAACGTGGCAGTGGGCCTACTGAGAGGCCTGAAAGACACCACCTCAGGGCTACGCTGCACCCTCGTCGGGTACTGGCTGGTTGGCGTCCCCGGGATTCTGATATTTGGAAAGCTCCTCGGATGGGAAGGATATGGCGTCTGGTTAGGACTCATCATGGGTTTCGCAACCACGGCGGTACTGCTGCTACGCACATATTCCCGCCGACTGAATGAACTGACTTAACGGGAATGTTAGGGGGTAAAAGTTTCATCACCCATTGTAGATAAACAAAGGTATGGCTAACCTAATAGATCCACTTGGAAGAAAGGATTGCCTTGTCCCTCACGACAACTAGGGCTCGCGGTTTTAAAACCCCACGCGCCCCTCACCACCGAATGGCCCGCGTAGTCGCCTCAGCCGTCACCGCCACTGCCCTCCTTATGACCGCTGCCTGCAGCACTAACGATGAACAACAGACCGCAGATGACGGAGAAAAGCAACAGATCACCGACATTCTCGGGCGCGAAGTCGAGGTCCCGAAGAACGTCGATCGGGTCCTCATGGGCGGGCAACGGATGCTTTACACGACATCCATCCTCAACAAAGAAAACCCGCTCCAGGGCATCGTTGCCTGGCCAGATGACCTGGAGCAGAACGACCCTGGCACGTACAAGAAGTACGAACAGAAATTCTCAGAGATCGAAGATATTGAGCAAACTGGTGAAGTTTACGACGGCTCGATGTCCGTTGAGCAAGCTTTGAATTCCCGTCCAGATGTCTTCATTGTCTCCGCAAGCAGCTTCGAAGCCGCCCAGGATGCTGGCATCGTAGACGGTCTAGAAAAGGCCGGAATCCCCACGGTTACCGTCGATTACTTTACCGACCCGGTGAAGAACACCGCACCGAGCGTGCGCTTGCTCGGCAAGGTACTCGGCCACGAGAAGGAAGCGGAAGAGTATGCCGAGTTCTATGAGTCCAAGGTGAACATGGTTCAGGAGCGCCTAGAAAAAGCCAAGGCCACCCCCACACCGACCTTCCTCTGGCGAGCTCCCGGCTACTTCGACTGCTGCTCTACCTTCGCTAAGTCCAACCTAGCCCAAATTGTTAACGCAGCGGGTGGCGAAAACGTGGGCGACGATATGATCGACGCCAAGCAGGGGCAAGTCTCTCCCGAGGCGCTAGCTGAAAAAGACCCAGACGTCATCATCGCCACCGGCGCAGACTGGACCGGCGCCAAGCAGCAGCCAAAGAAGAATGGCTTTGTACCCCTGGGCTACGACGAGTCCACCGAACAGGCAGCCAAAGACTTCCAACGCGTTGTTGACGGGCAACCTGTCCTTAAGGAAATGCGGGCGGTCAAGAACAAGCGGGCCTACGCTGCGTGGCATCACTTCTACGACTCCCCATACAACTACCTAGCCATCGAGTGGTTTGCCAAAGCCATGCACCCCGACCTGTTTTCCGATGTCGACCCGCAGGCCGATTTGGAAGAACTACATGAAAAATTCCTCCCTGTGGAGGCTAGCGGCACCTTCTGGACTGGTTTGCCATGAGCCACGGAGCACGAGCGCAATCAATTGCCACCGGAAGCGAGGTGGACGACCAAAACTCTACCCCGCAACGGCAACGCCCCCGGTCAAACTGGTACCGAACAGCTAGCAGGCGAAAGGTAGCGATCATCGCAGGGCTTACGGCCCTGCTATGCGTCACCATTGCCATAGATTTCCTCATCGGCAGCAGTTTGAACGCAAATGAGGCGCTCTACGTGCTCTTTCACCCCAGCGATTCCCGCCCAATTGACTGGCAGATCATCTTTGATATACGTCTGCCTATGACCGTCACAGCGGTGCTCATCGGTGGCACCCTCGCTGCTGCCGGCGCAGAGATGCAAACCATCTTGGATAACCCCTTGGCAGAGCCCTATACGCTGGGCATTTCCGCCGCTGCGAGCTTTGGCGCAGCCTTTGCCACCGTCTCAGGATTCACCGCGGCGGGAATCGGGGCAGCGCTGGGAATGGCGGGCAGTGCTTGGGTCTTCGCCCTCGCGGCCTGTGCGGTGATCGTCCTATTCTCTCGGTCAAAGAGCTCTGGTACCGAGGGAATGATTCTGCTGGGCATAGCCATCGTGTTCCTCTTCGATGCTCTACTAGCGCTAATGCAGTACCTCGCCTCGCAGACCCAATTAGAGCAGGTGGTTTTCTGGACCTTGGGCAGCCTTACGCGCGCTACGTGGCCTCAGATCGGCCTTCTCGCGGTCATCTCACTAATCGGAATTGCTTACTTCTACCGCAATGCGTGGACGCTGACCGCGTTTCGAATGGGCGACGACCGCGCTAGGTCCATGGGTATCAATATCCCAAAGCTGCGCACGTACACGCTGGTGGGAGTCTCCCTTATGGCGGCAACTGCCGTTTCGATGGCCGGGACAATTGGTTTCATCGGACTCGTCGGCCCACATATCGCCAGGATGCTCGTTGGTGAGGACCAACGCTTCTTCCTCACCACGTCCATCATCTCAGGTGCGCTTTTGCTGACCTCAGCCTCAGTGGTATCCAAGCTGATCCAGCCTGGGGCGATTCTGCCTGTCGGCATCATCACCGCGATTGTGGGCGTTCCCGTGTTCGTCGTCCTCATTGTTTTGCGACGCCGCCCCCGAACTGTCTCCTCAACCTAATGATCGCCTCTCCCAGTACTTCCTGCCCCAGAAAGGACCCCCTCGTGGAACAACCGCCCACGGTTCCGCCAGAACCCACACTCCGGGTAGATAACCTGTGCTTTTCCCATGGAGACGAACAGATACTGAATGACGTATGTCTCCCAAAGATCGAAGCTGGAACCGTCACCGCCCTCGTCGGCCCTAATGGCGCTGGTAAGTCGACTTTGCTGCGCTGCATGGCTAACCTATGCCGATTCAGCGGCGACGTCACTGGGCCCGAGGCAGTATATTTGCCACAGGATCCCCCGCCGGAAAGCACCCTTACCGTATTCGAATCGGTACTTCTGGCACTCCAGCATTCCCGGACGGGATTCAGCGGACTACGGGTAGCCACATCCACACAGGACCGAGTCAGCTCGGTCCTCACGCGGCTGGGGCTAGAAGACCTAGAATCCCGAACAATGTCCCAGCTCTCCGGCGGCCAGCGTCAATTAGTAAGCTTCGCCCAGGCCATCGTATGCCGGCCGCAGGCATTACTACTGGACGAGCCAACCAGCGCTCTTGACCTAAGAAATCAGCTCATCCTCATGGAGCATATTCGCGCCTATGCAGCTGAAGCACCCGCGGCGGTCGTGGTTTCGATGCACGATCTTTCACAAGCAGCGCGCTTCGCTCACCGCATTGCGGTACTCCACGCGGGCACTGTATACGCACACGGAGCAGCTAAGGACGTGTTAACCGCAAAAATGTTGCGTGAAGTCTACCGCGTAGATGGAAAAGTCACCCTTACTGATGACGGTTCTGCAGCAATCACCACATCCAGAGCCATATAAGGGGCTTGAAGTGCCCCGAGTTTTGTTCCTAGGCATGTTCCTTGATTTCTATTATTCCCTGTTGCGGGTTCTTCTTCCACAATTCGGTTTCCACCTCGGCTGGGGTTCGATATCCCAGGCTTTGGTGGAGCCTTACCTCGTTCCACCATGACACCCACTCGAACGTCGCGATTTCTACCTCGACAACATCATTCCACCTGCGAGTATGGATGAGCTCATTCTTGTAAGAGCCGTTAACGTTTTCAGCTAGAGCATTGTCATTTCAGTCACCGACGGTCCCAGTGGAAGCGGCAATCCCGTGCTGGGCGAGACGCTGGTTGTAGACAACGCTGACGTACTATAAGCCGTGATCCGAATGGTGAATAAGGCCTGTTGTTTCCTTCGCGCTCACAATCGCTTGGTTGAGTGCTTGCAGCGGTAATACCTCGGTGCGCATCGAGTCCGATAATGCCCATCCGACGATCCGCCGGGAGTAAACGTCAGTGACAAACGCGGTGTACACAAAACCCTTCTTCGTACGCACGTAGGTAATGTCGGCCACCCACAGCTTGTTTAAGGCCTTGGGCTTTGAACTCACGCTCGACCAAATCCGGGCGCAGATCCGGCCTGTTGAGGTGTACGGGTTGTGATTGGTGATCCGCCTGTGCCTGTGCCAGAAACACCAGCTAGGCGCATCAGCCGGGCGGTTTGCTCACGACCGATGTCGATTCCGTCACGGTCAAGCGCATGCCACATTGTCCGCACGCCGTAGACACCGTAATTATCCCGATGAATGGCACCAATGCGTTCAATCAGCACAGCGTCACGAAGGCGACGAGCACTTAAGCCCACGGGCTTTGGACTGGCGATAACCACGCGAGGTGATAAACCCACCAGCCCGGTTAATCTTCAACTCCGGTGCAGATGAACTCGACAGAGAAATGATTCCGGTATTTATCGATGAACCGGATCATTTCTTAACGTTTGGGGCCTGGTCGTGAGGCGAAAAAGCTGACGCAGCCTTCAGCAACTCGTTGGTATCTCGAAGCTCTTGATTTTCGCGGCGTAGCCTGGCATTTTCGGTAGCCAAATCTTCAGGAACAGGTTCTGGGATGTTTCCCGCACGACGAGCAGGCTTAAGTCCATAGACGAGCCGTGTGCCATGAAACCCCCAACTTTGAAGCTACTGCCTAGCACGCGGGATGCATCGACATGCTTTCCGCCAAGATGCGGTCCTCCACGAGACGGACCACACGGTCCTTTGCATCCTGGTCAAATTTTCTTGGCATGTTCCAGATTTTCCCATCTACTCAAACGGAACAAAACCTGGGACACTTCAGGGTAGCAGTGCTTAAGTTTCTTTCTAGTGGTTCGGTGGTGTTGATAGTTAGTCGATAGCGCGGTCCAGCATTCTCGTCCTGGGGAAGGGTGCGGAAGTTGGTCTTGGTGCTTTCTGCGGTGAGATATGTGCCTACGGTATGGGCGAGGTGAACGTCAACGAGGTTTGAGTCGTCGAGTTGTTCCAGCATGGTCTCTAGCAGCCGCTGGCGCGTATCAGGGCGTTTAGCGCTCACGCGGTAGCGATGGGAGGTTAAGCCTTTGGCGTTCATGCTGTCAGCATCGAGTGGGGCAGCAGACTGTGCGAGGTGTTCTAGTTCGTCTTTATCCCAGCCGGGGTAGGCGGCAGTAGAGTCTAGGAATCGGCTCCAGGTGCGGGCGTCATGCAGGTTGCTTTCTTGCGCTGTGGCGGCAGTGGGGTTGCCCGCAAATCGTGGACACGTAGTGGGGCTACCTAGTGTTTAGGCAGCTATTTCTTTTCTACTGGTGGTTAGACCAATGTGGTTTTCGAAGTCGACGGGACTGACCATTCCTAGTGCAGAGTGCCGGCGCCGGCGGTTGTAGACGACTTCAATCCAGTAGGCAACAGCCTTGCGCGCAGCATCGCGGGTAGGCCAACGCTTACGGTCGTAGAACTCGGTTTTAAGCGTCGACCAGAACGACTCAGCCATC
>NZ_KV819490.1:0-8225 GCF_001815175.1 Corynebacterium sp. HMSC034H07
ACCGCTACCATTTCAGTCTTCTGAACACCGAGGACGAGCGCATGGGCGTCGCCAAGCTCGATGGGGCGATCCTCCGGGTGAATCTTGTGCGGTGGGCGGGCCGGCAGTCGCTTGGCTAGGTGTGTAGCTCGCGAGACGTTTTGTGGGTTGAGGATTGCCGAGATGACAAAGCTCAACGAAACAGCGAGCACGAGTGACAGCAGCCAGCGCTGGTTGAGCCAGCCGTCCTGTACTCCCACAGCGGCAATGATAAGGGCGAACTCAGAGTAATTCGCCAGCAACAGGGAAGCAAGGACAGAAGTGCGGTTGCGCAGTCCCAACATCCACAGGATTGCCCAGTAAGCGAGGCCCTGGATGGGCAAAAGCAGCAGGAGCAACCCGGCGTCGACGATGTTGTGCCACGTTGGTAGGCCCAGGAAACCGATGTTGACGAAAAAGCCAACCAGCAGCAGTTCTTTGAGGGTAAACAGTGAATGGCTGAGCTGTTCTGCGCCAGGGGAGCGGGAGAGCACCACGCCCATGATGAGCGCGCCGAGGCTTCCGGAGAGGCCGACCCACTCGAAGAGAGCATAACCAGGCAGCAGCGCCATGACGATGCCAAAGAGCGCGCCCAGCTCACCGTGCCCGAGCTTGTACCAGCGGCGAGTAGTCAGCGCTAGCAGCGGGACGATGAGGACAAGCAACACGGCCGCTAAGCTTGGCGGCTCTCCCCGCAGGATGCTCATGAAGACGACAGCGATGATGTCCTGCATGATGAGGACGCCGATGCAGATATTGCCGTAGAGGGCTTGTTCATCGCCGCGGTCTTGCAAGATTTTGACGACCACGATGGTGCTGGAAAAACTCAGCACGAGGGCGACGTTGACCGCTATCGAAAAACTGGTCGGACCGAATGCGCCGAGTGCGCCGAGAGCCGTGATAAAACCCATGCCGAGGAGGGTCATCACGAGCACGTGGGCGGTGGCGGTAAGCCAGACAGCCTTGTCGGTCAAGGCCCTCAGATCGAGGCGCAACCCGATTGCAAAAAGCATCAGCGTGACACCGATGTCGGCGAAAAGATCTAACGCTTCAACGTGCTCGATACCCCCGGCATTGAGCGCGAAGCCAGCGACGAGAAACCCGATGAGAGGCGGCAATCGCACCGCCCACGCAACGAGGCCGCAGCCAAACACCACTGCGAGGTAGATCAATAACAATTCCATGGATTGTAATAGTGCCCTAACCCGAGCTTTGGCCAGAGTTTGAAACACTATCTACCCCATGAGGGTGAGAAACATGGAGTGGCCTTGCTTGGCGATACATGTCGTTCACGGTAAATAAGCGCTAAAAAATTGAATTATTTGAACTCTATTTACCGTGGGCGTAGTAACCCAAGGCTTAAGCCTTAACCCGTCGACTCGTTCCAGAAGAAAAGGCTGGTCAGAGTTTTCTGGCCAGCCTAAGAGTCTTTTGCGAAACTACCCACCCACCTGCAACGACCCGAACCACAGCTATGGTTTCCGTCGGTTTCCGTTCCCGGTTCCGTCGGCAGGTGGGCCGGGGCGGTGTCGGAGGTGGGGGCACACCACGTGGTTCGTCCCCAGTCCTAGCCCCTATCCGCGAGAGGGACAGGATAACGCCACGACCGGAGACACACCCCGCCGCCAAAGTCACAAGCAAGTTTATGTTGCTGGAGGTCTACGCGACGTGCTTAGCGCATACGCTGTGACAGCCCATAGCGCGGAGCCAAAACCACCGCGCCCCTTGTTTAAGGAAGAGCCTGATTACTCGGGGATCTCGCTGAGTTGGGCCTCAATCCGATCCAACCGCTCGGTGATGTTGCGTAGATGCTCCACGATGAGTTGGTTGGAACCATCGATCGCCGTCGCCGTTTCGCGTCGTGCGCTGGTGACGGTGCGTACCACCCAGACGGTAAGAGCAACGAAGATCGCGAGTGGTAATGCGGCGGCGAGGATGACAAGAAATACGGTAGCGGTAAGTGTCACGAAGATTCCCTTTTCTGTTCTTGATTAATCAGGTGCCTAATGTGGTCTGGAGTTACTTCAAGCTGAAACGGAGCGACCCAGTAGTGCTTCCTCACTCGGCTCTCTCCGAGCTGTTCCAGGCCACTCTCGATGAGTCCAGCAGCTTCCAAGCGGTTGAGGTGCTGGTAGAGCAGTGGCCGAGACATCCCGAGTCGGCGGGCCAGCTCACTGACATGGGTCGAATCCGTCTCTAGGGAGGCGATAATTCGCAACCGAGGCTCACTTCCAAGAGCACTGAGCATCTGAGCGAGCCGTGCTGCGTCCATCATCCCTCCGTATCGTAATCGAACGATGTCAGGTGTAAGTATATGCTTACAGTCAGCGGTGCGCAAGTTCTGCCGGGTCTGGCGGAGACGCTGCCCGACTTAAGACGTGGCCGGTGTCCCATCACGTCCCCTCTTCACCCTCCCCAAGAAGGAACCCAGCCGCAGCACACACCACAGCTGGGTTCCTTCATGGCTTACAGCGTAGCCAGCAGCTACAGCCGCTCGATGTCTACATCGCCATCGAGAATCCTCGGCTCTACCTCCATGTGGATCCCGCGGTAGGGAAGTAGTGCGCGGATAATGTCGTGGGTGATGTCGATGCCTGGAGATGGTTCGTCCCGCAAAAGGTGGTACAGGCTAGGGCAGTAGTCCACGCCGGGAAACTCGTCCTTTGCTTCGGGAACGCACCCGTCCGGGTCAAAAGTCGTGCAGCGAATGATCAGGTCGTCGTGGACACTATTGGGCAGATTGATGGTGAGTCCTGGTGTGGTGGCAGACATGTCTGCAACCGTGGCCTCGTTTACAGACCGGGTAAGCGGGATTAGGCCGCGGGCGGACTCACCGCCTTGGATGCGGGTGAGTCCCGCACGGTTTCCGTAAGTGTCGGCCAGGGTGACAAACGTGACGCGCACCGGGGCAGTGGCCACCGACATGGAGTTAAACGCGGTGAGGACGTTGATTTCGCGCTCGGTGATAAGCCCCTGCGGGCCTGTGAAGCTAATGACGTGGTTGTAGAGCGCGGCGGTGGACATGGACAAGATGGTGTCGGCCACCTGTTTTCCCTGTTTCAGGGTTTCGGTGACTTGGGCGAGGTCGTCTACCTCAAGCTCGGCGGTGAAGTACTGGCAGTACAGTGGTGTGCTCATGTCGAGTGTGGACATGGTTCGTCCCTTTCCTTTGAGGGTGTGAGCAGTGGAAATGTCAAGTGTCGGGCACGGTAACAGGTAGAAATTTGCGGATACGCAAACTGTCCGCGCGGTGGGTTGCCGATGTGCGAGGTATGGCAACAAGCCGCGTGAGTTAAGACAAAATTGCGGATACGCAATCGCGCTCGACGGTGGTCACGCTAGTCGGTGCGGGGTGTGGTTGAGGCTCCGCGCAGGTCGCGCACGTATCGGTTAGCCACAACCGGGGGCAGCGGATCTACATGTTGTGGTGGACATAGCTGTGGGCCACAAAGCGGGGCCTTGAAGGACTTGGTGGGTAGGATTAAGGCCGTGTCCGAGGCTCGCGCGGGGGTACTAAATATGGCATGTCCCTTTTTTGATCTCCACAACATGATGTGGTGGTTCGTCTGGTAGATGTTTGCGGAACCGCAAACATGCAGGCCATATAAGAAATTCCTGCGAAGTTGGCGGTGTGGGGCCACCTGCTTGCCAGATTGCAGATCGGCAAACAAGACTATGTGTAGCGGAGTGCACTGCGTGGCCTAGCTACGTAGCATCCACTACACCGCCCCATTCCACTGCGATCGTGCCGACGAAGGAAAGGCCCATGTCCAGTAACTACACCACCGCCGACTATGAGGCGATCATCGCCAACTACACACCACACGCCGTGCGCTCTGAGCCGTGGAGCCACGTTGCCGACTTCACCCGCGAGTGCGTGCGCGCACTTAACATCACCCCGGATAACACCAGCCGCGACGCACTGCGCAACACGCTCAACTGCGTGTCCAAGCTCGCCGCCTGGGTCTGGGTGAGCTACGGCGTGGTGACTGTCGAGACCGTCTTCCACCCCGACATCATCGGAAACTACTTCCTTGCCGGAGGTGGTGCAAAGCTCAGCCCGTCCACCGCAGGAACCCAGCGCTCGCTGCTGTGTCGTGTGGCGGAGGTGATCAACGACGACTGGAACCCTGACTACCAGCACCCGATTAGCTACGAGCCAACCCTTGAACCCTACGACTCTTATGCCTGTGACAGGATGTGGGATTGGGCCGAGTCGCAACCCACAGCTGCCCGCCGCCGCAACTTCACTACGGTGCTAGCACTCACGCTTGGTGCGGGCTTGCGCGCAGGAGAAATCTGCACGCTGCGCGGCAAAGACGTGCGTGTTGACGGCGACGGGGTGCTGCTGTTTCCGCACGGCTACCGCGGGGCTGGCCCGCGCGAGGTGCCACTGCTCAAGTCTCATATCGAGGTACTTCAGCCGGTCATTATGGCTACCGGCCCGGAGGACTACCTGTTCAGGCCAGGCCGCGACAACGAGAACGTCAGCCAGCTCTCGGCGTATCTCCGCCGGGTAACACCTAGTACATCGCCGGATATGGTGCCGGATACCCGCAGGCTGCGCAATACGTGGATTATCGACCGCATTGCAGCCGGAGTTCCCGCTGATGTGCTGTGTGCTGCGGCAGGACTGAAGTCCTTGCACCAGTTTGAGGACTACGTGGTCGAGGCCGGAGCTAACCGCCGCCATGCCTACCGGATTCTTTTGGCCGGAGGATCGACTCATGGCACCCCAGGTGGAGGCCTGTACGTGCTGTAGCTCGGCTCACGGAGACTTCCTGAGCTATCCCTAGCGATTGCACATCTGCAAAGTTGGATTGCGGATACGCAAAACTCGTCTCATGGCGCACAGACCGCACCAGGGACGAACCACCCTGTGACCTGCGGGTTTACTCATGGTCTGAGGTAAGAAGGCACCGCCACCTATTTCGTGGTGTAGGTGTGCTCACCTCGTGAGCCATGAACGACACCCATGTAACTCACACCCGCCTTACCAGTGTCGGAAACATGCAGTTTCCAACCCTCGGGTCACTGACTGCCGTATCGGTTGCTGCGATGGCGCGGCCACAAGGGCTTGCCTGTGGTGACCTCGATATTGGCAATGACACGTCCCGTCGGGATCATCTCGCCGCGGATGATTCGGGTGATGGTGGAGGTGGGGATACCGCAGGCCTCGGCCAAGTCTTTGGCACTGGGGTAGCTCCCGTCCAGGGTGAGTTTCTGGACGTTGCGGGCAAAGTCCTGCAATTTCCGCATGACCGGATCGTGGGCCTCGATATGGGCATTAGGCCAGTTGGCGTAACGCCTGACCGGAGCCTCGGCGGGAAGGTCGGAAGCCACGAGACCACTTCCTTTGAACAAGAAGAAAAAGACGAACCACCTAAGTCTAAATACAATGAGGTCTACGCTGTGATCGACACACTGACGACACGCGGATTACTGCCACCTACAACTCCTACCGTTGAGCGCAACCGCAAGCGCGTGCTCGCCACGTACTTTTGCTACATGCGCGACCGCTGGTACGACGACATCTCCGTGGACGGCTGTATCTACCTGCTGCGCGATGGCGGAAAGATCCGCACCTACTTACAAGCCCGTACAGCGGATTTATCCAAATCCAGCCTCAATGCCACCCGCCGCATCCTCAACCGCTGCGCAAGCCATGTCATTGGCCAAGAAGGCGCGCTGGAGTGGGCAGAAGAATTACCGGAGGTCTTTTACCCGGCAGCTACGGCTCCGCGCCGCGCCTACAACGCCAGCGAACTTATCCGAATCGACGACTGGGTTCCCTCCCGCCCCCGCCGCGAGTCGCGGCGCGTGGCCTGCATCATCGTGTCACTGGCTTTAGGTGCTGGCATGTCCACCGAGGAAATCTATCACTGCCGTTATGGCGACTTCACCGACTTTGGCACAGTGCTGGCGGTTCATGCACGCGGTGGTCGTGGGCTAAAGCCGCGTACCGTTCCGCTGACTGCACCTTTCGACGACCTCATGCGCCAAGTGCTGCATGGCGTGGGCGACGACCGTAGAGACTAACCACTGGTAAAACCCAACTCGGCGCGCCGCCGCAACGATGCCACAGGCCCACACCTGATTGCTGACTTCATCCACAAGACCAGCCAGAACCCATCGAGTACCGGCCTTGCCCCGACACTGCCCAGGCTGCGCTATACCTGGATCGCTACTCATGCCGCCGAGCGCGTGGACTTTAACCATCTGGTCTATGCCACCGGAAGCATCCAGCCCTTCCAGGACACGTTTCACCACATGATCGTTGAATCTGGCGCGCTCACCGAGACCGAATACCGTGAGTGGATCAGCGGCAACAGGGACGAACCAGACTACCCGCCGCTTCGAGTCGTCGAACCGAGAGCAGGAGGCGAAGTCTAGGTGGCCCACTTCAACACCACACCCACCCCGCTGCTTCGCCTGGATGGAGCCAGCGTTTCCTGGGCATTGACCATCATCGACCGCACCGACATCTGCCACCATCTTGACACCTGGAGGCGAGTAGACGGCTACGACCCCGCCAAAGGAGGCAGGCCTAAATCCGTTAACGACCGCACCATCCTTGCGCTCTACCTGATTCTGGCGCGTTCTGGTCAACCCATGCATTTGACCACCATGACGACGCTCCTGGCCTCGCCTGATACGACAGACAAGGCTTTAGAACTCCTTAACCTGCCCAGCCGCGATAAGGCACGACGGGTAGGTGACTTTTACGCAACCCAGCACAGCAACTGGTACTACCGCCTGTGGCGTGCGCTGCACAGCTTCCTTGATGTCGTTGACCCATTCGACAACATCCCGCACCGCGCCAGGCTTACCCGTGCTGAATTCAACCGGCTGATGGACGAACAAGACCCTGAGCGCCGCGAGGAAAAATGGCAGCGCGCCACCTACGTGTTCAATGAGCTAGTTATGGCAAGTACCGAGGACATGCCCGAAGAATACCGAGCCAACTGGCAGGGAGACCTCACCCTAGACGGAACACTTATTCCAGGCGTGCGCCGTGGCAACAACCGATGGACGAACCGACCGGACGATCTCATGTCCTCCGAGCCGGAGGCAGGCTGGTACTCCCGTGACGAGCGACAAGAAACACATGGCGAATCAAACCGAAAGCGAAACGCCAAGCATGTGTGGGGTTGGGAGGCCACACTTGTTGCCGGAGTCATCCGCGACCAAGGCCCATATGCACAGCCACACCTGATTATGGGCATGGCCTTCGACCGGCCCAGCCACAACCCTGCGATCCGTGGGTTGGAAGCCATGCGGCATTTAACGGATGATCCTGAGACACCTAAGGGCACAGTGGTGGGCGATCGTGCTTACTTCGCGGTGGCTAAGACCAAAGACTTCCATGAACCACTGCGCAAACTCGGCTATACCCTGGTGGGAGACTACAGAACCAATCAGCTGGGAAAGCGCGGATCCTATGAAACCATGGGGTTAGTTGAAGGCCACTGGTATTGTCCTGCCATGCCGAAACCTCTGGTGGAAGCCACCGAAGACTTCTATGCCGGACGTATTGATGAGGCCACCTACAACCAGCGGATCAACGAGCGCCGCGCCTTTGCCATGCGGAGAAAAGGCAAGAAGCTCTCCGGTGAGAGCCAGATGTTTATGTGTCCGGGACGAGGTAAAGGAAAGACACTGGCATGTCCCTTGGTGGAAAAGAGTCAGCGCCAGGACGCGAGAGACAGAGGACTACCCTCCATCTCCGGGCCAAATCTATCTACCGCGCGCAAGGCAAAAGGAAAGTGCTGTACCAATAAGGTCTCGGTAACCATCCCGAATAAGGAGGGAATGCGCTACCGCCAAACTGGCCCTGCTTTTAAGACACCGGAATGGAAGAAGGTGTATGGCACGTGGCGCAATGTGATTGAAACCCGCAACGACTATGTAAAGAACAATCGTGGTGGTGCTGCTATTGGTGACCATACGAGAAGACCTGTACGCGGTTTTGCTGCGGCCTTCTTCTATACAGCTCTTGGTGTGGTAGCGGCCAATGTATCTATGATTCGGCGTTTTCTTGGCCGGGTGGATCGGGATGAAAAGACTCCGCCTCCTGACTCTGGTAAACCTGTACCGCCGCGCGATCCGGCGCGCGAGAAGGCAAGCCCGAACGCGCCGCCTGCGCGCGAGGCCGCTTAAGACCAACTGAATACTTTGGCTTAAGGGACATTTCGTGTGGATAAACC